>JBBIJR010000040.1:19340-31851 GCA_037445875.1 Bacteroidota bacterium | reverse complement strand
GACAATAGGGCGAATCCTAAATATATTAAAATATTAGCGCTATACATGGGATTTCGCACGTGGCCATAGGGCCCGGCGGTAACGAGTCTCTCGGCCCTGGCAGTGTCGGTGCTCCGTGAGAGAGGTCCCAGATGGCCTGCTGCCCAGGTTCTTATCACTTCGCCGAACAGTATCAACGATAGACCGACTGTGAAAGTTAGCAGACTGAAGCGGCCCCAGATTGTACAAACAATCAGGAATGGCAGAGGGGTGATACTCCTCCATTTAAACAAATAAAAACCAAGCGTTAGGAATTCTTGTTTCAAAATCGTTTTACTTGTGATTGTTGTCACAGCCCGGCATTCACGCAGGCGGTTATATTGGGACTCAGGCACACACGACACCGCTCAATCCGACTCCGAAGCTTAGAAATTATTTTCATAAAATGCGATTGATTCGCAAGGAGCTATTATGAAGTACAAAGTCATGATCAGCGCATGGGTCCTTCTGGCGCTGATGGTCTCAGAGCACCGACTCCAGGCCCAGAACTGCTCGCTGTACGGCGGCGAATTGCAAATCAGCCTGTTGCCTTCGACGCCCTTGACCTTCCAGTTTTTCCCGATCGGTTTATTGGGACTCGGCGGCTCCACCAATGCCGGAACAGTCAGCACGGCAGGCTTTGAGCGCTTCGGAGTGCAATTCACCAATTCGGGAACCGTACAGCGTCAGGTCAATCTGGCCATTTTTCTCTTTCAAGGAGCGGGTACGGGGCAGACTGTTTTTGGCACGGGCGATGAAATGCGTGTGACGCTGTTTGTTCCGCCGGGCACTTACTTTGTGAGCGTTCCTCAGTTCATCAACGGAAACATCACTTCCGTGCGGGCGCAGGCGTTTGTGGGTCCTCGCATCAGCGAGCGATACCGCAACAGCCTGTCGGGCGGCATTCCGAGCGGGAGTTTTCATTTTGACTTTGCCGTCACCGATGAGAACGGCGGCAATCCTACGCTGGCCGACCTTTGCGGCAGCCTGAGCATCGAAGTACTGACGGGCGCAACGGTCGACTTGATCGTGCCCGGTAACGGCAGCCAGGTCGGTCCGCTGCCTCTATTCCAATGGGCGGCCGTCGGGGGTAACAAGTTCCAGCTGAACTTTGCCAAGGTACGGGCGGAACAATCGTATGAAGATGCACTGAGGACTTCGTCTCAGCGCGTGCTCCTCGAGATCAACGGTACCAATACGTTCCAGGCAACGGCGGGTGGACCCATTTCCGGCGGTAACGTAACGACGCTCGAAAACAACCTGACGTGGAACCCCGGCTTGCTGGAAGGAGAATATTGCTACCGCGTGACGATGATCCAGGAAGACCCGATCACCGGATCGCAGAATCTCGTGACAAGCGCCATAAACTCGTTCACCGTCAGCAACACGGCGATGATGATCGGCGTGGGCGGCGGGATCAACACGGATGAAATCCTGAATCTCCTGCGGAGTCTGTCCACCGGGGAGGCGATTGTCAATGAACTGCGAGGTTATTCGGCCATCAGCATCGAGATCAACGGGACGGCCGCCACTGTGACGGACTTGCGGACCAAGCTCGGAGACCTGCCGGATGTCTATAAAGTTGAAATCAAACCGTAATCGAAACGCTCAGCGGAGAAGATTTATGAAAACCTTTATAGTGAAAATGATCGTCGGTTTGACCGTGGCTTGTGTGGCGGTCGGCACGTCGGTCTACCTCGGCGCGGCCGGGGAGAGCAAGGCCGTGGCGGTCGTCCTGAAGACGCTGGGCGACGTGCAGGCCAGGCAGGCCAAAGGATGGGCCAAGATGGCCAAAGGCTCCAAATTGTACTCCGGCAACGAAGTGCAGACCAAGAAGGACGGCTACGCTGCGGTGATGTTCCTCGACGACAAGAGCGTCGTCAAGGTGAAACCTAATAGCGTGCTCAAGGTCCAGGGTAATTACGAGGGCAAGACGATTTCCAAGCAGATCGTGATGGACGTCGGCGAGTTATTTGTGAAGGTATCGAAACAAAAGGGTTCCTTCCAGGTCGCCACGCCGACCTCGGTCGCTTCGGTCAAAGGCACGGAATTCTGGGTGATCGAAGGCGACCAGGGCACAACCATCATCGGTCTCGAGGGTCTGATCGAGTTATCGAACAAGACGTCGGGGCAAACGGCGACCGTGGGTGTGGGTCAGACGGGCACTTCCGGCAAAGACGGCAACGTGAACATCACGGAGACCAAGGAAGGCGACATTCCGGACGAGGGTCAGCTGCAGGAAGAGATCAAGATCCAGTTCCGCGACGCCGACGGTAACCTGAAAGAAGTGAAGATCAAGTACTGATAGATCCTGACAAGAGCTTCTGAAAAAGGGCCGTCGAAAGACGGCCTTTTTTTGTGATCGTTGTTTCCTATCGGTGGTGATTTCGCCTCGGACGGTCGAGATGCACCAACGAAACAGAACGAAGTCCTGCCCGGGGCAAAATAGTCGCGCTTGCAGTCTCTGCCCCGGACGCTCGTCAGTAACCTCTCGTCCCTGCGGGACCTCGAGCTTCTATCGCCTGCTGTCCATAGATATCGCGTCCTTAACGGGACTCCATGGGATCGTTGTCCACTTCAGGAGTGAAGGACGGATTTAGCCGACGCCTGCCACGGGGAGCTCCGGCAACTGCGGGGCGCCAACGGAAGAGAAAGGGTGTTCCTCACGCATACAGCGGGAATCTCGACGTCAGAACCTTAACGTCTTCCTTGATCGCCGAGAGGGCCCCGGAATCGTCGGGGCTGCGCAGTGCCCGATCGATGAACGAGGCAATCGTCTGCATCTCGCTTTCTTTCATCCCACGCGTGGTCAGCGCGGCCGTGCCGATACGGATGCCGCTCGTCACCAGCGGGCTCTGCGTGTCGAACGGAACCATGTTCTTGTTCACCGTGATCCCGGCGTGTTCGAGGGTCTGTTCCGCCTTCTTGCCCGTGAGGTTCTTGTTGGTAAGATCGACCAGGATCAGGTGATTGTCGGTACCACCCGAAACCAGGCGATAGTCTTGTTTCATCATCGCCTCCGCCAACGCCCGGGCGTTCCGTACAACCTGTTGAGCGTACACCTTGAACGAAGGTTCCAGGGCCTCCTTGAAGGCCACGGCCTTGGCCGCGATGACGTGCATCAGAGGCCCGCCCTGAATGCCGGGCATCACGGTTGAGTCGAGGATCTCCGACATCATCTTTACGCGGCCCGACTTGGGCGCCACAATGCCCATCTTGTTCTCGAAGTCTTTGCCCATCAGAATGAGCCCCGAGCGCGGCCCGCGCAGCGTTTTGTGCGTGGTCGTGCTGACAAAGTGGCAATGAGGAACAGGGCTCGGATGAATTCCTGCGGCGATGAGACCCGCCGGATGGGCCATGTCGGCCATCAGGTACGCTCCGATTTCATCGGCCACTTCCCGAAAAAGTTCGTACTCAAAAAACCTCGGGTACGCGCTCGCGCCTGCGATGATCACTTGAGGTTTGTGCTCGCGGGCGACCCGAACCTTCGCATAATCAAAGAATCTCGGATACGCGCTTGCGCCGGCGATGATCAACTTCGGCCGGTGCTCGCGAGCCGTCCGCGCCAGCTCGTCGTGATCGATTTGCCCGTCCTCCCTCCGCACTCCGTACGCAACCACCTTGTACATCTTGCCGGAGAAATTGACCGGGCTGCCGTGGGTCAGATGCCCGCCGTGGGACAGGTTCATGCCCATGATCGTGTCGCCCGGCAGCAAAACGGAAAAATAGATGGCCATGTTGGCCTGGCTGCCCGAATGCGGCTGCACGTTGGCGTACTCGCACGAAAACAAATTCTTCGCACGTTCACGGGCAATATTCTCGGCAACGTCGACCCATTCGCAGCCGCCGTAATACCGGTTCCCCGGATATCCTTCCGCGTACTTGTTGGTCAGCACGCTTCCGGCGGCCTCCAGGACGGCCGCGCTGACGAAGTTCTCAGAGGCGATCATCTCCAGCGTGTCGTTTTGCCGCTTCTTCTCACCCACGATCGAGGCAAAGACTTCCGGATCGTACGCTTCAACGGTTTTCATGGTGTCCTCATCCTTGTGTCGGTTTCGCAACGCCAACGGCAATGTAAAAAAACCGGCCGCCTCGTTCAAGGAGGGAAACATATCTGAATGTCGCGATCGAAAGGCTGTTTCCTGGTCACAAGGCAGCGGGGTTGTGTTGTATCTTGAACGAGTCAAATTGATAAGCCTTTTGCAGACAAACTGGAAAGTAGGCCCGCCAGGGGCAGTCTATCCGCGTACGTTGGGACGGACCCACACTTGGGTTGAAGCCCAAGAGGATTCTTGACATTTGAGGTAGTTGCCTCTATGCTCCACAAGCTAAAGATCGTGGCAATCGAGTATTGATGGATGTGGAGCGCGTACGAGAGGCTCAGGAGGAGGTTCTTGACCGCAAGCTCTTCTAAGCGGAATTCCGGGCATTTCAGAGGTTTCCCATTACCCGTTCTACGCCGCACGGGCGTGTCGACGCGAGCATTCAAAGGGGGAATTCCTCTTGATTGTGTAGGACCATCCTGATATATTCCGCGAGTTGAGCCGACCACTTCGGATGCCGAATTAAAATGGAATTGCGAAGCCGTCACCTTCTTGGCCTGGAGGGTATGACCCGGGAGGAGATCGAACTGATCCTGGAGACGGCAACCTCATTCAAGGAAGTTCTCAATCGACCCGTCAAGAAGGTTCCCACGCTTCAGGGATTCACGGTCGTCAACCTGTTCTTTGAGCCGTCGACACGCACGCGCATCTCCTTCGAGTTGGCCCAGAAGCGCCTGTCGGCCGACACTATCAATTTCACGGCCAGCGCCAGCAGCACGGTCAAGGGCGAGACGCTGAAGGATACGGCCCGCAATATCGAGGCCATGAAGGTGGACATGGTCGTGATCCGACACGCGGCGGCCGGTGCGGCGCAGTTCCTGAGCGAGCGCCTGAAGTCCAACATCATCAATGCGGGCGACGGCGCGCACGAACATCCCACGCAGGGGCTGCTGGACCTGTTTACGCTTAAGGAGAAATTCGGAGATCTGAAAGGTCTCCGCGTGGTGATCGTGGGCGATATTGTGCACAGCCGGGTCGCGATGTCCAACGTGTTCGGCCTCAAGACCCTGGGCGCGGACGTCGGCGTGTGCGGTCCCACGACGTTCTTGCCGCATCGCATTCAGGACATGAACCTTCGCGTATACACGAACATCGGCGATGCCATCCGTAAGGCGGATGTGCTGAATGTGCTGCGTATTCAACTCGAACGCCAGGCGGCGCAATTGTTCCCGTCCCTGCGCGAGTATCGCCAGCAATTCGGGATCACGCTTGAACGGCTGGCGGAAGCGCCGAAGCCGATCACGATCATGCACCCCGGACCCATCAACAGGGGCGTGGAAATGACCAGCGACGTGGCCGACAGCGAGCATTCCCTGATTCTCGATCAAGTGCTCAACGGCGTCGCGATCCGCATGGCCGTGCTGTATCTGCTCAGTCTGAAACGCGCTGCGTAACCATTACAGGAGTCGATTGCTTGCAGACCATCCTCGTAACCGGCGGGGCCGGTTTCATCGGAAGTAATTTCGTCCGGTACATGCTTGAGAGCCATCCGGATTACCGCATCGTGGTGCTCGACGCCTTGACGTATGCGGGCAACCGGGAAAATCTTGCCGATCTGGAGGGCAATCCGCGGTACCGATTTGTGCACGGTAATATTTGCGATCGGGAAGTCGTGGAACGCCACGCGGCGGACGTGGACGCCGTGATCAACTTCGCGGCGGAGACGCACGTGGACCGATCGATTCACGAAGCGCATTCGTTTGTAAAGACGGACGTCGAGGGTACGCTGATGCTGCTCGAGGCCGCCCGTAAATTCAAGATCCAGCGATATATTCAGATCTCGACGGACGAGGTCTACGGATCCATCGACCGTGGTGAGTTCTACGAAACGTCACCGCTCGCTCCGAACAGTCCGTACTCGGCGAGCAAAGCGGGAGGCGACATGATGGTGCGGGCCTATCATCGCACATACGGCACGCCGACCATCATCACCCGTGCCTCCAACAACTACGGACCCTATCAATACCCGGAAAAGCTCATTCCGCTCTTTGTTACGAACGCCATCGACGACCTTCCGCTGCCCCTGTACGGCGACGGGATGAACGTCCGGGACTGGTTGTACGTGCTCGATCATTGCGAGGCGGTGGACCATGTTCTGCATCACGGCGAGGTCGGCGAGATTTACAACATCGGCGGAGGCAACGAGAAGACGAATGCGGAAATCACGCGGTTGATCCTCAAGGTCCTAAACAAGCCGGACGCACTGATCCAGCGCGTGCCCGACCGGCCGGGCCACGACCGGCGTTACGCCGTGAACTGCGACAAGATCGGGCGGATCGGATGGAAACCAAAACACCGATTCGATGAAGCGATGGTCGAGACGATCCAATGGTATGTACGCAACGAATCGTGGTGGCGGTCGATCAAGGAGAAGCAGAAGGCCTTTCAAGAATTCATGCGGAAGAACTACGAGGCACGAACGTAACTCGGGGGACCTGTCATGGCAGATTCACAACATCGTGTGCTGGAGGAGTTGATCAAAGGCGTCGAGATTTTCGACGGGTTGGAGACGCGAGACATCAACAAGGTGCTGAAGTCCGCCACGGGGAAGAAATTCGAGGCGGGCCACGTGATATTCAAAGAGGGGGACAACGGAGACTGCTTCTATCTGATCATCGACGGCCGCGTCCGCGTGACCAAGAAACTGGACGGGGAGAAGGTTGAGGAAGTGGCGACGTTGAAAGCTGGGGACTACTTTGGAGAAATGGCATTACTGGACGGTGAACCCCGATCCGCCACCGTCACGGCGGTCGAACCCACCAAGGTGCTCGAAGTCCGGAACAGCCAGTTCATCAAGATGGTTATGGACGACGACAACTTTGCGCGGAAAGTGCTCTGGGCTTTCTGCACGACCTTCGCCCGCAGGCTCCGTGCCACCAATTCCCTGCTCACCGAATTCGCCAAGCGAAGATAGACCGCACATCCGCATAGATCGACGTACTGCTACAAATCAAACGCGGCCGAAACGCGGTGCGTGGCGCCGAGGTTGTATTTCATCGGTACGAACGCATAATCGAGGCGGAGTCGTTCCCACACAGACACGCCGACGCCCGCCGAGAAACTTCGCGCCTCATAACCCAGTTGATAACCGGCGCGGAGGAAGGCCTTTCCTCTACAGGCGTATTCCAACCCGGCATGCACGCGCGTAGATTCCTCCAGCGGCTTGACGACGTCACAGGCCACGCTCAGGCGGTCGCGGGTCTGGAGGTCGTGCATCACGTCGTAGGAAGAACCCAGCCGCACCAGCACCGGCAGATCCACACGTTCGTCCACGAGCTTCCCCGAAAACCCCAGATTTGCCACGGAGAGTCCGATGCGCCACCGATCGTCCGACCCATCGTGGCCGCTGTAAGCGCGATACCACACACCCGCATCGAAACCCAGGGCCTGAACGCTGTTCTGTATGCGTTCGTACGTATAACGAACGGTGACGCCGGTGGACCATCGGTCACCGATCGGCCGGGCGTACGAAAGGCCGAGCGACAGTTCATGCGAATCGAAATACGCCAGGGGTTCCGCGGAGGCCGTTTCGTCGCGGAGTTCGATATCGCTCACGCCGGTGGCTATGTAGTGCAGGGCGAAGGTCTGGCCGCCTCTTCGCCAGGTGAAACCCACGAAATTGTGCGTGACGTCCTCGATCCAGCGGTTGTGCGTGAACACGACACCGGAGCGGGACACGAAGGCCAGTCCGGCCGGATTCCAAAACGCCGCCGATGCATCCGAGGCCATGGCGGACGCAGCTTCGCCCAATCCGGCGGCACGGGCATCCACGCCGATTTTCAGGAACGCAAAGCCCGCCTCGCCGGTACCCGCCAAGGCGGTCGATGAAACAGAAAGAAGAAGAAACAGGGTAATCCGCTTGATCATAGACGTCCTTTATTACGGTATGGGTAACGTGACAATAAACCTGCTGCCCTCTCCGGCCTTGCTTTCCACGCGAACCTCGCCGCCGTGTGCATCCACTATGGTCTTGACAAGCGGAAGTCCCAGGCCGTTTCCTTCGCTACGGGTTGTCACAAACGGCTCAAAGACCCTGGGCAATACTTCGGGCGGAATGCCGGCCCCATTGTCCGCCACGACGATTTCCAGCTGTTCATCAGCCTCCGCTTGCAGGGTGATTTCTCCGTGATCGTGTTCGATGGCCTGGCAGGCATTGATGAGAAGATTGTACACCGCACGGGTCATTTTGTCCACATCGAAAGAAGCCTCGATCGGCCCCGGCGTAGAGACTCGCAGGATAATGCTCCGGCGTTGGATATCATCCCGCGCCAGGGAGGCCACCGTGTCCAGCCACTGCTCCACCGCCACGGTCTCCCTGCGAAGACGAAGCTGTCCCTGTGCGTACCACAACACCTCCCTCGACATGCGCATCATCAAGTCTGCAGTCTTGAGAATCTGTTCAACCGGTTCGTTCCGTTCGGGAGCCTGGTCGCTCTGAAGGCTGAGCTTGGCATAATTGCGGATCACCGCGATCAGGTTCTTGCAGTCGTGGAGAAACGAGCTGGAGGCCCGCCCCACCGCGGACAGTTTTTCGACGGTCAGCATGCGCGCCTGAAGGTGCACATTGCGGAGAACGACTTCGAGGTACGATGTGAGCGTGCCGATGAAAGCGAAGTCCTGCTCGGCGAGGGCGTGTCCAGGAGGAAGCGCCACCACGAGCAGTCCCGTGCTTCGGTCGCCGTCGAACAACCGGTAGGAGTACAACTGCCGGCCCCGTAGAGCGGGCACGAACGGCACCGCCAGTTTCTCCAGGGCAGCGGCGTTGGCAGACGTCACGGCCTTTTGCGTCTCACCGAGAGGCAGCGAGACGCGCTGCGGCTCCGCACCGGACGAAAGCTCGCTGAAGAACTCACCGTTCTGCTCGTCCGCGGCGAACAACACGGCCTCGGCCCCGGGCAGAGCCCGCCGCACGGTCGCGGGCACGGCCGGGAACAAGACGGTCCAATGCGAAGCGGCGGCGACCTGATGCGACAACTCGAACAGGGCGTGGAAACGTTCCAACTGCCGGTGCTGCAGCCGATCGCGTTCTAGAAAGTCGTGAAGCAGCTGGTCGTTGGACTGACGCAGCCGGGAGCTGATGGCCTTGACGATGTTCAAGGCAATAACGGGGTGCTGCTGCATCATGTCGGCGAAATTGGCCTTGCCGATCGTGCCCACGGTACACGGTTCCGTCGTGACCACTCGGGCCGACCGCGGCGCATCCTCGATCAGCGCCATCTCTCCGAAAAAATCGCCGTCCTGCCGCTCGGTCAGAAGTAATTCCTGTCCCTCCTTCGTCGTGCGCGTCACCCGCACCCGTCCGGACAACAGCAGGAACAACGTGTCGCCGGGTTGACCCTCTTCCATCAGGACGGTCTTGGGAGGAATGTCACGAATCCGGACAAATCCTTCCAGATGTTGGAAATCCTCCTCGGCCAGGCCGTCGAAGAGCTTGTTGGTTTTCAGTTCCTTCATCGCTTGAACGAAGCGAGCGTTGCGAGGACCAGGTCTTGGATGCGTTCGATCTCGGTTCGGTCTACGGTGAAGTTATTGCAAAGAAGGCTGAAAACCAAGTCCTCCCCATCGGCCGTCTTGACGTAGCCCGAGATGGACCGGACCCGGTCCACGAATCCGGTCTTTGCGCGCACATTGCCGTACGCAGGTCCCTCCGTCATGCGGTGACGCAGCGTGCCGTCGATACCCGCGACGGACAGGGACTCGTAAAACGTCTTCCGGTAGCGGTGCTTTCGGACGAACTTCAGGACCGCAAGAATATCGTTCGGCGACACCTGATTCGTGCGCGCATAGCCGGAGCCGTCCACGAACGCCATTCGATCTGTTTTCAACCCTATCGAATCGTAGTAGGCCCGTTCCAGCCTGAGCGCTTCGGCCGCGGAACCCACGCCGGACTGGACGGCCGTCACCGTACGCAGTACCTGCTCGGCATAGAAATTCTGACTCCGCTTGTTGACGACCTTGAGGATCTCGCTCAGCGGGGGCGACCGGTAGCTGGCAATCTGGGTGACCGTCGTGTCGGATTGCGGATCGTACGAAAAGCCCGGCAGGTCGTCGAGATCGAGGGCTTCTCCATCGATCCGCCAACCGTCCCGCTCGAGCAGTTCCTTGAATACGGTGGCCGTGTAGCGTGTCGGGTTCTCGACCGTCACATATCCGACCAGGGTACCGGCCTGCAGGGCGACGGCTCCGTACGCATCGACCACGTTGGATGCGCGGCGGCGGACGAAGCGGATCTCCCGGGCCTCGCTTTCGGAAGCGACCGTCACGATGCGGTTGCGGATACGCAGATAACCGGTCGCCGGCACGGTCTGGATACGGGCCGGAAAGCCGACTTTCGTCGGCGTCACATAGTAATCGACGCAATTGTCGTTGAACGAGAGGCCGCTCAACTGGGCGGAGTACCAGTACGACTCGTTGTCCCACTCCCACTGGGCGCCGAGGAATTCGTCGGTGAATATCCGGTCGTCGCCGATGACGTGTCCGCACAGGCGGCGAACACCGAGGCTTTTCAGGCTGTCTCGCCAGTCTTCAAGAATCGCGAGCGTCCGGTCGTCTCGAAAACGGCCGGAGAGCGTCGGATCACCGCTACCCTTCAGAATAATGTGGCCGTCGAACGTGGAATCGTCCACGCGGCGGCCCTTCAGGAATACGCGGGTCGTGTACGTGTAGTCCGGACCCAGCCGATCCAGGGCGAACACCGTGGTGAAAATCTTCATGTTGGAGGCCGGGATGAACCCCTTGTCCGCGTTTCGGGAGAACAGCGTGTCGCCCCGGTCCAGCGATTCGACGGCTATGCCCCAGGTTGCGTTGTCCATGAAGGGCTGATCGATCAGCGCTGTAATTTCGCGCTCGAGTCTTTGCACGGAACGAGACGACTGGCCCTCCAGGGACGAAACCAGCAAGCCGAGCATCAGCGGAATCAATACCTCACGCATTCAGATATCCTGTATGGAAGTTCCTCAGGGCTTTTGCAGGTGGCGAATGACCACGATAGAGCCGAGGCGATAATAAAAAATGTAACTTCCGTCCGGCACGTCAACATCGTTTTCATCGGTCCCGTTCCATTCGAGGGTGAACTGGCCGTCCGGCAGGCTAGAATCGAATTCAAAGTACTTGCGGATCAGCTTACCTTCGCCGTCGTACAGGGCCATGGAAACGCTTTTGAAGGAGGACAGCATGCCCACGTCGGCGGCTCTGGGTTTGGAATCGTCGCGGGGGTAATAAATGACCGTTCGGGTCGGGGCCCCCTTCGGATTTGCGTGGCCTGTGGCACTATTGATGTAAATGAGGATCTGTGCCGATTGCTCATCCAGCACCGCCACGTCCATGTGAGCGTCGCCGTTGAAATCGCCGAGGTCGAAGGACCGGGCGCCGTCCGGCACCTTGACGGATCCGACCTGATCCAGCAGCAGCCCGTTCGCTTCGCTCCGGATCACGCGAAGTTCTCCGGAATTCGGCTCCAGCACGAGAGCGTCCTCGAAGCCGTCACCGTCGATGTCTGCCTGTCGAGCGAACAGAGGCCGGGAGTACATGTCGATGCGTACACCGGGGAAGGCCCACTTACCGGATTTTTCGACCGGGCTTAGCAAACTGACGTAAGATGCATCGCGGTACTTGATCAGGATCTGATCGTATCCGGTCTCGGAGAAATTGTTGAACTGCACGTGGTCGGGGGCGTGCTCGAGGGTCCACGAAGCAACGAACTTGGCCTGGGCTTTTCCGGTTCCTTTGAAGAACTGCAATTCGGACGACGAACCCATGAGAAGGACGAAGTCTCTGTTCCCGTCTCTGTTGTAGTCGCCTACGGCCAGCATCTTCGGTTCCCCTTTGATCTTGATGGGGTCTTTTTTCTTGAAGGCCATGCCGCCCTGGTTGATCCAGAAATTGAGCGTTTGAACGCCCTCGTTGGCCGTCACAATGTCGGGCTGACCGTCCCGGTCGAGATCTTCGACCTCCACGTCCACCGGGAAATACTCGGCAGGCATTTCGTTCTTGCTCACGAACGTACCGTCCCCCTTTCCGTAGATCACGGTGACGAAACCCTGGCGGGTTGCTTCGTTCCTGCCCACCGCGACGATATCCAGTACGCCGTCCCGATTGATGTCGCCGATCGCAAACGACGTGGGAGCGTTGTAGATGCTGAACGGAAGGGGCGCATGGAAGTATTCCTGCGTATGCCCCGCCCCTGCGGTCAGTACCGACATGACCGCCAACCCGATTACCGGATGCCTTACCATGCGGACGTATCCTGCTAAGGAGAGATCAAAAACCGTTGGCGTTGGTCGCCCTGCCGGATGGTAAGATGAGTCGCGCCAGAGCATGCAAGCAGTGAAAGGGCAACGTTTCCGACGGGTGTGTATGTGTTCGTTGAGATTCCCAATCGAAAATCTTGC
>JBBIJR010000040.1:0-19330 GCA_037445875.1 Bacteroidota bacterium | reverse complement strand
ACAATCCTTCACTGGGACGCTTTGTGATCAGAATCTTGCCATTTTTGCGAATAAATGCAATAAGTAATTGACTCGCAGGGACGACCGCGATCGGACTTGAAATTGATTCCGGCGCTTGCCAGATTGTTGCGGCCCGGAGTTCAGTCCACGCCTACAGGGAGAGCATATGACGGAAGCCATCAGAAACCTGGAATCGGAGTCGACGCTGGATGAAGCCCTCTCCGAAGGGACCGCCCTGCTCTACAAACATAGCAGCCGGTGCCCGCTTTCGGCGGGAGTCCTTCACGATGTCCGGCACTTTGCAGAAGCGCGGAGGGACATCCCCGTGTACAAAGTTCCGGTGATCGAGCAACGGGCGCTGTCCAACCGCATCGCCGATCGGCTGGGTGTGGACCACGAGTCGCCGCAGGTCATCCTCGTGGTGAACGGCCGTGCCGTCTGGCATGCTTCGCACGACGACGTCACCGAATCGGCTTTGGACGAGGCCGCCCGGAAATTCGTAGGCGCCGCATGACGCTGACCGAATTGCGCCGACGGATGCTGGCGGAGGCCAACGAGCGTCGGGCCGCTGCCTCCAGACGGTTCTTCAAGACCGGGCCGGGCGAATACGGCGAAGGGGACCGGTTCATCGGCCTCACGCTTCCTCAGATGCGCCGGCTGGAACGAGAAGCAGGAGACTTTCCGATGAACAACATCGTTGATCTGCTTCGGTCGCCGATCCATGAGGAGCGGCTGCTGGCCCTGCTCGTTTTGGTTCGGCGGTTCAGAAAGAGTGACGAGCGTACGCGTTCGACGATCTACCGGCAGTACTACCGACATCGCCGGTTCGTCAACAACTGGGACCTGGTCGATCTGTCTGCTCCGTCGATCGTCGGCCGGTACCTCGAGCGCCGGAAGAGGGACGTCCTGTTTCGTCTCGCCCGTTCGAAAAGCCTGTGGGACCGCCGCATCGCGATGATCACGACGCAGTATTTCATCCGTCAAAACGATTTCAAGGATGCGCTTGCCGTTGCGAAGATGCTGCTGGGAGACCGGGAAGATCTGATCCACAAGGCGTCGGGCTGGATGCTGCGCGAGATCGGCAAGCGCGACTTTTCTGCGGAAGAAGCCTTCGTCCGAAAACACGTGCGCGCCATGCCCCGCACCATGCTGCGCTATGCCGTCGAGAAGTGGCCGCCACGGATGCGTCGAGAGATCATGGCCGTCTGAGCCGCCTTCGACGCACTTGCGAACTTGCTTTTCCTGTCGTATGTTGACCCAACAGTCCCATACCCATTCCAGGAGGTAGGTCCCATGAAAAAAGTGATTCTCGCCGTCGTTGCCGTGTTTGTGGCCTGGCAGGTTCTGGATTTCCTGGTGCACGGGGTCTTGCTGGCCCCGACGTATGCAGCCACCCAGCAGTTCTGGAGGCCGATGGAAGAAATGAAGCACGGTCTGATGATCGCGGTGTGTCTGATCTCTGCCGTCGCGTTTGTCCTCGTCTACTCGCGGCTGGTCGCACCGAAGACGATGGCCAACGGGCTGCA
Organism: Bacteroidota bacterium; assembly: GCA_037445875.1. Classification (GTDB taxonomy): domain Bacteria; phylum CLD3; class CLD3; order SB21; family SB21; genus JBBIJR01. The sequence continues at coordinate 17,804 of JBBIJR010000040.1, read as the reverse complement.
ATTCGGCCTTCTCCTCGGAGTCGCGTGGGGCATCTCGATGGGATACGGTACGTATTCCGTCATGCCGCTGCCCTACAACCTGGCGCTGGTGTGGTTCCTCGGAACGCTGGTCGAAATGACCGTCGCGGGGCTCCTGGTCGGACTGATCATCAAGGAATAGAACAAGCTTAATCCGCCGGTCGGTTCCCCCGGCGGGATGCAATCGTCATCCCGGCGGTGGAGTGTGTACGGACGCGTGGATCAACGATCGTGAGGAGGGCGATCATGCGCGAATACGTTGTGTTTGCCGTCGTGGCCGGATTGGCGTGGGGCATCGGCGGCTACTTCGAGAAAGCGGGCCTGCGGGCGATCGGATTGGCTCCGATTGCTGGCATCACCTTGCGGACTGCTGTGGCGCTGGCGGTGCTGGGTCTGCTGTCGATAAACCAATGGAAGGGATTGTCCTTGCGGTCCGACGGGTCGGCCTGGCTGATGATCGCCATCGGCGGCGGTGTGGTCGCGGGAAGTCTAGGCATGTGGAGTTTCTATCGCTCGCTCGCGACCACGGACAACCTGGGCGTCGCGCTGGCGATTGCGTTTGCGCTGTCGCCGATTGCAGGGACCGTGATCGGCCTGGCCAGGGGTGATCAGCCGATGGAAGGGAAAACGGCACTGGGTATGGCGTTGATCGTGGGAGGGATCGTCGTGCTGCAGCTGGCCCACCGGCCTTCGCGATGAATCAAAGGTCGGTGTGCTGCACGAACAGCCGAACGAGCTCCTCGAGACCCGTACGATCGATTGCGTCGAATCTTCCTGCGACGGGACTGTCGAGGTCGAGCACGCCGATCAACCGCTGATAGCGTACGATCGGAACCACGATCTCGGACCTCGACGCCGGGTCACACGCAATATGACCGGGAAAAGAAGTTACGTCGTCCACGATCATGGTCTCCCGTTTTTCTGCGCAGGTGCCGCACACGCCCCGCCCCAGCGTTATGCGCACGCACGCCGGTTTGCCCTGAAAGGGGCCCAGCACGAGTTCCCGGTGCTTGTGCAGGTAGAATCCCGCCCAGTTGACGTCCGGCAGCGTGTGATAGAGCAGGGAGGACAGATTGGCCGCGTTGGCCATGAAATCGCGCTCGCCTTCGAACAGGTGGCGCACCTGTTCGATCAGGTGGCGATAGAGGGCGGTTTTATCGGAGGTGTGGACTTCCTCGAGCTGGAACATTCAAGTCAGTTCACCAGCCGGGTCAGGCTGAACGGAAAGCCCATCTGCTCGTGGAAGAAGATCGTGTTGACCACTTCTCGTCTTTCGCCGTTGAAACTGATCGAGCCCTGGGAAACGTAGCCGGTGACGTAGTAGATGCAGCGTGTGGACCACCAGTTCGTCCCGTCGATGGTGAGGTCTGCCACGTCTTCGAGGTTGTCGTTGCGTTTGAATTCGATGGCGATCGATTTGCCGGTCCGGTTCAGGCCGGTCTTGTCGTTCTTCATGAACGCGACCGTGATGGGGGTCGTGGAATTGATGGTGATGGTTTTGGCGAATCCCTCGGCGGTCCGTCGGGCGATTCGGATATCGATGCTTTGCCCGCCGAAGGCGATCGCATATCGTTCCTGGCCGTATGCCGCCGAGGCCAGGGCGATCACTATCAGAAGTCCCGTCAATCGCATAGATCCTCCTTGCGTGAGTTCCTTTCAAGAATACTGAAATCGGTCTGCAATTTCAAACAAATTCGCAGAACCGTCAATCCTGGGACCGTGGCGGGGACATCCTCGCTCGCCCCTTTTCCCTTTTTTTTCTCCGCCGTTTCGAATACCTTTAGCCGCCCTGAGCGAATTCACGGCGATCCTGGAAAGGAATTGCGTTCACCATGCCCTTGCGATGCGGTATCGTCGGTCTACCCAACGTCGGCAAGTCCACCATCTTCAATGCGCTGACGGCGGCCGGCGCGGCCTCGGCCAATTATCCCTTCTGCACCATCGAGCCCAACGTGGGCGTCGTCACCGTACCCGACCACCGGATCGACCAACTGTCGGCACTGCTGAAACCGAAGAAGACCATCTACACAACGGTCAACTTCGTGGACATCGCGGGCCTCGTCAAGGGGGCCAACGCCGGTGAAGGTCTTGGGAACCAGTTCCTCAGCCACATCCGCGAAGTCGACGCCATCGGTCACGTCGTTCGGTGCTTCGAAGATCCGGACGTCGTGCACGTGGAAGGCACCATCCGTCCCGCGCGGGACATCGAGATCATCAATACGGAGCTGGTACTCAAAGACCTCGAAAGCGTACAGAAACGACTGCCCCAGACGGAGCGCACGGCGAAATCGGGCGACAAGGAAGCGCGCGCGCAGTTGGACGTTCTGCACAAGGTCAAGACGGTACTCGACGACGGACGGCCGCTGCGCCTGGCCGGATTGTCCGAGACCGAATTGCATCACATCGGCGATCTGTTTCTGCTCACGCTCAAGCCCGTGCTGTACATCTGCAACGTGTCGGAGGAGGACATCCTGAAGGGCAACGGTCACGTGGAGGAAGTCCGCCGTATCGCCGAGACGGAACGTGCACGCGTCGTCGTGATCTCGGGCAAGATCGAAGCGGAGATCGCCGAACTGGACGCCGCGGAACGGCAGGCTTTTCTGGAGAGCATCGGCCTCAAAGAGCCGGGCCTGCACGCCTTGATCCGCGAGACCTACCAACTTCTCGACCTCGTAAGTTTCCTCACGGCGGGACCCGACGAAGTGCGTGCCTGGACGATCCATCGGGGAACGAAAAACCCGCAGGCGGCCGGTGTGATCCATACCGACTTCGAACACGGGTTCATCTGCGCCGATGTGATATGGTGGGAAGACTACGTCCGTCTCGGATCGGAACAGGCGTGCCGCGACAAAGGCGTGCTGCGCACCGAAGGCCGCGACTACGTCGTCCGCGACGGGGACGTCATGCATTTCAAATTCAATGTCTGACGAGCACCGATGAGAACGCTCCCGACGGGGCTGGCCTATCCGGTCGTGTTCTGCAAGCGCCTGCGGGAACTCCCCGCGGGCCTGGGCAGGCATGTCGGCGGCCGCCCGGTCTATGTGATCACCAACCGCACACTGAAAAGACTTTACGCCCATTCGCTGAGCGACCTGCGAAAGGTTCTCAACGTTCGGGCCGTTCTGGCCGTCGGGGATGGGGAGCGGTACAAGACGCCGAAGCAGGCCGCGGGACTGTACACTTCTCTTCTGCGCCTGGGAGCACGCAGGGACGCCGTCGTGGTCGCGTTCGGTGGTGGAGTGGTCGGGGATCTGGCCGGCTTCGTCGCGGCGACGTTCATGCGGGGCGTGCCGCTCGTGCACGTGCCGACGACCGTCATCGCCATGGCCGACAGTTCCATCGGCGGGAAGGTCGGGGTCAATCATCCGATGGGCAAGAATCTCATCGGCGCGTTCTATCCGCCGGAAGCCGTGTTCCTCGTGCCGTCGGTGCTCCGCACGCTTTCCGAGCGGCAGCGTGTGAGCGGCCTGGCGGAGGTGGTGAAATACGGACTCATTGCAGACCGCAATTTTCTCGAGTGGACGCGCCGGAACTTCACCAGGCTTCTGGCGGGCAGCCACGAGGCATTGACCCAGGCGGTGCAGCGGTCCTGCGTGGTCAAGGCGAAGATCGTCCGCACCGATCCGAATGAACGCGGACGCCGGATGGTGCTCAATTTTGGACACACGTTCGGGCATGCGCTGGAGAACGCCGGCGGTTACCGCACGCTGACGCACGGAGAAGCGGTGTGGTTGGGGATGACGGCTGCTGTGCATGCGTCCACCGAGGTCGGCCTTTTGTCACCGGCCGAACGGGACGAAACGATGGCGCTCTTGCTTACCGCGGTTTCTCAGGTCGTGTCCCGGAGGTCTGTCAGGAGTCTCCTCCGTCGCACGAACCCCGGCGCGATCCTTGACCGCATGCAGGTGGACAAGAAACGAGCCGTGCGCGGCCTGCGTTTTGTCCTGCTCGATCGTCCGGGACATGCCATCGTGCATGAGGATGTACCTTCCGCTGCGATCCACCGTGCCGTCCGTGCCATGCTGGAAACGGCTGAGGAGTCTTGATATGTCCGAATCGCTTCCACTCTTTCCTCTCGGTGTCGTGTTGTTTCCCGGCATGCCTCTTCCGCTCCATATCTTCGAGGAGCGCTACAAACTGCTGATCGGGGAGTGTCTTGAAAACGACACGGTGTTCGGTATCGTATATTATACGGGTGAAAATCTCCATCGCGTCGGTTGCACGGCCGCCATCCGGCAGGTGTTCAAGAAGTTCGAAGACGGGCGGATGAATATTCTGGTGGAAGGCCGTGACCGGTTCATGGTCCACCGCATCGTTTCGGAGAAACCGTATCTGACCGCCGAGGTGGAGTGGATGCAGGACGGGCCGGACGAGGACCGATCGGAGATGGAGGCTTTGGCGCAGGCGGCTCGGGCCCTGCATACCGAAGCGACCCGGCTGGCTGCGCGCGATCCGGGAGGTCCCCTGCCGGAGACGCTGACCGCGCTGGATGCGTCGTTTCTGGTCCCGGCCACGGCCGGATTCCGCCTCGAAGAAAAGCAGGCGTTCCTCGAAATGACCTCCGCGTCGGAGCGTCTTCGCAAGGCGGCGGCCGCCCTCCAGAAGCTCATCGACCGGTTGAAAATGAACCGCGATATCGAGGGCATCATCAGCGGCAACGGCCGCCTGAACAACCGGACGGTATGATGGTTACCCTTCGTGATCGATGGCCGCAGAGCTTGTTTGCCGTATTGCTGGCCGTCACGGTCGTGACGCATTTCTGGCTCCCGCGCACGTTTCCCTATCAGGATTATTACGACTGGCTGCTGCAGTCCAGGATCACCTGGGGATTGTTGAGCGAAGAGCCCGGTGTCGCGGACCACTACCGTCTGCAGGTCGAACCGGTCCCTGCGCCGAACGTGCTGGTCACGGCGGTCATGGCCTTGCTGCAAACCGTTTTCCCGATGGACGTAGCCGGCCGTGTGTTCCTGTCGCTGTACGCGGTATGCTTCGCCCTGGCGTATTACTTTTGCGTACGCGAGGTCGCGGGCGATTCCCCGCTGCGGTTTTTCGGACTGATGTTCGCCTTCCATTTCTTCTTCTTCATGGGTTTTCTCAGCTACATGGTCGGACTTGCGTTGTGGATCGCGTACTGGCCGGCGCTGATTCGCATGGAGTCGCTCGATCGGAAGCACGGTGTGCAGTGGGTCGTGATGTCCCTCGTGTTGTACGTCACGCATGCGTTCGTGATGGGTTTGTTCTATCTGTCGGCCGCCGCGTGGTGCGTGGTCCATCGCCGGCAGCTGTCGGCGCTTCAGCGGGTGGGGGCGGCCGCGTGTTTGCTGCCGGGCCTTGTTGTTCTCTTCGTCTATGGCGCCGGTGCGCCTTCCGGAGGAGGGCCTCTCCTCGCGTTGTACCATAGTTTCCCTCAGATGGTGCTCTCGCTCAAATCGTCGTTGACGTTCTTTCCGCGATTCGTTTTGACCGACGCTCCGTTTCCCCTGACAGCGGTAAATCTGGGGTTGCTGATATTGCTTGCCGTCTTCTTGTGGACACAGCGGAGGCGGTTCGCGAGGCAGCCCTTCGTGCTCGGGTTGGTACTCGTGTGCGTCGTACTCGTTTTGTTCAGTCCGGTTTTTCGAATCGGGGAATTCTATCCGGTGAGTTCGCGATTCGTGCCTGCGATCTTGATGACGGTCCCTCTGACGATACGATATCCGGTTCGTGACAAGAAACACGACGGGATGGCCCTTGTTGTTATCACGTTGGTCATCGTGCTGCGGGTGTGGGTTGTCGGCGAAGTCGACAGAGATAAGACAGCGGTAGTGGACACGGTCCGCCCCCACTACGTCGCCGGCCGCACGCTGATGGTGGGACGGCAGGGAACGGACGAATTCGACAAATCGTGGGCGAACGGCTTCAGCGGATGCATTCAGCCGTACCTGCGAATGCACTATCATACGATCGGTGAAGAATGGCGAGAAGCCGTCCCCATTCATCCGGTCGGCCTGATAGCGTACACCCCATCGTCCGTTGTGCCGAGAGCGGTGAGGTTGGAGCAGCAGCTCGACCGATTCGAATCGTCCGACGATTTCTTCTCACGGCCCGCCGACACGGCGCATCGGATTGGCGAAACTTTCGAGCGGGTCGCGGTCATCGGCACGCCCCGGTTCCGGTCCCGGGCAGCTTCATGGCTGGATCCATCCTATCGGGTTGTCGCCGAAGCCGCGCGAGTCACGGTATTTGCCAAACGCCATGCGGGTACCGGAGAGGCATCAGGAACTCGTCCATGAAGAGAATTTTTCGATCCCAGCAGGCCGGTATTGCCGCTCTTTTCGTGAGCGTCGCCACGTTCCTCAGCACCGCGTTGGGTCTGGTGCGGGACAAGGTGATGGCCCACTATTTCGGCGCGAGCCTCGAGACGGACTTTTACAACTACGGGTATACCATCCCGGACATGCTGCAGAATATCCTGATCATGGGGGTCACCAGTTCTTCTTTCATTCCGGTGTTCGCGGAACATGTAGCGCAGTGTTCGCGTGAGGAGGCCAACCGAATGGCCAGCAGTTTTCTGAACATCACGCTTTGCGTATTCACGGCGATCTGTCTGCTGGTGGGCCTCTTCATGCCGCAGATCGTGGTGGTGTGGTTGGGTACGGATTTTCCCGCGGAAGAAAAGGCGGGCGTGATCGACGTCACCCGTATTTTCCTGCTGGCCCAGATTTTCTTTGCCGTCAGCAAGATCTTCAGCGGTATTCTGCAGACGCACAAGCATTTCACCGCCTATGCTCTCGCACTTGTGGTGTACAATCCGTCCATTATCCTCGGTATGGTGCTGTTCCACGGGCAAGCGGGCATCTATTCTGCGGCATACGGGGCATTGATTGGCGCGGCACTCGTGGCCCTGGTCAACCTCGCGGACTTGATGCGGACAGAGTACCGGTACCGATGGGCCTGGCAATGGGGGGCGACGGGTATCCGGCAGGTGTACTTTCTGGCCATTCCGAATTTCTTGAATCTGGCCCTTCTGCAGGTGGTGATCCTTGCGTATTCACGCCTGTCGGTGGACCTGCAGGAGGGCAGTTACAGCTCCTTTCGCTATGCGTTGAATTTCGAGAGCTTCCCGGTCAGCCTGTTCGGCATATCCTTCGTGACGGCCATCTTTCCGTATCTGGCGGAGAACGTCGGCCAGCGGAACTTCGATAACTTCAACTACAATATTCAGAATTCGTTTCGCCAGATCCTGTATCTCACGCTGCCGGCCGGTCTGGGAATGGCCGTACTATCCGACGAGATCATCGGACTGGTCCTCGCGGGTGGACAATTCGATGCCGAAGACGTACGCATGACCGGGAGCATTCTCTTTTTCTATGCCCTCGCCGTGCCGCTGGAAAGTCTGTGGTACCTGTACGCGCGGGCCTTTTACTCGCTCAAGGACACATGGACGCCGTTCTGGTACCGGCTGGCCGGGACGGTGATCAATCTGACGATCAGTTACCTGCTGGCCTTCCGGATCGGTCCGTCCGCGTTTTCCCTCGGAATTCTCGTTGCTTTTGCGATCCAGGTCGGGTTCTTCACGGTCGGCCTGAAAAAACGCGTCGTGCAGTTCGATATCCGACAGGTCTGGCATACTTCGTACAAGCTCGTTGTGTGCGCGGCGATCATGATGGCTCTCGTCCTGGCCCTCAATCGCTGGCTGACGGACGGTCCTTGGCTGGCGTCGTATTCGCTGCGAATGCAGTACCTGATGCGGACGGTCCTGGGTATCGGATTGGGCGCCGCGTCTTACGTTGGCCTCACCGTGCTCTTTCGGTGCGCCGACTTCAGCGTATGGAATCGCGTGACCGGACGTTTGTTCAAGAAATGAGCGGAGGCCTTGTGGCGACCATTCTTATAGTGGACGATGAGAAGAACATCCGGCGCTCGCTGGAAATGATCCTGCGCGCGTCCCGCTACGAGACCGCTCAGGCAGAAACAGGCAAGGAGGCGGTGGAGCGTTTTCGAACGGACCGTCCCGGCCTCGTGTTCCTGGACCTGCTGATCCCGGACATGAACGGCCTCGAGATCCTCAAGGAATTGCGCCGGATCGATTCGACCGTACCGGTCATCATGATGTCCGGTCACGGTACGATCGAACACGCCGTCGAGGCGGTGAAGAACGGTGCGTACGATTTCATCGAAAAACCGCTCACCAAAGAGAAGGTCCTGATCACGGCGCACAACGCCCTCGAGAGCGCCACGCTGCGCAGCGAGAACGTGAACCTGCGCCGCGAATTGTCCGGCCGATTCAACATGATCGGGGAGAGTGCCGCTTTGCAGCGTGTGCGTGAACAGATCCTGAAAGTGGCGCCGACGTCCGCGCGTGTGTTGATCCTGGGTGAGAGCGGAACCGGCAAGGAACTGGCTGCGCGTGCGATCCACGAGCAGAGCCCGCGCAAGGAACGGCCCTTCGTCAAGGTCAATTGCGCCGCGATTCCGGAGGAATTGATCGAAAGCGAGCTCTTCGGCGTGGTCAAGGGCGCCTACACGGGAGCGGTAACGGACCGTGAAGGTAAATTCGCCCAGGCCGATACCGGCACGATCTTCCTGGACGAGGTCGGGGACATGAGTCTCAAGGTGCAGGCCAAAGTGCTGCGCGTACTGCAGGAGGGGGAATTCGAGAAGGTCGGCGGCGGCAAAACGCTGAAGGTGGATGTTCGCGTGCTGACGGCGACGAACAAGGACCTCAAGAAGGAAGTCGAAGCCGGGCGATTCCGGGAGGACCTGTACTTTCGCCTGAGCGTCGTGCCCCTGACGATGCCTCCGCTCAGAGAGCGTCTGGAGGACGTGCCGGCCCTGGTCGAGTACTTCACCATGCAGTGCGCCGAAGAAGCTGTGATCAAGCCGAAGGCGTTTTCATCAGAGGCCATCGAAGCACTGCGGCGTCACGGTTGGCCGGGCAACATCCGCGAATTGCGCAACGTGGTCGAGCGCGTGTTGATCCTGAGCGGGGGCGATGTGATCGAACCGACGGACCTGCCTGTTTTCCCGGATCGGGCAGTCGCTGCTTCTTCTGCGGCTTTCGGAGGCAAAACACTGAAAGAGGCCAGGGAAGAACTGGAAAAAGCCTGCATTGTGCAGGCCTTGCAGAAAAACAACTGGAACGTCACCAGGTCCGCGGCGGAATTAGGCGTCGAACGGACGAACCTTCACAAGAAGATCAAGTATTACCGGATCGTATCCGACAAACTGGAAAACGGAGAGGAAATGGATTGATTTTGCAGCGACAGGTGGTTATTTATAGTAGCGGTGCATGACGAACAACGTACCGCAAAAAGCCGAGAACAGCGCGAGCAACAGTACCAGCATCACGATCTCATTCATGACTTCCTCACATAAAGGCGAGTCAAGATAGCCCAAACCCTCTGCGATGTCAAACGAAAAGCAATATTTTGTACACCCATTCAACCCTAACGGTCAAACTATGAAGAAGCTCATCACCGCTCTTATCTTATTGATTATGTTTGTCTTAATAGGATGTTCCGCCGGGGTCACGACACGAAGCCTCCCGGACACGGGATCCGCACCTCACGTCAAGGTTCTAATTCAAAAAGCCGACGGGCAGGTCTCTGTTTTGGGCACATCGGCGTTTGCCTTGCGCAACGAAGGAGAAACGACGGACCTGGCCATCGTCTCGGGCGGCCAGAAGATCCAGTTGCGGCGGGCCGACGGGATGGTGGAGTTCGGTGACGGGCAGAGCCTGACGGGGAAGACCGCCCGGCTTGTGTTGACGTCCGGTGCTGCCGAGGGGCGTTTCGAACTAGGAGGCAAATCCTATCGTGGAACGCTGACTGCGTTTGTCGCCGACAGCGTGCTGCACGTGGTCAACTCACTGGACATGGAATCGTATCTGATGGGAGTCGTACGCAACGAGATCGGACGAGTGAGCACGTCGGAACTGGAAGCGGCCAAGGCCCAGGCGATTGCCGCCCGAACGTACGCCGTCCGGAATAAAGGGAAATACAAGAACGGGTACGATTTTGTCGCCGACGTGAACGATCAGGTCTACGGCGGCGCATCGAGCGAAAGCGATCTCACGAACCAGGCCGTGTTGGAAACGGTGGGGCAGATCGCAGAATTCGAAGGCAAACCCATCAATGCCGTCTATTTCTCCACCTGCGGCGGCGTGACGGCCAGCGCGGAGGACGTATGGAAAACTTCCGACCGGACGGCCTATCTCACCCGCCTGAGCGACATTGTCGATGACCGCGCGTTCTGCGAGAAGTCACCGCATCACCGGTGGGAATTGAAGTGGACCGGTGAGGAGTTGGAATCTCTGCTCAGGAAAAATCTGCCTCTCGTAATGCAGAAGGACCTGCCGGAAGAGGATTTTTCGAAACTGGAAGGGCAGAGATTGTACAACCTGGCCATATTGAAACGGGACTCTTCCCAGCGCGTGCAGGAATTAAAAATCGGCTTCACGCGGGACATCTACGTGGTCAGCGGTGAACAGGCCCGGCGCGTTTTGCGCGGGGAGAAGTACATCCTCTACAGTTCTCTCTTCCGCATCGACATCGACCGAAACGATAACGGCACGATCAGGACGGTTGTGTGCAAGGGCGCGGGGTTCGGGCACGGCGTGGGGATGTGCCAGTACGGCGCGCTCGAGATGGCCCGGCGGGGATACAGCGCCGACCAGATCATCCGGTTCTATTATCGCGGGGCGGCGCTGAAGAAGCTGTATTGAACGAGCGGCGTGTTCAGGTGAAGACCGCGTTCGGCGAGTTCACGGGCGAAGAGAAGTGAGTAATAAGGCGAGCGAAGGACCGGCCACGGTCGGCCCGATCAGTTGATCAATTCGTAGTGGTTGTTCCGGCGTTTGGGGAGAAAGCCGGCGTCGGAGATGAGTTTTTCGATGTCCTTGACGGTGACCTTGAAATTCGTGCCGTTCTGGCTCACCACGTTTTCCTCGATCATCAGGCTTCCGAAATCGTTCGCACCGTAGTGCAGTCCCAGCTGTGCCACGTCCTGCCCCTGCGTTACCCACGATACCTGAAAATTATCGATGTTGTGGAGCATCAGGCGCGAGATCGCCAGCGTCTGCAGATACTCCGTCGTCGTCGTCAGGCGCAGGTTGGGATGATGGGCGAGCGGGGTGTTGTCGGGCTGGAAATTCCACGGGATAAACGCCGTGAAACCTCGGCCGTACTTCGCGAGGCTTTCGTCCTGAAGGTCGCGGATTTTGAGCATATGGTCGATGCGTTCCTCGATCGTCTCCACGTGCCCGTACATCATCGTGGCGGTCGTCGTCAGGCCCACTTTGTGACAGGTGCGGTGCACTTCGAGCCACGACTGTGCGTCGCATTTGCCGCGCGAGATCATCTGCCGTACCCGATCCACGAGAATTTCCGCCCCGGCGCCCGGCACGGAATCGAGGCCGGCGTCTTTCAGGCGGCGCAGACAGCTTTCGAGATCGAGTTCCGATATCTTGGCGATGTAGGCGATCTCGGGCGCGCTCAGGCAGTGCAGCCAGATCTGCGGATAGCGGGACTTGAGGTGGCGGAACAGGTCTTCGTAAAATTCGATCTTGAGTTTCGGATTCAGTCCGCCCTGCATCAGGATCTGGATACCCTCGAGTTCGATGAGTTCGTCGATCTTCCGGTCGATTTCCTCGTAGGGCAGCACGTATCCTTCGTCCGATCCGACCGGGCGGTAGAAGGCGCAGAAACTGCACAGATCCACGCAGACGTTGGTATAATTAATATTCCGGTCGATGATGTACGTGACGACCGGGTCCGGTTTCTTTTTCTGCCGCACATGGTCCGCCAGAAAGCTCAGCAGGGGCAATTCTCTGCACTCGTACAGCGCCAGCCCGTCTTCACGGGTGAGGCGTTCGCCCTTCTCGACTTTGGTGTAAACGGTTTCGAGCATCTCGAAAGTTCCACAATTTTCTGAAACTTGGCGCAACATAACGATAAAAAGGGAGCGGGGCAAGGGTTTTGATCAGGTCAAAAAACGACAACGCCAGCCCTCGAAAGAGCTGGCGTGAATGAAAGAAGGCAGGTAAGCGGGGTTCACTTGACGAGAATCATCTTGTTCGCCGTCGAGAATTCTTTCGTCCGAATCCGGTAGATGTATACGCCCGAGGGAACGAGGTTACCCGAGCGGTCTTTCCCGTCCCAGTTCACGTCATGATAGCCGGCCGGCATGCTGGCGCTCACGAGCGTCCGCACTTCCTGCCCTAGCAGGTTATAGATCTCAAGCACGACGTACGTGGCCGTCGGCAGCGCATAGCGAATGGTGGTCGATGGGTTGAACGGGTTCGGATAGTTCTGGAACAATTCGAACTTCTGCGGAAGTTGCGCATCGAGCGCTCCCAAACCTAGCTTATACGCGGGACCCTTTCCGGCGGCAAGGGAATTCGAATACACCGAGAGTTTAGCCTGAGAGTCCTTTGCACGGACCTTATAGTGCAGGTATTGCGAGGCCGTTTGCTGCAAATCATAGTCGGTCTCGACCCAGAACGTGTCGGAGACGGTTGCTTTCAATGTCCATGAGGTCGGGAGCGTCGTTGGGCTCGAAGACTGGCCTCTCCAGACTTCGTAGTGGGTGACATCGGACTCGAGATTTTTGTACCAAATGACCTTGTTGTTCGGAATGTCAATTCGGCACATATAGGGTTTCGACGGTACTGCAGAAACAGCGTTTGCCTCACCGACGTAGAGTTAAACGTCAACACGCCGTTCGACTCGGAGACCACTTCGATGGCCAAATCGCTGGAGACCTTCGTGTTCGTAAGAGACCGCGGATTGCTCCATGGTGAGAACAAGTTGTTATGGGTTGTATTGAACTGGTCAGCTCCATCCCCACGGTAGAAAGTGGATTCAATGAGTTGTCCGGTCTTCCAATCCCTTCGGAAATGCATATAGTGTCCCGGTGAGGGAGGATCGCCGCTGCAAAGCGAGCCGCCGGACCACGTGAACGGAACGACCCGACAATCATTATACCCGTCAACTGCATCGGGGTAATTGTAACGGTATATAGGCAGACCTTGTGGATAGTATGATGGGCAGGCTTCTTCGTTGACGATCCAGTTCCAATTACCATCGGCAGGGATCAGTCGCATCGAATTGTCGATATTGGACGCTCCAAATTGATGGATAATGTACAGTCCCTTTGCTGTCGAATCACTCTGGTCCGGTGTGTCGAATTGAGATGCCCGCGTGTGATACTCCAGCCGGTAAACCTCGTTTGGGTTCGACCCCGGTACTTTGATTTTGTACGATTTGTTTGTGGTAGCATAGTCGGTCAAGGTCAGGTTGTAGTAGATGCCCGACGTAGTCCCTATGCTGTCCGGGTAGTGCCATCCGACCCATTCCCTTTCATAGGAATTGGCAAGGCTCTGATCCAACGCATTGAAGCGAGCCGCCCAATTATTCAACATCGCCCAGAAACCTCCCCCGCTGTGATCGGAGTTTGACCCTTCAAAGAAGAAATGCGTGAATTCGTGGATCTGAACATGGTAAGGTGGAAGGCTGAGCCCGTCGACGGCCACTACGCTGGTGGTGCCGCTTTCAAGGCTATACGTCTTCACCTTTCGAACTCCCCCATCTACGTAATACGATCCCTGTCTGCCGAGATCTGCCTGTCCGCCCGCGAAGCCCAATGCCTCTCGGACAGATCGAACAGAATCCCCAGGATATTCGCTTGACACATTCCGATATAGCATGAAGATCATGTCAATAATACTGTCCTGGCCTTTCGTATGGTTGTAATTGGTTCCGCGAATCCACTTGTCGAAGGGAGCGAAACTGATCGTCGAATCGAGTTTCAGCAAGACCTCCTTGTTTATGTCGAACATCCGCTTCCCGTTGTTCAAATACCAGTCTCTCGTATGCGGAGTTACAACGAAATACGCGGTACCGGTAAGAATGAACTGATTCGTCGACATGGCCCGGAAGTAGTGGGTCATGTTCGCATTCTGCGAGTTCAGCGCTCCCGTCGAATCGACAAAAGTGGAAAAATAAGTCGGTGGTGTGAAGATGCTTTGCAAGGGTCTTGTTGGCCACGGGGCGTTGAGGGTGTCAAATCGGTCGTCGGGGAACTGTGCAAACACCACCAACACATTGAACGTATCTCTGGACGGAATCCATTTGCCTCCTTTCTGCATTGCTACCGGTTGAGTTCCATCAGGCAATTGAATAATGCAACTGTCGAGCGATTGCGCGTGCCCAAGGAAGGCTGAATGACCGACCAAACAGCACACAACCGCCATTAACAATAGGGACTGTTTCATGGGACACCTCCGCGTCTTGTTTCTTTCGCGGCGTATCACTTCACCAGAACTATCTTGCGGCTCTGTGATACGCCGCCTGCCTGCAATCGTACGATATAGACACCGCTGGCCAAGTTTCGTCCATCGACAGTAAAGGTATGTTTACCAACGGTTCCTCGACCACCGCGCATTCTTCGAACAGGTCGTCCCAGGACATCATACAAGGTAAGGTCCAGATCCACACTTGACGACAACAAGACATCAATTTGAATGCTCACGTTGAAAGGATTTGGGTAGCAACGCACAAAGTCATCCGTAGGTACAGCGCTGCCTTGCTGTGCTGCGACTGAAGTAATGATCCCGAAAGTGTCTCCTTCGATGACACATCCCGACAGGTATGCAATGTTCGCAGGCTCTGCCCAATACCAGATGAGGCCGAATCCCGTTGCCAAGTGTCTTTCCTCATAGTAGAAGACCGTCGACGGGCCGTATCGGAAGACTTTGATAGTAGACGGTACACCAAATACGTTGCCCTCGAATTGATCCGCGACCCACACGAAATAATTGGAGGCACAAGATGGATAGTAACACCAGATGTCACCGGTATCTGCGCGTAAGCGAAAAATCGAGTCTTTCCAGAACGGATGGAGCAAGGGTGTCGTGAAGACGGAAAGCGCTGTGTCAATTGAGAACTTGGCAACGTCCTGTCAAAAGAAATTTTTTCCGTCAGATCCAACCGAATCCCTTGAAATACTCCAGTTCAAGGCAGCCGCAAGATTGCCGTTGATATCGGCGTATTGCCACCTGTTCCCCACGCTTGCCGGAAAGAAAGCCTCAAAGGATTGCGTTCTCACGCCAGCTGGGATTAAGACAAGCGCGACAATCAGTAAGTTTGGTTTCATGGTCCGATCCTCTCTGCTCGACTTAGTGAGTCATGGGCTGCATAGGCAATCTCTCGCCTCGTTATTTCACCAAAAGAACCTTGCGGCTTCGCGAGACGCCGCCTGCCTGTAATCGTATTATATACACTCCGCTGGCCAATTTGTGGCCGTTGAAAGTGAATCGGTGTCTACCCGCTGGGCGGTAACCATCATATATCTTTCTCACTTCACGACCAAGCATGTCGTATACCCGAAGCGTGAATCTCGTCCCGTAGGACAGGTGAACAGCCAAGTGAGAAATCTGATTGAACGGATTTGGATAAGCGCTCAATATTTGGATATTCGAGGGTGACGAACTGGTCGGTGAAGGGGTCACATCGGTGATGGTTCCAAAGGTATCTCCGTCGATGATGCATCCTGACAAGTATGTCATCTCGCCAGGTTCCCACCATTCGTAGATGAGGCCAAAACTACTTGCAAGATAGCGTTCGATGTAATACCACCCGAGATTCGTCGAATCGGGCCCATAGCGAATGATCTTGATGACCGACGGTTGCCCAAAAACAAACGTCGTTTCTATGTCCGCAATCCAAGCAAACAAACCTGAAGGCCGCGGATCGTAGACCCATATCTCTCCGGAATCGGCATTCAGTCGATAATACAGAAACTCGACGGAAAAGACGAATCGGGTAACACAGAGGAGCGTGTCGATACGATAAGAAGGAAGAGATTGGTCGTTGTAAAAGAGGTAAACGTTACTGTCTGCATCCACGGAATCCCGCGTGATCGCGTTTCTATACCAGCCAAAGTCCCCTTGATACTCCCACAAATCCCCAACTTGGGCGGGGAAGAAGTCCTGCGGGGATTGAGCTCTTGATTCGGAGGTCATCCAAAGTACGGCCAAGAGTGTGGTGAGTAGTCTCATCGAGTATGCCTTTCATTCAGATTCACAGAGGAATTGCAGTAACAGGGACACCTCCGCGTTTTGTTTGTTTCGCGGCGTTTCACTTCACCAGAAGTACCTTGCGGCTTCGCGAGACGCCGCGTGCCTGCAAACGTATTACATATACTCCGCTGGCCAACTGGTGGCTCTCAAATGCGAATGGGTGTCGACCTGCCTCCCCTCCGGCTTGGTTGGGCTTAGTTGGGTTTACCCGCTCGATTCAAGATACAATTCCGAAAAAAAAGTTGTCAAGTCCTGTTTCGTCGTCGGTTTCAGGATCCGTCGAGTCCCGTGAGGAACGGCAACCTGGATAGTTCTGGAAGAATTCGAACTTCTGAGGAAGTTGTGCATCGAGCGCTCCCAAACCCAGCTTATACGCGGGGCCGTCCTCTTTCGGCTAGGTGTGCCGAAATTTGGCCACAGGCTCGGTTGGGCTCGGCCTCCCCCACTCACAAAAGACCAACCCAATGTAAAGATACGATGAGTTCCATGTAGGCTAATGACATCCGTCATGTTTGGGGCGTTGAGAAATCAGAATAGACCTGATTCTTGAATGATACTCCTTTTCCTTTGCATCTGAAGCCTCCTTTGTTATAATTTTTACGTCCATGCGATTGCGCTACATCTCTCACCCGTCCATGAAGCACTATCTGGCGTATTACAACGGCTCCTTCGTGAGCGAAGCCGACGTCGCACTGTCGCCGTTGGACCGTGGATTTCTCTACGGCGACGGCCTGTTCGAAACGCTGCGCAGCGTCAAACGGTCGATCATCAGCTACCGCGATCATTACGAACGCCTAGCCGCCGGCTGCGCTCGAATCCGCATCAACCTGCCGCTCACGCTGGCGGAAATGCGCCATGCCATCGCCGACCTGCTGATCAAGAACAGCCTGGAGAATGCCGCCATCCGAATCACGGTCTCGCGCGGACCTGCGAGCCAGTTCGGCTACGGCTTTTCCGAAGCAAGCCGGCCGGTCGTATTGATCCTTGTCCGCCCGTCAAAAGTCATCCCCGACGATCTGTATCAAAAAGGCGTCGGCGCGGAGTTCATGACGCTCCATCACGCGTCCCCGCTGAAATCGCTGAGCGCGCTGCCGTACGTGCTGGCCAAACAGGCCGCGCTGGACCGCCAGTGCTACGAGATGATCCTGCACGACGAAGCGGGCATTGTCCTGGAGGGAACGTCGAGCAACATCTTCATGGTGCATGACAGCGAAGTGCTCACGCCCAGCCTTGACTTGAGTATCCTCCCGGGCATTACGCGCAAGCGCGTGCTGCAGCTGCTCGAGGAACGGCTCAACCATCCCGTGCGCGAGACGATCATCCCCAGGGAAGACCTGATGAAAGCCAGCGAAGTGTTCCTCACCAACACCAACGTTCAGGTCCTTCCCGTGACGCGCGCGGGCCAGGCGACGATCGGATCGGGCCGCGTCGGACCCGTGACGCTCGAGATCATTAACACCTTCCGCCAGACGCTTCCCGAAATACTTGAGTGAACATGCCGGACGTCGTTCATGAACGTCTCCCGTGGCCGACCTCGTTGACAGAATCGTACCGGCGTCTTCACGGGAGCGGCCCATCGTTCTTTTTGTACAGTTCGCTGCCTACTCCGGACCGCAGCCGTTTCTCGATCATGGGCAACGCGCCCCGGGTGATTTTCTCCTGCAAGGGAGATGATATCACGATCATCGAAGACGGAGTCGCGTCCAGCCAAAAAGGAGATCCGTTC
>JBBIJR010000039.1:0-32068 GCA_037445875.1 Bacteroidota bacterium | reverse complement strand
AGGAAGGCGAGGCGGTCGTCGAGGAGGAAGAGGAGATCGAGGTCGTCGAGGGCGTGACCGAGACTCATACCCGGAACAAGATTGGCTGTGATCTTGGCCGAGCGCACGCGATTGTAGTGGTTCAGCTCCTTCGGTGCGACCGTCTGTTCAATGCGCACCACGTTGGCAAGTTGCACCAGGCCGCCGCTGCCCCTGATGTACAGGTCCTGGATCGCGTCCGGTGTCGAACGGGCCTGCGGCTTCATCTGGAGGATCACGTCGTACTGCTTCGTGCCGCGCTTGAAATTAGTCACCGCCCGTCCGCCCAACAGCGTCTCCAGCGTCAACCCGATATCGGACACCGAAACGCCAAGACCGGAAGCGCGTTCCCGGTCGATGTGAAGGTCAATCTGCGGTTTGTTGAGCCGCAGGTCCGTGTCCATGTTGATGAGATAGCCAAGTTTCGACGCCTCCCCCATCGTCTGTCCGACGACGCGACTCAATTCACTGTAGTCGTCGCCTTCGATCACGTATTCAACCGGACTGGTGTTGAACCCACCCAGGCTGGGAGGGTTGACCACAAACGCCAGCACGCCGGGAATGGTGATCAACTGCGGGAACAACGACTGGACGATCTCCTGCTGCGAACGCTGCCGTTCCTCTCTCGCTTTCAGGGCGAGAAAGACAAAACCGTTGGTGACGCGTCCGGGACCCTGGAAGCCCAGGCCGGTCGCGGTGAACATCGCCCGCCGCTCCGGCAGGGCCAGCAGCCGTTCCTCGACCTGCCGCATATAGCTGTCCGTGTATTGCAGCGTCGCCCCTTCGGGTGCAATGACGATACCGAATCCAAATCCACGGTCTTCGACGGGCACCAGTTCACTCGGCATGATCCTAAATACGGCGAGGCTCGCCCCGACCATGAGTACAGCCGCTGAAAGCGCCGCGATCCGGTGGCGGAGCATGAACCGGAGTATCCGGTCGTAGACCCGGCTCAGCCAATCGAAGAATGCATCGAAGCTGCGCGACGCCCAGCCGGTACCCGTATGATGGAGCGGCTTGAGCATGCGCGAGGACAGCATCGGCGTGAGCGAGAGAGCCACGAAACCCGAGATCAGCACCGCCACGGCAACCGTCATTCCGAATTCGTTGAACAGACGGCCGACCGATCCCCGCAGGAACGCGAGGGGGATGAACACCGCGACGAGCGTGACGGTGGTGGCAATGACGGCAAATCCGATTTCCTTGCTGCCGTCCATGGCGGCCTGCCACCGCGTCTTTCCCAATTCCATGTGGCGATACACGTTCTCCAGTACGACAATGGCGTCGTCGACGACGAGCCCTATGGCCAGCACCATAGCGAGCAGCGTGAGCACGTTGATCGTGAAGCCGGCAAAATAGGCCACGGCCAGCGCTCCGACGATGGAAACGGGAATGGCGACGGTCGGGATGGTGGTAGCCCGGAAGCTCTTGAGAAAGGCCAGCACGACCAGAACAACGAGGCCCATCGCGATGAGCAGCGTCTCCTGCACTTCGGCGATCGAGTCGTTGATGAAGACGGAGCTATCGTACGCGAGATCGAGTTTCATTCCCTCGGGCAGAAGTTTCACCAGCTCCGGCAAGGCCGCCCGCACTTCCGCCGCCACATCCACGGTGCTTGCTTTGGACTGCTTGACGATGCCAAGGCCGACGCACGGCTGACCGTTATAACGGACCGCTGTGCGTTCGTCGGCCGCGCCAACCGTCACGTCCGCCACGTCCCGCAGACGGACGATGTCGTTGCCCTTCTGCGCCACAATAATGGCTCCGAATTCATCGGGTTTGGACAACTCCCCTCGCGTCCGTACGGAGAATTCGACTTCCTTCCCCTCGACGCGGCCCCCGGGGATTTCGGCGTTCTCGCGCCGGATCGCTTCTTCGACGTCCTGGGTCGTAAGCCCTCGAGCCGCCATACGCAGCGGATCGAGCCACACGCGCATCGCATAGCGCCGCTGCCCGCCGATGATAACGGATCCCACTCCGGGCAACCGCTGGATCTTCTCTTTCAGGATGCGGTCCGCAATATCGGTCAATTCCAGGCCGTCGTGAACATCGCTGTATACGGCGATCCAGATGATCGGCTGCGCGTTCGCGTCCACCTTGGAAACGATGGGATCCTCGACCTCACGAGGGAGCGCGGCCCGTACGCGCGAGACCCGGTCCCGCACGTCGTTGGCGGCCTCGTCCACGTTCCGGCCCAGTTCGAACTCAATGGTAATGACGGAGCCTTCTTCTCGGCTCGACGAGGTCATGGTTTTGACGCCCTCCAGCGTGGCGAACTGCTCTTCGAGCACATTGGTGATCTCCGCCTCGACGACGCTCGAGCTTGCGCCGCGGTAGAACGTAACGACCGAAATAATCGGCGGGTCGATGTCGGGATACTCCCGAACGGGCAACAGTATGAAGGCGATGATGCCGAACAGCACAATCGCCAGACTCATCACGGTTGCCAGAACGGGCCGCCGGATGGATAGATGACTGAGTTTCATTGGTCTTCCTGTCGCTTTCGGTGGGGATCAGTTCGCCGATGTCATGGGAACGACCTTCGCACCGTCAAAGAGCTTCTGATGGCCGGCGCGCACCACGCGGCTGCCCGGTTCCAGGCCGCCGGTGACTTCCACAACGTCCGGCAGACGCAGCCCAAGCGTGACCGCCACTCTGGCCACGCTGCTGTCGGGTTTCACGACAAACACGAACGACTGGTTGCCGTTGACGAACACGGCTTCACTGGGGATGGTCAGGGCGGAAGGCCGTTCGTTCAGCACTACGGACACGTTGGCCGACATGCCGGGATGGAATTTGCGGCCCGGATTGGGCACGCGGGCCACCACTCTCGCGTTGCGGGTGTCGGCGTCGAGCACGGGCTCGATCGCCAGGATCTTGCCCTTCACGCTGTGCCCGGGAAAAGCCGTCGTCGAAACGGAGACTTCCGCTCCCAGGCCCAACCGGTCGAGGAACCGCTCCGGCGCAGAAAAGTGCACACGGATATCATCGATGTTCGCCAACTCCGTAATGGCGTCCCCCTTCCGCAGAAAGGTGCCGACGCTGATTTTTCGGGCGCCGACGATGCCGTCAAACGGTGCCGTGATGTGCGTCTTGGAAAAGCGGTTTTTCGCCTGGGCGAGGTTCGCTTCCGCAATCCTCAGACCCGCGAGGGCATTGTCGAGGTCCTGTTTCGGGGCTGCATTCGCCTCGACCACCGCCTTGACGCGGGCGTAGTTGGCCTCGCTTTGATCGCGCAATGCTTCCGTCCGGGCGACTTCCGCGGCCGGTTCCATACTGTCGAGCTGGGCAATCAGGGAGCCGCGTTCGATCCAACGTCCTTCGGCGAACGGAAGACTCAGCACCGAAGCGTCCATTTCGGAGACGACCGTGATCGCATCGAGGGCCTGGATGGTACCGATGGCTTCGAAACGGTCCGTCACCTTCTGCGACTGCACGGACGCTACTTCCACCGGCATCGGCGGGCGGGCAAAGCCCCCGGCCGCCTGCGGTTTCGAGCAACCCGCCTGCATCAGGGCGGTCTGCACGACCGATGCCGATAACAGGCAGCCTAATAGTACGTGGTATGGATAACGGTAACGCATGGACGCCTTTCTTCTTGGAAGCCTGAAGAGCTGTTGTGGGATTCGCCCGGAATTCCCGTAGCTTAGGGCATCGGCCAGAATAATTCAAGGGGATTTCTCAATTTGCAACGAAGGAACCGGCCCTGACCGTTCCACGCAGATTTGAGTCGATTTCTCGGACCGTGACTTATCGTACGGCCCGTGGAGGGAAGAAACGAATTGACAACCATTTCCCGCCGGAGTATATTATGTGGCGAATTAACCGTGGGGGTTATCGTGGCAAACTATCATTCACCTGCATCGTGGCACGAGCAGAAGGTGGCTCAATGTCCGTATGGCCACCGCTCTTTATCCGGACACCGTTATGACAAACTTGGTTAGACGAATACGGGAATTCCATCCTAAGCCGGAGGATGTCATGGAACGAGCATTTGTATTCTTCCTTTCGATGGTCGTTTTCACCTTGAGGGTTAACGCCCAGACCGAAACCGAGTTGAAGCCGATCGAGATCAGCGGCGGGTTGTTCAAGAGTTACAGGTACGAGGGAACCAAGATCAAGAATGTCAAGGAGATCGAGCACATCGTCGTCAGGCTCAAGGACGAGGAAGTCAACCGGTCGCTCTCCACCGCGAAGAACTGGAATATCACGGCGATGGTTGCCGCTTATTCGGGCGGTGCGTTGATCGGATATCCGGTGGGATCGGCCGTGGCGGGAAAAAAATTCAATACGCCGCTATTCTCTTCGGGATGCGCGATCGTCGGAGTGAACTGGTCGCGGGGAAGCCGTCCGTCCAATGGAGGTTGTTTCATCAGGGACAATGGGTTCACCTTGGCTGGTAAGCTCACACGCACGCAGACGTGACTGCCTCCACGAGCACGATAGGGTCCGCGAGGGCTTACGGCTCACGTGCGGCCTGAACAGCACGCGATGAAGATGCCCGCACAGCATGCTGAACAGCCCGCCGCTTCACCGCGCTTCGGGAGACGCCGATTGGCTCACGAAAACCGTGATTCCTTTCACTCGGTTTTCTTTATTTCACTGCTCTTCTGCAGTCTCCTCTCCTGCACGGGCGATGGCGAGCTCTATCCGGACATGTTCGATGTAACGGGCCTGACGTGCGGAACGTACCGCGTCACATTGCGCAGCGACTCAACTTCCGGAATCTTGCGGACTTCGGAACCGAGTCTCCCGTACGACAGTTTTGCGCTGGGTGTTTTTGCCCGATACGAAGAATACTACTCTACCCATTCCTACTACGGCGGTTATGGGATCCTCCCCGGTGCCGGTAACTACGGCTATCGTATACCGCGTTCCGAGGAAGTCATTGCCGGCCTTGTTGTTTTCAGCAACTCTGCCTACGACAGTGCGCACCCGGCCGGGGATTCGCTGAACGACCTTCTGGACGTGTTCATGCTCTACCCTGCCGATGACGGACCTTACCGTACACCATTCGCACTGACGGATTTCCTTTCGGAAAAACGGACGGCCCGGCAACGTGTGGTGATGACACTCAGGTCGCCGCCGGCTCAAGCGGCCGAGCATGAGTTTACCCTGGTCTATCGACAGACGAACGGCGAGGTATATACCGCGACGGCCAGGCGGATCGTCGTTACGCCGTACTGATCGCACATGAAGCACCTGGCGCCCGCACTGTTTCTGCTGTTTTTTGTCGCTTGTTCCGACGAATCTTCCCCGGATCCCTTTGCACTGGAGATCACGGTCAAGGACGCATTGGACCGCTCGCTTCCCGGCGTTCAGGTGCGGTGCCTGCCGCTGCTGGGTGGATTTGCCGCTGCTGAATTCCGAACGGTCAAGGCCCGCCCAAGTTGCACGATTCCGTACGATGTTGCCGAAACGGCCGTCGTCAAACTGGTCGTGTACGATCTGGAGGGCACTTCCGTCAAGACCCTTGTGGATGCGATACAGACGGCGGGACCTTACACGGCCTCGTGGGACGGCTTTGATGAACTGGACATGCTCCGTGCATCCGGCATGTACGAATTCGTTTTCACCGCCCATGAAATGGCCACAGCGGACCTGTTATATCGTGATTCCGTCTTCGCCTATCTGTGGTATCCCAATGTGATCGGCACGACCGATGAGCTGGGAAGAGTCCAAACGACTGCACGCAGCTGGTTCCCAACCTTGTATGCTCTGCCACCCGCCACGGCAACAAATTCTCTTGGAGACAGCATCGGCGTTCTGGAGTTGCAGGACTCGATCCAGGTACTTCTTTCCCATTCATCGCTTGGCGCGGCCGGATTCACTGTCCCGATCAAGGACGGTCCCAATCGAATCGAATGGAACTGGTCAGCGGCGACGCGGAAGACGAAACCGTCGTTCCCTCCGGGGGAGTCTGTCTTCGAATTGCGTCGGCAAGCCCTCGCGTGGAGGCTTCATCCGGTCTATCCAAACCCGTTCAATTGAAATACACAGAAGAATTTCCAACGGAGAGTGCGATATGGGACTTATGCGCTGGGCGAATGAACGCGCCGGCCGATTCAACTCGTACGTCGACATCAAACTGGTCGGCTTGATGGGCTGTGTCTTTGGACTGCTGCTGGCGAGGGTTATGCCGGCGCTTCTGATGGCCGACACGGCCTGGTATGTCGGGTTCTTCGTGCTGTCTGCGGCAAGACCGATCTACCTGGAGCTGAAGACGACCTGACGTCATCAAGCCTTTTCCTCACCAAGCAACCGCCGCTCGCATGGAGTATCTGCGCCTAAGCGGACATTTCCTCTCACGGCGCTTTCGGAGGGCAAGAAGAAAACCGCAGAATGTGGGAATGGTGCCGAAGGAGAGACTCGAACTCTCACGGGGTGTGAGCCCCACTGGATTTTGAGTCCAGCGCGTCTACCAGTTCCACCACTTCGGCAGGAGTCAATTCTATAATTCAAAAGAACGAGCCCAACGGGGTGTGAGCCCCATCCCGACACCTGAAGTTGATGTGTCGGGACGCGTCTACCAGTTCCACCTCTTCGGCGAAAAGAAGTTCTCCGACTGGGGTTATCAGCGAAAAAATTTACACCATTTTGCCTCAGATGCAAAGTTTTTCTGGCATCCGACGGCCGGAAAGCCTTTGTTGGAGCCAACGGGGTCCCTTCTCTCCTTTGCTCTGCCCGCGCTCTCTTGCTTTTGTTGCAATTCACTGATTATATTGGTTTATTAGAGTTTCATCATCAACGGACGGAGTCCACCGTGGACAAGACCGATGACGAAGACGAAACCGGATATCCGATACAGCCTTCCCGCAGCGCCGACGAGGAGGAAGAGTTCCTATTCGCCAACTACTTCAATTCGAAGTTCCCCATCCTGGTCACGTCGGAGAAGCGCTGGCATCCACCGACGGATGTGCTGGAAACGGATGACGAGTATATTGTCGTGATGGACCTGGCCTCCGTGAAACAGCATGACATCAAACTTACCCACGAGGGCGGCGTACTGACCGTCAGCGGCGTACGTAAAGAGATTGACGTATCCCAGAAGCGCCACTATCACAAGATGGAAATCGATTTCGGCCCGTTTGAACGGCGCATCAAGATCCCCGCGCGTATTGTCGACGGATCGATCAAAGCCGTCTACGACAACGGGTTCCTCATCATCAAACTCAGAAAGGACACGACGAGGGGTTCCAAGATCACGCATATCGCGATCGAGTAACCCTTCTCCGATCTCATGTCCGAACCCTTAATGCAAAACGACGTACCGCGAAGTCAGGAAGCTCACGTCCGGCTGCCGGATGCTTTGCCCATTCTCACACTGAAAGACATGGTCATT
The DNA here is from genome assembly GCA_037445875.1 of Bacteroidota bacterium. GTDB lineage: Bacteria > CLD3 > CLD3 > SB21 > SB21 > JBBIJR01. The sequence continues at coordinate 24,708 of JBBIJR010000039.1, read as the reverse complement.
TTTCCGTCCGTGGTCTTTCCGCTGGTCGTCACGGAAAAACACCAGGTGAAACTGGTGCACGATTCGTTGATCGGCTCCAAACTGATCGGCGTATTCACCCAGAAGACCGCTGAACGGGAGTTTGCTACGCGGGAGGACCTGTACTCCATCGGCACTGCGGCCAATATCCTGAAGATGTTCCAGGTCCCCGACGGCAGCATCCGCCTCCTGATCCAGGGTTTCGCCCGCATCCGGGTGGAGAGTGTGCGCCAGGAATCTCCGTACCTCATCGCAACCGTGCGTGAGGTACCCACGGTCACCGAATCGGGCATAGAAATCGAAGCACTGATGCGCGGCGTGTCCGACTCTTTCCAGAACATGGTCACCCTGTCTCCGGTGCTGCCGGACGAACTCAAAGTCATCATCGGCAATATCCGGGAACCCGACAAGCTTGCGGACATGGTGGCTTCGAGCCTCAACATCGATCTGCGGGAAAAGCAGAGAATACTCGAGGAAGCCAACGTACGCGGGCGGTTGACGCTCGTCATGAGCGCCATCCATCGCGAGATTCAACTGCTGGAACTGAACAACAAGATCCAGACGGAGGTCAACGCGGAACTCAGTAAGAGCCAGCGCGAGTACTTTCTCCGGGAACAGATCAAGGCGATCCGGCACGAATTGGGCGAGGACGAAGATTCGGGCATCGAGATCGAGGAACTGACCGCCAGGATCAAAAAGAAAAAAATGCCGCGAGAGGCCAAAGAAGTAGCTCGAAAGGAAGTCGGTCGCCTTGGGCAAATGTCGCCTGCTTCGGCCGAGTATATCGTCAGCAAGACGTACATCGACTGGATCCTGGAATTGCCCTGGAGCGAAAGCACCCGCGACACGATCAGTATCCCCAAGGCCAAGAACATCCTCGACGAGGACCACTACGATCTGGAGGACGTGAAGAACCGCATTCTGGAATTCCTCGCCGTCCGCAAATTGCGCAAGGACAGCAAGAGTCCGATACTGTGCTTCCTCGGACCGCCGGGTGTGGGAAAAACCTCGCTCGGCCGCTCCATCGCACGCGCCATCGGACGCAAGTTCGTCCGTTTCAGTCTCGGCGGCATGAAGGACGAGGCCGAGATTCGGGGCCATCGTCGCACCTACATCGGCGCGATGCCGGGAAAAATCCTGCAGGAACTCCGCCGCTGTCAGAGCCAGAATCCGGTATTCATGCTCGACGAGATTGACAAGATCGGCCAGGACTTCCGAGGCGACCCCGCGTCCGCGCTGCTCGAAGTGCTCGATCCGGAACAGAACAGCCACTTCAGCGATCACTATCTGGACATTCCGTTCGACCTGTCCCAGGTCATGTTCATCGCGACCGCCAACGATCTCTCGCCGATTCCGCCGGCCTTGCTGGACCGGATGGAGGTCTTGCGGCTTTCGGGATATATTGCCGAGGACAAGTTGCAGATTGCGCGCCGGTACATCATCAAGAGGCAGATCCGGGAGAACGGCCTCAAACCGCGGGACCTCAAGATCACGGACGAAGCGGTGCTGCACATGGTCAACGCCTATACCTGGGAATCGGGCGTACGCAACCTTGAGCGCGAATTGTCCAACATCTGCCGTAAAGTGGCCCGCCGTAAGGCCGAAGGCAAGGCCTCCGCGGTGACCGTGGACAAGGACCGCGTGGCGGAATTCCTCGGCCCGCAGAAGGTGTTTCCTGAAACGGCTCACCGGGCCGACGAAGTTGGCACAGCCACAGGCCTGGCATGGACGCAGAACGGGGGTGAGATTCTCTTCATTGAAGCGCGCCGCATGCCCGGAAGCCGGAATCTGCAGCTGACGGGCCAGCTGGGAGCCATTATGAAAGAGTCCGCTCAGGCGGCCCTCTCGTACGTCCGGTCCCGCGCACGCGAACTGAACATCGATGCGCAGGTATTTGACAAGATGGACATCCACGTTCACATTCCTTCCGGTGCAACTCCCAAGGACGGACCGTCTGCCGGGGTCACACTGGCGGCTTGTCTCGCCTCGCTCCTCACCAACCGGCCCGTACGTCACGACGTCGCCATGACCGGCGAGATCACCCTGAGGGGCAGGGTCATGCCGGTCGGAGGAATTCGCGAAAAAGTGGTGGCAGCGCGGCGGGCCGGCATCAAGACCGTCGTGATGCCCAAGATGAATCGAAACGACCTCGACGACGTCCCCGAGTATGTTAAACGATCCCTGCGGTTTGCGTTTGTAGAACACATCGATGAAGTCCTTCGCGTGGCACTGCTGGAACCGCCAGAGAAGTCCAATGGCCGTTCAACAACCGCCCGACGGCAGAAACGCCGCCCGGCCGCTCCACGCCCGGCCGTGTTCGCGTCCCGCAAGACCGGACAACGACGCGTGGGCATGACCAAATCAACGTTGTAGACTTTCTTTTTCGCTGAAACTGCTGTACCGATCCTATGATCGTGCGTTTGCTTACAGGCCTGGCGGCCGCGGGCATATTGTTGGGCGCCCGGATCCAACCGGTGCGGGGGCAGGAATACACGCTGGAAACCTACACACCGGACGACGGTCTCGCTTCGAGTCAAACGTACCAGATCCTCGAGGACCGGCGCGGATTCATGTGGTTTGGGTGCACCGGCGGAATCAGCCGGTTCGATGGGTACACATTCACGACGTTCACCGTGCGCGACGGACTGTCCCATTCGTCGGTCCGGAACATGGCCGTGGATGAGAAAGGCAGGCTGTGGCTGGGAACGGTGTCTGGACTGAACGTCCTGGTCCCCAGGGGAACGACAGGTTCCGTCGTCCGCCAGTTCCCTCATCTGCGTGCCCTCGGACAGGCCGCCGTCAACTATTTGCTTCTGGACGCACAACAGCGACTCTGGGTGGCTACGAACGACCGCGGACTGGTCGTGCTGAACACGGCAGCTGTGGACGACTCGGTTGCTCTGGCCCAATCGGTCACGGTCTACGGCGAGTCGAAGGGGCTGACACGGGAGAGTATCCGGTATCTGTACCGTGACCGCCGGTCCACGTTGTGGATCGCCACCGACGCAGGCCTGTATGCACTGGACGGCTCTCCGGGACACTTCACCCGCTTTACCAGGTCCTCCGGTCTTCTGTCCGATCAGGTCCAGACGGTTGTCGAAGACGATAAGGACCGCCTGTGGATCGGCTCTTCCCACGGCGTCAATTTCATGGACCTCAGGACGCGGAAGATCCTGTCGTCCTATCTTGCCAACCACGAAGGCCTGCCTGGACTCTATGTGCAGCATATACTGAAAGACCGCCGCGGACGGATCTGGGTGGCCACCCGCGACGGAGCCGTACGCTACGAATCCGACGGGGTTCTTTCGCTTACCTTGACCCCGAGGAACGGCCTGTCCGACCCGTCGGTTCGGCACCTGTGCGAAGATCATGAAGGACGTATGTGGCTGGCCACGGATGGCGGTGTGCATCATCTGAAGAACGAACAATTCGTCAACTATCGCGTCGAGGACGGCCTCCCTTCTAAACTGATCCTGTGCCTCGAGCGCGGCGCTGGACGAGATCTGTGGATCGGCACGCTCAACGGCCTGGCTCGCTTTGACGGAAGACGGTTCCACGTCTTCACGCGCAGCGATGGGCTGGTCGACAACGCTGTCTGGGTTGTGCGCAAGACGCGCGCAGGCCCATACTGGATCGGTACCGAGGGCGGAATCAGCTACGGCGTTCCCGGACAAGGGCCGTTCCTCAACCGGACGCGTGTCCACGGTTTGACCGGCGGACGGATTCAGGATATTGTCGAGGACGAGTCGGGCTTCATTTGGATAGCGTCAACCCTTGGCTTGAGTAGGTACGATCCCCGTTCGGACTCGTTCCAGAACTACACGATCGACAACGGGCTGCCCATCAACTATGTCCGTTCGCTGTTCATCGATCGCCGGCACAGCATCTGGCTGGGCACTCGAGGAGCCGGATTGTGCATGGTCCTTGATCACGACCGCTCATCGATCCGTCTGCGGATATTCAACACGGCGGGCGGCTTTCCGGACAACACGATTGGACGAATCTCGGAAAGCCCCGGAGGCGATCTCTGGGTGGCAACGCACGCCGGGGCGGTGTTGTTCGACCCGGACGCCGATTCGGTGCTCCAGCAGATCACCGTGAAGGAGGGACTCGCGCACAACCTCCTGTCCGCCGTCCTTCCGGACGACGAAGGCAAAATCTGGATCTGCGGCGACAAAGGGGTGGACGTCGTGGACCCGCAATCCCGGCCGATCAAGGTCGTTCGGCATTTCGGCAAATCGTCGGGCATGATCGCCGAGGAGTTCTCCACAAACAACAGTGTGCTGCCGGACAGTGCAGGCGAGTTCTGGTTCGGCACGGTCGGCGGACTGGTCCACTACCGTCCGGCCCACGACGGAACGGACACCGTCGCCCCTCGCATGTACCTCTATCAGATGGCGGCGACCTCCGGCGACGGTACGGGCTCGTCGTTCGACCTCCTCGATGAAACACCTGCCGCACGGGTTTTGACCCACGACCAGAACAGCGTCACCTTCGCCTACGCGGGACTTTCCTACTCCGCCACGCGAGATGTACGCTACCGGTACAAGCTGGACGGTTTCGACAAGGATTGGTCTGCGCTGACCGTCTCGAGGGAAATCCGCTACACCAATCTGCCGGCCGGGCAATACACCTTCAACGTCGAGTGCATCAGCGGAACGGGCACATGGAGCGAAGGACCCGCCCGCGTCCGGTTCCGGATCGAACCCGCGACCTGGGAAACGTGGTGGTTCCGCACGCTGTCCGTTGTTGTCGTGCTCCTGATCGCTTCCGCCGTCTATCGCTACCGCCTGCGCGCGATCGAGGGCCGAAACCGCGAACTGGAGTTGAAGATCAAACAGCGTACCGCGGAACTGGAGGAGAAGAACCGCCAACTGAACGAACTGAACCAGGTCAAAGACGAGTTCCTCCACATCGCGGCCCACGACCTTCGAAATCCGCTTAACTCGATCCTCTCGACCAGCCGGATCATCCTGGATGAAACCAGGGCCAAGACCTACCATACTGAGACCTATTTGACGGAGGATACCGAATTGATCCACCGAGCCTCGGAACACATGTTGGACCTCATCAACAACCTGCTCGACATTGCGAAGATCGAATCCGGCAAAGTCACGCTTGAAGTGGAACAATACGACCTTGTCGGACTCATCAAGGAACAGATCGAGGAGATGCGCTGGATCGCTCGCAAGAAGGACATCCATTTCGAGTTCACGCCGGCTGAGCCGAACCTGCCCGTTTTCTGCGACCGCGAAAAGATGTGGCAGATCCTCAGCAACCTGCTCAGCAATGCCCTGAAGTTCACCGACCACGGCGGCTTGGTACGAGTGACGGCGGCACGTACGGACGAAGGTACCCGGGTATCCGTCCAGGACAACGGCCGCGGTATCCCGGCCGAAGCCGTCGCGAACGTGTTCAACAAGTTCAGCAACCTCAGCCGAGTCGGTACGGACGGTGAAAGGGGCACCGGGCTGGGCCTCGCTATCACGAAAAAACTGGTGGAACTGCACGGCGGCCGCATCTGGCTGGACGCCTCGTCGAACGGCGGGGCCTGTTTCTCTTTCCTCATTCCTCACCATCTTCCACGGGAGCATAAGAACGCATGAATACCCTGCCTGCCGAACCCAGACCCAAAATCCTGTGCGTGGACGATGAGCCGTCCATTCTGAACGTGTTGAACCGGGGGCTTTCGGGCCGTTTCGAAGTCCACACTGCGCCCGGGGGCAATACGGCCATTGAAGCAATGCGGCGAGAACCCGATCTCGTCGTGATCATCTCCGATCAGAAAATGCCCGGCATGTCCGGCATTGAGGTGTTCGAGGCCGCTCAAAAGATCGTACCCGATGCGATCCGCATCATGTTGACCGCCTATTCCGATCTCGGCCTTATCCTCGACGCGATCAACCGTGGGCACATCTATCAGTTTCTCCTCAAGCCGTTCGAAATGGAAACTATGCAGGTAACGGTGCAGCGAGCCTGCGAATACTACTACCAGAAAAAAGAGTTGGAACGAATGTACCGCGATCTGCTGGCGGCGCGGGAACACCTTCTCAAGTCGGAACGCATGTCGCTGCTCGGACGTCTGATGAGCGGGATCACGCACGAACTCGGCAACCCGATCTCCAATATTCTCCAGGCGACGGTCCTCGCAAGCCACGAGTGGTCGCTGCTCAAGAGTTTCATCGAGCGCGTCCGGGAAGGGCCGGCGGGCGAATCGGTCCGCGTCGTGCACCAGGAACTCTTTCCTGACGGTTCCGTGCAGGCCGTATCGGACTTCGAACATATTCTGAGAACGATCCAGAACTCGACGGAGTACGTAAAGGAGATCATTCAGAACCTCAAGAACTTCTCCCGCCTGGACGAGGACGAGTGGAGGGCCGTGCGTGTCAGTGAAGTGATGGACCAGGCCATCCGTCTTCTCTATCCGCGCAGCCCATTTGGAATCCGGATTCACAAGACGTACGGGGACGACCCGTTTATTCAAGCGTTGTACGGGCCGCTGGTGCAGGTGATGGTTCACGTGATCCATTTTGCCGCCCAGAGCATTGACCGCGAAGGCGACATCTGGCTGCGCACCTGGCGCGAGGACGACCACGTGGCCGCGTCCGTCCGCTACAACGGCACGCCGGTCCCTTCAACACGCTGGGACCATCTGTTCGAGATCGATCAGGAGGGCGGGCACGTACACATTGGACTCATGATCGCCCATGACATCGTTGAGCGTCACGGCGGGACCATCCGCGTAGACTCGCCGGGTTCTCAGGAAACCGAGTTTATCGTCACCCTGCCGGTCGATCGCGCGGAGCTCGGCGCGCCATGATTCCTGCGGCCGAAACAGACCTGCGCGCCACGCTGCAGGCTCGTCTTGCAAGCAAGGACCTTCGCAAGCCGATGCAGCTCTATGCCTGGCTGGCCGCCGCCAACGCGCTCAGTCTGCATCGGGCGACCCGTGCGATCGTCGAGATGTGCCTCGACGAGGAACTTCCGATGCTCAACATCAAGGAGGCGATTCTACAGAACTATCTGTTCTGCGGTTTCCCCACCGCGATCGAGGGTTTGATCGTACTGAACCATATCTTGCGCGAACGAGGCCTGGCCAATCCCGACGCGTCGGACGATCGGTCCGCGGAGGACGTGTACCGCGACGGAGTCAGCCTGTGCCGGACGATCTACGGACGCAACTACGACCGACTCATGGAACACATGGCTGGTCTGAGTCGCGACGTGAAGGAGTGGATGATCCGGGAAGGATACGGCAAGGTCCTGAGCCGGCCCATCCTCACGCCGGTGGAACGCGAACTGTGCATCGTGTCCGCTCTTGCCGCCACCCGCCGCGCCCGGCAGCTGGTCTCGCATCTCAAGGGCGCGCTTCATGTCGGTGTTTCGCGCGCGGAACTCCTCGCCTGCCTGGAGTCCCTCGAGCCGCTCGGAGGACCGGAACTCGTGGCCTCCGCCCTTGCCGTTTATCATGAGCTTGTCCGCTGATATGACGCTGCCCCTCCTCAAAGGCCGCCGCCTGCTGGTCGTCGACGACGATCCGATGGTGCTGTCCACGATCCGCATGATGCTGCAAACCTCCGGCACGGTGTGCGAGTCCGCGGGCGGCGGTCGCGAAGCTCTGCAAAAACTTCCTCACGCCGATCCGCAGATGATTCTGCTCGATTACATGATGCCGGAGATGACGGGGGTTCAGGTCTATCAGGCCATTCAGAACGATGCGGCCTATGCACGGTTTCGCGAGGTGCCCGTCATTATGCTCACCGCCAGGACGGACAACGAAGAAGAACAGCAGCAGCTCCTGCGCATGGGCCTGTCGGCCTATCTGACCAAACCCTTCGGGTACAAGGAACTGATCAACGTCATTTCGAACGTCTTTACCTTGCACGACGTCCGTCTGCAGAACGAACAGCTCTTCCGCGAAATCCGGGAGATGAAGAACTATCTGCAATCCATTTTCGACAGCATTACGGATGCCATCAGCGTGCAGGACGCCGCTTTCCGGATACAGCATTACAACGCCGCCGCCGTTTCGGGACGGACGGACGGCAACCGTCGGGGTTCCGAAACCGGGGACCTGATCCACCGTTTGTGTTACGAGACCTATTTCAGCAGGCGCTCGATCTGCCGGGGATGTCCCGCCGTCACCACGCTGCAGACCGGCACCCCGCACGGAGCCGAGATCCTGACCGAAGACCGCCGCGTGTTCGAAGTCCACACGTATCCCGTACGGGATGACCAACAGCAGATCCGGTATTTCATCGAGACGTTCCGGGACGTGACCCAGAAGAAACGGATGGAGGAACATCTCTATGAATCCTCGCGTCTGGCCAGCATCGGAACCCTCGCGGCGGGCGTTGCTCACGAGATCAACAATCCCCTTTGCATCATCCTGGGTTTTGCCCAGTCTCTGCTGCATGAGGACCTACCCGACGGCGTGCGTAAAGAGCTCGAGATCATTGAACAGGAAGCATCGCGGTGCGGCAAAATCCTCGACGACCTGTTGACGTATGCCAAGGCCTCGCCGTCCGACAAGAAACCCTGCCGCCTCCACGAAGTGCTGAACCAGTGCGTCGTGCTGACCCAGCAACTGGCACGGAAGAAACGGACCGAAATCCTGTTCACCGGGCCGGAGGACAACCCCGCGGTGTTGGCCGATCCCGTCAAAATGCAGCAGGTCTTCATCAATCTCCTGATCAACAGCGTCCAGGCAATTTCGCAAAACGGCCGCATCCGCATGACGCTGACCTATGATCGCGACAAACGGGAAGCGATCGTTGAGGTGGAGGACAGCGGCGTTGGCATCGCGCCGTCCGACCTTCCACGCATCTTCGATCCGTTCTTCACCACCAAGGCGGGAGCGGGCACCGGCCTCGGTTTGTCCATTTGCAAATCGATCATCGACGAACACCACGGGGCCATGCACGTGGAGAGCCCGGCCGGAGGCGGCACGCGCGTACGGGTCCATCTTCGCCTAATGGACGGAAAGGACGACGGGCATGACCGGTAAGATTCTGGTCGTCGACGACGAAAAGAACATGCTTGTGCTCTTCAAGAAGATCCTGACACCGGAAGTGCTGTCCGATCCCTCTGTGCCTTCCGAAAGCCGCGATTCCGCCCCCATCACCGTGCACACCGCGCCGGGCGGCCAGGTCGCATGGGAAATGGTAAAAATGGAATCCTACGATCTTATCATCTCGGACCTTGCAATGGACGGCATGAACGGGATGGAGTTCCTGCAAAAGGTGAAAGCGCTGAAGCCGGAAACTCCGTTCATCATGCTGACCGGGGTAGGCACGGTCGACGACGGCATCAAAGCCATCAAGACCGGTGCCTTCGACTATCTGACCAAACCGTTTCAGCGGGACGAGCTCCTGTTGACGATCCGTAAAGCCCTATCGTTCTCCCGCCTCAATTCCGAAGTACGCCTTCTCCGTGAACGGCTGAGCGAGAAAGACCAGCACGAATTCGGAGCCATCGTCGGCAAGAGCCGAAGCATGGTGCGAATTTTCGAGATGATCCGCACGATCGCCAAGAGCGACTCGACCGTGCTCATCGAAGGAGAAAGCGGGACCGGCAAGGAACTGATTGCTAAGGCGCTGCATCAGGAGAGCCTTCGGCATGAACGGCCGTTTGTCGCCATCAACTGCGGCGCACTGCCGGAGAACCTGCTCGAAAGCGAGCTGTTCGGCCACGTACGCGGCGCCTTTACCGGAGCCACTGCCGACAAGAAGGGCCTCTTCAAAGTGGCGGACAAAGGGACGTTGTTCCTTGACGAGATCGGCGACGTGAGCCTGTCCATTCAGGCCAAACTCCTTCGTGCCCTTCAGGAAAAGGAAGTACGCCCGGTCGGAGGCAATCAGGGCGTAACCGCCGATGTGCGCATCATCGCCGCCACCAACCGCACTCTGCTCAAGATGATCCAGGACAAGCTATTCCGGGAAGACCTGTACTACCGGCTGGCCGTGATCACACTGTCCTTGCCGCCGCTCCGCGAACGGAAGGAAGATATCCCGCTCCTGGTCCAGCACTTCCTGGAGAAGTACTGTTCGATGAATCGCAAGCCGCTCAAGGCTCTGACTCCCGAGGCCATGGCCGTCCTGCTCGAGCACGACTGGCCCGGTAATATCCGCGAGCTCGAAAACATCATCGAGCGGCTGGTAGTGATCACCCCGGACGAAGCCATCGACGTGTCCCAGCTTCCCCGGGACCTGGTTCGGAAACTCGACCAGCGGCGGGAGACGATGCTTTCTTCGTCCGTGCGAATTTTTGCCGATCTCAACGAATCCCTCAGCCCTAGGTCGGAATTCAAGTACTCGGACGAACAGGTTCGAGTCGTGCAGCAGTTGCTGCGAAGCCAGGAAAGCCTGAAAAGCATTACCGACATGGCCCAGCGCGAACTCGAGAAGATCGCGATCATGACGGTCCTGCACGAAGTGGGGGGCAATCGTGCCGAAGCGGCCCGCCGCCTGGGTATCAGCCGGCCGGCCCTCTACAACAAACTCAAAGAGTATCGGATCGAATAACCATGATCACCGGCATCGGGACCGACATCGTCGAGATCAGCCGGATCCGCGACAGCCATGAACGGTTCGGGGATCGCTTTCTGCGGCGGATTTTTACACAGCCCGAGCTCGAGTACGCCATGAAGAAAAAGGATCCGTTTCCCTCACTGGCTGTCCGGTTTGCCGCAAAGGAGGCCTTTGCCAAAGCCATACGGGCCGGGTCCGGCAACACCCTGGCGTGGACCGATGTAGCCGTGTACGTCGATGCGTTGGGTGTCCCACACCTGTCGCTGAGCGCGTCGCTGGGGGAAATCCTGAGAAATGCGCGCACGCACGTGTCCCTGTCCCACTCCCGCCGCTACGCGGTGGCCACGGTCGTGATCGAAAAAGGGCCTTTGTGAGGGTTACTTGCGTACGGCCAGCGCGAGCCCGTCACGGAGGGGGATGATCGACGTCAGGAAGAGGCGGGACGCGATCAGTTCACGGTTGAATCGGCGGATGGCCCGGGTGGCCGCATCGGCGGTACCTCCCGCCAGAACTCGGCCGGACCAGAGTACGTTGTCCGTCACAAACAGGCCGCCCGACCGCATCTTGCGCGCCGCGAGGTTCAGCACGTCCGGATACGATGTCTTATCGATGTCGTTGAGGAGGAAGTCCACGCTTCCGTCGTCGAACGAGCGAAGCAGGTCGAGCGCGTTCCCCACAAAGCACTCCACCCGGTCCTCCAGCCCCGCGCGGCGAAAGAACCGCAGCAGCCGATCGGCGTCGTGTTCACTGTTCTCGGAACAATGGATCACCGTTCCCGGACCGGCCGCCCGCGCTATCCAGTACGCCGAGTAACCGAATCCCGACCCCAGTTCCACGATAACGCGAGGCCGCCGCAGTACGATCAGTTGGGCCAGCAGCCGGCCGACCTGCGGACCGATGATCGGAAAGGCCTCCGTGCGCGCCAGCGCCTCCATTTCCCGCAATATCCGGTCGCGCGTCGGTGTCATGGCGTGCAGGTAACGCTCGACGGCGGGATGGGTGATGGCGAGCTTTTTCAATTTGCCTACCCGATCAGCATGAGGGTGGCGATGCCGAGGTAGATCAGAATGCCGAGCGTATCGTTGGTCATGGTCACAAACGGACCCGCGGCCAGCGCCGGATCCACCTTGAGCCGTTTGAGGAGGAGCGGGAACAGGGTCCCGTTGAAGGCGGCAAAGAACACGACACATACCAGCGCCACACCTACCACCGCCGCGATGTGCGCATCGGCCAGCCATACGGACACGACCACCGACAACACCAGTCCCAGCGCCATGCCGTTGATGGCCGCCACCCGCACTTCCTTCCACACCTGCCGCTGCATGTCGATCAGACTGATCTCCCCCGTGGCCAGACCGCGGATCACGATGGACGAACACTGGATGGCGATGTTGCCGGCCATCGCCATGATGATCGGCACAAAAAACGCAAGCGCCAGGATAGAATGCAGCGAGGCCTCGAACCGGCTCAGAACAAACGCCGCCAACAACTCACCGGCCAGGGCGGTGAACAGCCACGGCAGGCGAGACCGGGAAATACGCAGGGTCGACGTTTCCGTGACGTGTTCGTCCACGGAACCGGCCATCTTCGACACGTCCTCCGACGCTTCCTGCTCGATGACATCGATAATATCGTCGATGGTCACGCGCCCAACCAGTTTGCCGGAGCGCGTGATGACCGGCAGCGTCACCAGGTCGAATTTCTTGAACCGCCTGGCAACCTCCTCCTGGTCCTCGTCCGTACGCGCAGCGACCACGTCGCTCACCATGACTTCGGACACGAGCCGGTACGGCGGCACGACGAGGAGGGTCTCGGCGCTCAGCACGCCGACCAGGTTGCCTGCGGCATTGACCACGTAGATGTCGTAGATTTTCTCGACCTCGGACGCCTTCTCGCGCACTTCATCGATCGCCTCGGCCACGGTCTCTGTATCGTACACGTCGACAAACTCGAGCTGCATGATGCCGCCCGCCGTGTCCTCCTTGTACTGGAGAAGTTCCTGGACTTCCTGGGCGTCTTCCCGGTCGAGGTGGTCCAGCACGATGCGCTGGGTCTGGTCGTCGAGCTCCTGGACAATGTTCGTCGCGTCGTCCGAGTGCATGGCATCCACGATCTCCGTGATCTCCTTCTCGTCGAGATGCTCGAGCAGGCCCTCCCGCGATGCACTGTCCAGCTCCAGGATGACGTCGGACGCCTTGTCGGTGTCGAGAATATGAAATACGTAGTTCCGTTCCTCCTCATCGAGGTGGTCCAGAATCTCGGAAATGTCGGCCGGGTGCAGGTCCTGCAGGATGTTGCGCAGGAGGAGTTCGGCCCGCGAGTCGACCAGATCCTTGATGTCGTCCATGAACTCTTTATCGATCTCGATTTCTGCTTTGGGTCGCAAGTGCTTTATCCACTTTGTTAGGGAAGGGGACGGAGTCGATCGCTGAGTTCCACGAATTCGCTGACGCTGAGTTGTTCGGGCCGCCGTTCCAGGCCGTTATTCCATTCCCGGCCGGCAAGAAAAGTGCTGAGCGAGTTCCTCAACATCTTACGCCGTTGATTGAAGCTCGTACGCACCACAAGGCGGAACAGATCTTCGTCGACGGCGGGCCGGAGCGGCGGACGCAGCGTCATTCGCAGAATGCTGGAATGCACGCGGGGCCGGGGGAAAAACGCGGTCGGAGAGACGTCGAACAACCGGCTAACGTCCGCGTGATACTGGCAAAGTACCGAGAGGATCCCGTATTCCTTGCTGCCCGGTGCCGAAACGATACGCGCCGCCACTTCTCTCTGCAGCATCACGACTACCGATGCGATGTGCCGGCGGAGATCGAGCAGCCTGAACAGGATCGCGCTCGAGATATGGTACGGGAGATTGCCCACCACACGGAGATGGCCCGCGGTCCAACGGATCGCCTCTTCGAAGTCCCATTCCAGGACGTCTTTGTGGATGAGGGTGAACCGTTCAAAGCGGCCGAACGACCGTTCGAGGCCTTCGACCAACCCGGCGTCGAACTCCACGCCGAACACCCGGCAGCCCTTGTCCAGCAGCCAGCGCGTGAGCGCGCCCTGACCGCACCCGATTTCGACTACCGCATCCGAGGCATCCACCTGGACCGCATCGACGATCTTCCGGGCAATGTTGGCGTCGGACAGAAAATGCTGGCTCAGGTGCTTCTTTGGAAAAGGAGGCCGTTTCACCGGATCGGGACTTGACGCGTGAGAGAAATTCCGGCTAATGTACTTATCGGATCCCTCTTATTCAAAGAGTTTCTCGGGTCCCGCGGATTACGCCCGAAGAAAACACTTGCCCTTGTAGTCTGCGGGACTTATATTTCGAACGTTCGTTCGAATTTTACGCAAAGGCCATCGCGTGGTGTCCGACCTCATCGAGCCGGAAACGGCGGTTCAAGAGAATTCCGAGCGCTATTCGCTCAAACTTCGCGACATTCTGGAGCGCGCCGCCTCCCTGTTCGCCCGGGAGGGATACCACAATACGTCGATTCGCGACCTTTCCCGCGACATGGACATCAGCCTGGCGGGCCTGTACTATTATTTCAAGACCAAGGAGGAACTCCTGTTCCTGATTTCCAAGCACTCTTTCGACAGTGTGTTGTCCAGCCTCGACGAGCGGTTGAAAGACGTCCGCGGGCCCGAACAGAAACTCGGAGCCCTCGTTCAGAACCACCTTCAGTATTTCGTCACGCACCTCGACGCGATGAAAGTCCTCGCGCACGAATCGGACGGCCTGCGCGGCGCGTATTTCGATCTGATTCAGAAAAAGAAACGATCGTATCTCGACCGCATGGAATCCCTCCTCCTGGAGATCGAACGCAAGAGCAACCCTTCGGCCAGGCGAAACGACGCCGTCAAGGTCGCCGCCCTGTCCCTTTTCGGGATGATGAACTGGACCTACACGTGGTACAATCCATCGAAAAGGGAACACAGTCTTGCCAACGTCCGCAGAATCGCCGACCGGATGACCGAGTTGTTCCTTCATGGATTCGTTCGCACAAAGAAATGACCGTTCGCTCATATACAACGAACCAACCAAAGGAACCGTCATGTTAAAAGCCCAGCTCGCGACATTTGACGATTGGGTCGATCTCTTTCAGGAATGGAGGAAAGACATCGGCTTCGACGAAAAGACGTTCAGGCACTTTTTGCCGACGTATGTCCTGGAGCCCAAGTACACGGCCTGCAAGACCACCGAGATCGAGTTCGGCGATTTTGCGGGCGAGCGGAAATGGGAGCGCGTGCTGGATATCCCCAGCCAGAACATTCGGGACGCCCTACAGACGCTGATCGTTTTCCAGGGCGACACGGAATTCGCCTCCGTCGAGCAGCAGCGGCTGCTCGTGGACAAGGCGCCCAGCGACTACGACCTGTACGCGCTCATGCGCATCAACGCGGAGGAAATGCGGCACGGCTGGCAGATGAGCCACATCCTCGTTTCGCACTTCGGCGACGCGGGCAAGAAAGAGGCGATCAAACTTCTCGAACGCCGCGCCTTCGAACAAAAACGACTGTTGGGCTCTTTCAACGAGATCGTCGATAACTGGCTGGATTTCTACACCTATACCGAATTCATCGACCGGGACGGCAAATTCCAACTCAAGATGCTCTCCCATTCCGGCTTCATGCCCCTGGCCGCCAGCATGGGACCGATGCTCAAGGAAGAAGCGTTCCACCTCGGCACCGGCAACAACGGCCTCAAACGCATTCTGAAGATGGGCAAGGTTCCGGTGGAGCTGATCCAGAAGTACTTCAACAAGTGGGTGCCGACGGCGTACGATCTGTTCGGGACCGACCACTCGTCCAATGCCCACTGGGCGTACGTCTGGGGGCTCAAGGGACGGTACGACGAGGGCGAGGGCGACCGAGAAGCCGACAAGGCCCAGTTGAACGAGATGGCCCGCCGCCTGTATATGGACGAAATCGGCCGGCTGATCGAGGATCTCAACACGCTCGTTCCTCAGGACCATCCGAAACTCTTCATGCCCGACGTCAAATTCAACCGGCACATCGGCACGTACGCCCATCAACCGTACAGCGTGACGGGCGAACTCATGTCCGCCGAGAAGTACGAAGATTACAAGAAGGAAGTGTTCCCCACGGACAAGGACAAGGAGATGCTTCGGGGCATTTTCAAGGAGAGCAACGACTGGATCGAATTCAAGCCCTTGAAGCTCGCCTGATGAGCCGGGACGGTCTTGAAAGCGTCGCTGCGGCGGCGCTTCTTTTTTACCGAATTTTTTCTTGAATACCGCAGCTCTACGCCTTACTTTCTCCGTGGAGGCCTGTGTTCTCACTGTTCCGAACTAACCGCAGGAGACGTGCGTCCGCCGTCGTTGTCTGCAGATAACGAGGCACCATGATCTTTGTTACGATCCGGTATTTCATCATAGCTTTGGTGGGTTGGTTGGCCGTCGCGGGCACGATACCGGCGACGGTCGGGGCCCAGTTGCGGATGTCCCTCGAGTTCGACGAGGGGACCAGTGTGGTCTTGCGGCGCGAAGCCTACACCGCAGCCGCCGAAACGCTCTCGGTGGAATGGCTCCGGTCTGCGGGTCTGACGCTGTCCAACCTCGACCCCGCTCCCACACAGGACGACTACCTGGTCCTCGACGGCATCGACGATTTCCTCAAAGTGCCGTCGTACGCCGACATCAACGTGACCGGGCAGGTCGCCTTGACCGTCTCCACCTGGATCTACCTCCCGACCCTTGCGAGCGGCGAGATCATCAACGCGAGCAACAATTTTCTGAGCGGCTATCGCTTCTACCTCGAGGCCAACGAACCCTGCGTCGAAATGCGCGAAGGCCTCTCCGAGACGTTCCGCGCAGGCTACGTGCTGCGGCCGCAGCGGTGGTATCACATCGGCTTTCATTGCGACGGCGCGTCCGACAGCCTGACCTTCTACATCAACGGCACTCCGGTCACGGCGCTGCCCTTCTCACGCATCACGCAGGCCAATACGGGCTCCCAGTGCTACATCGGCGCGGCCCCCTCATCCTCTCCTCCGGGATTCCTGCGAGCCAATCTCGACGGGCTCCGCTTCTTTGTCGGGCTGGACACCATCTTCGGGACGGTGAGGGACGAACTGCTGCTGTCCGCCCGTTCACCACGGAAGAACAAATCGGATACACCGGCCCTCTTCCGCCTTGAGCAGAATTATCCAAACCCCTTCAATCTCTCCACCACGATCGCGTACGATCTCCGAAAATCGGGTTATGTGGAATTGCGGATCTACGATCTGCTGGGAAATCTTCTGAGAACGCTGTACGAGGGGGATCAGGAGATCGGTTACCACGAATACACCTGGAATGCCACCGATCAGAGCGGAAGCGTACTGCCCAGCGGCATCTACTTCGTGCGTCTGAGTCTGGATGGGAACATTCAAACAAAGAAGATGATTCTCGTCAAATAGGTCCAAGGACTCACGCTTGGATTTCCTGCTTCATCTACCCTGGAGGGTCACTGAAATGAATCGCCTTATTTCCTCATGCAAAGCACTCGTGTGCCTTATTCTGACGACTTCGCTGCCCCTTGGCGCTCAACTCGTGTCGGTCACCAACCTGCCGGCCAACCGGTTCTTCGGTAACGGCATGAGCGGGTCTTACGGTATCGCGGCCACCGGAGCCGCCTCCGACAGCGGCCTCTGGATCAGCAGCAATTGGTCTTCCAGTGCGGACTGGCTGCACCATCTGTACAATGTCGATACGAACGGCGTTCCTTCCGACAGCATGTGCCCAAGGGACAGCTTTCCGGGTAATTATCTCCTGGAGAGTTACGGACTGGGCCACGATGGTCAGCATTTTTGGTACATCAAGCGCCGGTCCACTGGCGGCAACGGTACGTCAATGGTTTTCAAGATCAACCGTGACGGTACGATCGCCGATTCGATTCCCCTGTCCTGGGGCTATGTCGGCGGCGTCTGCTGGGCCGACTCCGGACTCTGGTTCTGCCGGTATTATCCGAACAACATGGCCGGGATTTTCAAGATCGACGTGAGCACCGGACAGATCGTAGATTCCATCCCGACGTACGGCACGCAGCCGATCGGCGTGGCACGCAACAGCCAGTACTATTACTATGTCATGGATGACAACGACGGCAACGACGAGCGCATCCATGCCTACGATCCGGTCCTCGGTGATACGGTCTATTCCATCGCGCTGCCCGAACGATCCGGAGGCGTCAGTCCGAGGGGCATGGTGTGGGACGGCAATTATCTCTGGCTGATTGCACGGCCGGTGGTCGGCAATACGTACGCGCTGTACCAGTACGACCTGTCCCTCACCGGCACGCCGCAGATCACGACGAACTATACATCGTACAACTTCCAGCACACAAAGATCGGCCAGCCGGAAACGTTCGACCTGCAGGTTTCCAGCACCGGTACGGCGGACCTGATCGTGGATTCGATCGCTCACTCGAACCCGGCCTTTTCGTACAGCTGGGTCGTCCCGGACACGATTGCCTTCGGCCAATCGGTCATGGTTCCCGTCACGTTCGATCCGAACATGTACGGCCTGCAGATCGACACGCTGAAGATCTATTCGAACGACCCGAACAAGCCGGTCGCGCGCGTGGCCCTGCAGGGATTCGGTATCTGGACCTCACAGGAAATCGATCCGTCGGCCGCTTCGCATGACTTCGGCCCTGTTCTGGTACAGAACGGGACAGAGTCGGTCAATACCTGGGACCTCGACATCACCAACCAGGGCGCGGGTGAGCTCGTGGTCTCGAATATTGTCTTTACCAACCCGGACTTCTATCTGTTCGAGCCCGTCTCGTTCCCGCTGCACGTGGACTCCGTTTCGACCACTCGCATCCGAATCGCCTTCGAACCGTCGCAGGTGGGAGCCTACCTTGACACGATGACGATCTTCAGCAACGACAGCAGCGAGGCGGAACTCCCCGTCACGCTGCAGGGCTCCGGTGTCGATTCGACGTACGATTTCGGCGGCGTATTTTGGACCTTCATGACGCCGGACAATCCGTTTACGAGCGGCGATGATTTCTCCGTGGAAGCGATCCGCGCCATCTCCGACGTGACGGGCGACGGGTACGACGACGTCATCATCGGGACGGAAAACTACTACGTGCAGTGTCTCAACGGAAACGCCACCGGTGTGACCGACACGATCTGGTCGTTCAACTCCGGCCTGGACGACAACAACACCGGTTCCCTCGGAACACAGGGCGACGATGCCCAGAAAGCCCTGCAGGTGGTAAGCGATCTGAACGACGACGGTTACCCCGACGTCGTGGCCGGGTTCGGAGGCGGCAACGAGGGCGTGTACGTGCTGAGCGGAAGGACCGGCGCGGTGATCTGGTCGTTCGACGATCCGATCAATTATGCGCTCGGCGACATCAACGCCGTCTACGCAGTCGAAGACTTCAACGGCGACAGCATCCCGGACGTGCTGGCGACAGCCAGCGCCACCGATCCCAGCGCGGCATACGGCCGGCGGAAGGTCTATTGCTTCGACGGTGTGACCGGCGACTCGATCTGGGTCTACTTCACTGGCGCCTACACCCGCGGCGTCGTCTCTATCGGCGACGTCAACGGTAACGGTAAGCCGGACGTGGTCGCAACGACGGGCGATTTCCGGAATAGCGTCATCGGCCTCGACGGACAGGCAGGCACGTTCATGTGGGAGTTCCCCGTGGGAGGCGGAATCTACGGCGCCAAAGAGCTGGTGCCCTATCCCGTTCCCGACTCCACCTCCGACGTCATCGCGGCGGGCTCGACGCAGTACATTTATCGTCTCGACGGAGCCACGGGAGCCATGCGCTGGCAATACAACGTGGGATCCGTCGTTTTTCCGAACCAGCTGATCCTGCTCGACGATGTCAACGGTAACGGGTACAAGGACATCATCGCCCCGCTGACGGGCAGCACGGCGATCATGTGCATCGACGGCCAGACCGGGACGGCCATCTGGAACAACGCGCTTCCGATGCAAACGTTCGGCGCCGTGCGTATCCCCGATGTGAACGCGGACGGCATCAACGACGCGGTGTACGCCTCCCACGATAACAAGGTCTACATCATCGACGGGACCAACGGCCAGATCATTGACGATTCGTTCTCGTTCGGCACGGGCGGAAACAACGACGCAGCCGAGTCCCTGCACCTCATCAACGATCTGGACGGAAACGCGAGCTTCGAGATCATCGCCGGGTGCCGCAACGGCCAGGTGGCCGCGATTTCCGGCGGCGATATGCTGACCGCGGTGGCCCGCAAAGCCGTGCCGTCGGGACTGCCGATCCTGAGGGCCAATTATCCCAATCCGTTCAACCCGGCCACGACGGTGCGGTTTGTTCTGCCTGTCCGCGCTTCCGTGCGGCTGGACGTGTTCAATACCCTGGGCCAGCGCGTACGAAGCCTGGCTCGCGGAACGTTCGAAGCGGGCGAACACAACGTCACCTGGAACGGAAAAGACGACGCCGAAAGAACAGCGGCCAGCGGGGTGTACTTCTATCGCATCGAAGTGCGGGAGGCCCATCGCGTCCGAACGGAAACGCGCAAGTTGCTGTTGGTCAAATAGCGGCCGGAAATAACGGCTTGATAGAATAGCCATTTCTTGCTAAACTGGGACGGTTCGGGTAATCGTCCCAGTTTTTTTGAAAGCACCTCTCTTATGATACGCCTGGTTTTCCTTGTCACAATCGCCTCGATCCTCACCGAAACGGTCCGAGCTCAGGTCGGTTCCTCGTGGTCGGGAGACCGGTACCAGCGCATCACGATCTTCTTTACCAACGACGTGCACGGAGGCATCGTCAACACGGAAGCAACTTTCATCAATCCGGAATTCCCCCCTATGATCGGAGGCGGCGCCTCGGCTGCGCGTTACATTCACACGGCCCGCAGACAGGCCGAAAAAGAAGGTTGGGGCGTTCTGCTGCTCGACCAGGGCGATATCTTCCAGGGCACGCTGGTGGGCACCAAGACAGGCGGCAAGGCGGTGATCGATTTCATGAACCTGATCCGATACGACGCGATGGCCGTGGGCAACCATGATTTCGACCTTGGAAGGGACAACCTCGAACGAATTCAGAAGCTGTCCGAATTCCCCTTTATCGCTGCCAATATCGTGGATAAAGAGACGGGCGAATTGGCTCCATTTGTGAAACCGTACGTCGTGAAAGAGGTGCAGGGCGTCCGGATCGGTATTCTGGGACTGGCCACACGCGGCACGCTGTCCATGAGTTACCCGGCGCACGTGGCCGGGCTCGATTTTCTTCCGGAGATTCCAGCGGCCCGAGACTACGTCCGGATCCTCCGGGAGGACGAAAAGTGCGATTTCGTAATTCTAAGCACGCACGCGTGGCTGGACTACAATCCCGATGAGGGCTATCGAAGATTGCTGGAAGATATCAAGAAGGGCAAGGACTTCGAACGAGGGACGGCCAGCGGTATCGAGATCGCCCATTTCGTTCCACGGATTGACCTGATCCTCACGGGTCACATTCACCGCGGCCACAACACACCGTGGGAGGACCCGCTGACGCACACGTTGGTCATCCAGAGTTATGCCAACAGCAGCGCCGCCCTCGGGCATATTAACCTCTATTTCGACCGCAAGACACGGACTCTCGCCGGGTACAACTTCGATCTCGATCAGGGTGCCATGCTTACGTTGTTCCGCGACGAATTCTGGCCCGATCCGGAACTGGACCGGACGATCGCCGCATGGCAGAGCGAAGTCGAAAAAGGCTTCGACGAGGTGATCGGCCGGACGAGGAACGACTTGAAGCGAACGTCGGACGGAGAGTCACCTATGGGCAATCTCGTCGTGGAGGCCATGCTCGAGGAATCGGGTGCGGACGCGGCGATGTCGAATTACGGCGGCGTTCGGGCGGAGATCAAAGCGGGCGACATCACGGCGCGGGACGTGTTCAAGGTCATGCCGTTCGACAACAAGATCGTCCTTATGAAAGTCAAAGGTTCTTTTGTGAAGGAACTCATGGAGGATCGCGTCGCCGGGAACTCCAACGGCATGTTGGTTGCCGGACTCAAGGCGGTCATTGACAAGAACCGTACGGACCGCGAGCGTGTGGTGACATTGGAAATCGCCGACCGGCCGCTCGATCCCGATGCGGAATATACGCTGGCCGTATCGGATTATCTGGCCGAAGGCAATTCCGGCTTCGGCCGGCTCACCACTGTGCCGGAGGAGTTCGTGGCCCAGACGGGCGTGGCCATCCGCGATGCCATGATCCGGTACATTCAAAAGCACTCCCCTGTCGATCTTCAGCCGGACGGCCGATTCCGGATCATCCGGAAGATCGTCAACTGATCGAGCCGTTCCGGCGGGCAAGTAACACCAACCCATGGCTCTGCTCAAACACGCGTTAATAGGGCTCGGCGTGGCGGCCGGGCTTTCGTTGGCCGGCGGCCTTTGGAGCCAGGCGTACGTGACGCAGGGCCGCGCGCGCGTCGAACGGAACCTTGTCGTCGCCGCGGACGGGTCCGGTGACTATCGCACCATCCAGGAGGCCATCGACCGGGCAGAATTCAGCGCCCGTATCCGAATCCGTCCCGGAGTCTACCGGGAGAACCTGCTGTTAAAGAGCTTTGTGAACCTCGAAGGTGCCGGGATCGGGCGGACCGTGATTGTCGGCAAACCGGACCGCCCGGTGGTGAGCGCCTACAACCTGGGCTCGGCAAAGATCAGCAACCTGTCCTTTGAATTCGCCGCGCCCTCGACTGAGCCGGTGCTCCTCGCCCGTTACACCTCCTTCACGCTTACGAGTTGTTCGTTCCGCCTCGGCCGGGTTGGATTGGACCTTGCCTTTCACAGCGCCGTCAACATCCGTGACTGCATCGTCCGGAACAATTCCGGTGACGGCATCCGGCTGGTGACCAAGAGCCAGGGCGTCGTGGCCGGCTGCATGGTACTGAACAACGGCGGCGACGGTATCGTGGTGGCGGACCGGTCGAGCCCGCTCATCGAGCGAAACACCATCCGCCACAACGGCGGTGCAGGTGTGCTCATCGAAAAAGGCTCCTACGGCAAGATCGCCGGCAATTATATCTTCCACAATGCCAACGGCCTGATCGTTCGCGACGAATCCAGCCCTACCATCCGAAACAATACGCTGGTCTACCACCGGAGGAACGATGACCATCCCGAGAGCGGATTCGCCATCCTCGTCCACGACGGAACCGCCATGGCTATCACCAACAATAACGTCACGGACAATGCGGTTGGCATCGCCTTTCGTGACAGCGGCCGGCAAAACATCGTATCGCATAACAACCTGTGGGCCAATGAAACACCGTACATCAACGCACCGGCACATCCGCTGGATGTCCGGCACGAGCCGCGCTACGCACAGCCGGGCCGATTCGACTTCCGCCTTGATTCCACCTCCGTACTTCGAACGCTTGGCGAAGGAGCACTCGCCGTCGGAGCGGACTTCGACTATGCACGCAGCGAGAGCAAGTTTCGCCTCGACTACCTGATCAAGCAGGCCAACCGGGAACTGGCGAGAGAGAACTGGTACCTCGCCTATCAGGCAGCGCAGGAAATACTCACGCTCGAGAAGGACAACACGGAAGGCCGTTCCATTTTCTCCAAGGCGGCCGACAAGCTGGCCGGAGCGTACGTCGAGAAAGCGAGATCGGAATTCATGGCCGAGAACTACCGGCTGGCGGAGAGTTTCCTGCGGATGGCCTTTTCGTACGATGTGAACAACCGAAGCGCTCTCGACCTGAAGCGGGAGGTGGACGAAGCGATCCGGCTCAGTCAGATGAAGTTCATCTTCTTCCTCGTGACGGGCGGTGTCGCGGTCTTCGTGGCCGGTTTTTGGATCCGCCGTTTGGTCCAGGAGAATGAGCTCAAGCGCCAGGCCCGATGGTGGCTCGACGATGCCGAGGAACACATCGAGCTGGCGAGGGCCGCCGAGGGCGACAGGCAGGCATCGGAGGATTTTGAACAGGCCCTGGTTGCCTTCGGCGAAGCGCGCGGTGCGATGGCGCGCCGCCACTACGAGGCCGCCGAGCAGTTCTGCAACGAGGCCGTCCGCCATGCCAGCCGCGCCCGCGACGCCGGCGATCGCTTCAAGCAGGTTCGCAAAGACGCCCTGTACGAGGTCTCCAACGCAGAGAACCTGATGATCGCGGTCTCGGAAAGCGAACTGGCGGCACTGTACCCGGAAGAGATCAAGGAATTCCGCTTTTATCTCGACAGGGCACAAAACGCCCTGGTCCAGAAACATTTCAGCCGTGCCAAGGAAATCGCCGAGGACATGCAGAATGCCATTCGCGCCCTTCAAAAACAACGGGAGAGCGAACAGGAACAGAGCGTCCACGATCTGATCGCCGAAACGGAACGGCGGATCATAGATGCCTTGTCCAGCAACTCGAGCACGGATATTATCATCGCCGTTATTGACTTCAAATCGGAACTCGAGATCCTGAAGAACGGCTTCTCGAACGGACAACTGAGCCCGGAAGAGGTGGTCCCCCAGATCAAGCAGATCAAGGATTTCATCGAAGAGGCGCTCCGGCTTGGCGCCGAGGACGGATCGCTGTTCAAGGGCCGGAAAAGAAACTACTACGAAATCCTCGGCATCAAAGAAGATGCGACGCTCGAACAGATCAAGGCCGTTTACCGCAAGTTGTGCATGATCTACCATCCGGACATGAATACGGATGACGAGCTGGGCCTCGCCGGCGATGAGCGGTTTAAAGAGATCAAAGAGGCCTACGAGTCCCTGGTCAGTGAGAAATCCAAAAACTGACTTGACATTATCTCGATTTTGGCCCAAATTGTTTTTGCTTTTCCTGTCAGTTATTATGTGTTTCGAGGGGGCGTATAGCTTTTCGGCGTGCTGAATAGCATCCATCCGGACGGTAACCCGCCCGGCCCCTTCTGTCTTATTGAAATCATTCAAACCTTAAATCACCGGTTTCTTTCTTTCGCAACCGTTAATTGAGGAGAGCGCGAAATGAGACTTCGTCCCCTACTCTGGATCGTTGCGGCCGTTGTTTTGGCGGGCACGTTGAGTGCGCAGCTATTCGGCCAGACCGACAAAGCATGGAGCCGCCGTGCGTCCAAAGTGGTTGTCGAACCCAATCAGACAGCCAAAGCGGACAACACGAAGAGCGTCAAGTATTCGAGCATCATCAAGCTCCGTAACCTTCCTCCGATGGACT
>JBBIJR010000038.1:32590-33127 GCA_037445875.1 Bacteroidota bacterium | reverse complement strand
CGCTGTCCGCCGTCGTCACCAGGGAAGGCAGCACCACTCCGCTCCCGTCATTGGCGGTCTCGACGCCGAGCGTGGCCGTGTCCCCGGCTACCACGGTAATCGTTCCGGTCGTGTCGCGGAGATCACCGTTCACGTACACGGCCTCGATGCGATCACTGCCTGTCAGCGTCGGGTCATACACGATGGAACTTGCCGCTTGCGGGGAGAAATTACTCAGACCCCCACCGATCGTCCCCAGTGTATCCCAGTCGACAGTCACACTACCAACGAGATTACTGTCCGCATCATACCCCGCCGCATACAAATTCAGCGTGCTGTCAGCGGGCATCGTGATCATCAGGGCACTATAGCGAACTCCTGCACCGCCGGGTGCCGTACGGATCGCTATAAAAGAAGTGTCCCCCGGATAAACGGTAAAGACGCCCGTGGCGTCCGATATGCCGTTGGTGTCCGCGACGATCGTCCCGTTGCCCACTCGATTCGCCGAGAACACAGTTGAAGTCGAATTCGTCGCAGGAGCCACGCCGCCAATCCCGC
>JBBIJR010000038.1:0-32556 GCA_037445875.1 Bacteroidota bacterium | reverse complement strand
GAATGTAGTGGCCCTCCCCATCGTATCCGGCAGCGTACAACGTTCGTGTTTCGTCCGCTGTAAGGGTGACCGTATCGACGACGGCACCGCCGTTGTTGGGGGCCGTCCGGATGATCAGATGGTCCAGCGAACCCGTATTCAACGTCACACCGTAACCGCCGTTTACCGTAGCCGTGTACCCGTCCGCCAGGATGTCCGAATCGAACTGGGCAGGATAATCGTATGTCTGCCCCAGCGTGGTGTCCGGAACGCTTTCTGTAAACGTGACCACCAGCGAGTCCCGAACGGCCAGATAGTCCGTTAGAATGACCAGACTATCGTCGCCTGCACTCGTTCCCGAGTAATAATACCACGTCGCATAGCCGGGTCCGGGCGGCCGGGACGAACTGTTAAGAATGAATTGACTTCCGCCATTGACCTGGATACCCGTGACAATCATTTCCCGCGTCAGGCCGTCCGTGATAACGAAATGGTCCGCTCCACCCAGGCCCGACGTCGCCCCCGTAAAGGTATTAATGCGATAGGTGAAGCTCTGCAGATCTTTTGGAGGTGTAATCGCATTGGGCGTAATATTGGAGGTGGCCGAGGTCGCCCGGGAGCCATGAAAAAGGATCGCATAAGCAGGAGAGACGGCTCCATAGTTTTTCCCGACAAACAACCCGTCCGTGCCCCCGGGATTCTCGAAGCCTATCGTCGCACTCTGGCCATACGTCGTTGAAGCGTCGCTGAGCGTCTTGTATTGGAACTTGATCAGGTTGGAGGTCTCGAACAGAATGAGCTGGAACGACAGGAACTGGTTTCCAGATGTGGCTGGGAGATCGACGTTGTCCCACGTTACGACCAACTGCCGGTAGGGAGACGAACCCACCACTTTATAATATACACGGTCGGCGGCGCCGTAGGCATTGGTATTCAGGTCATCCCAATACGGCGCGACGAAACCGTTCGGGGTGAGCGTCGAGGGCAGCATGATCTGGTTTCCCGCGAATCCGGCTGACAGCGCGGCGAAACTGAGGAACCCGTTCTCGCTGATGTCGACCTGCGTGAAGTTGGTCCCGAAATAGTTGAAGGTGAACCCGATATTCACCAGACCTGAATTCCAGTCCGACAGGCTCGAATCGATCACAACACCGTCGCTGATGTCGACCCACTGATAGGCAGCATTGGGTGACGGAGGGGACGAATCCGTGAATCGGTGCCCGAATGTACTGACGATTTTGGTCGTCCAGTTGATCAGACTGTTGGGATCGACTTCGTTGGCCGCACCTGAGGAAGGGCCTGCGTAGTCAATGAACGTCAGCGTGCCCGAAGCGGCGTCCTTTCGGACGTTGTTCATCACCGTCCCCGTCGAACTCAGCCCAAAATGAACATTACGGATGGTGTGACTTTCTGTGTTCTCGATCCGAAGATAACGGCCTCCCGCCGTGCCATTCGTGAAATAGCCGTTGCTGAGGTTTCTTGTCGGGTCGATCGTAGCGCCGGAATTGATCACCACTCCACTGGTGTTCACATAGCCCAAACCGTAGTATTCGGCCTCGATCGTCCCGTCGATCGTGACGGAAATGGGATTGCTCCCTACCAGCCGGGTCACGGCTGCCAGAGCAGCTTCGCTCGTGCCGACCAGGCGCAGCGTTCCGCCCACATACAGGGTGGGGCTCCCACTCGTGGTGTTGAAATAGAGGTTCTCACCGCCGTTGATTTCAAGCGTTCCGTCGACGATAACGGAATCCGTTGCATCGTTGCCGAACAGAAGATTGAAACCGTTGAAATCAAGCGTGGAGTAGATGGTCAGGGTGTTCCGCGCTTGAAGGGAAGCGCCGAGCACTTTGGTGCCCGTCCCGGAGATGACCAGGTAACCGTAACCGGAGCCTCCATAATTGGTCACGGTTTGACCCGCCCCGTCATAGATGAATACGCTGTTGGCGTTGATCGTTACGGTACTGAAGTTGATGGGCGCCGCGCCGCCGATGAATACTGAATCGCCGCCCGATACCGTCCACGTGTTTGGCCCGGGCTGGCCGTCGATGCTGAAGGATCCCAGCACAAACCGCAAATTCGGCTCTACGGAGAGGTCGCCGGTGACATTGATATTGGTTCCAAGTGTCTTTGTCCCCGTTCCGCGGAGCACCAGCTGCCGGTAGTTCACTCCGAGGGCGGGAATGGTCTGGTCTGCCCCGTTGAACACGAATGCGCTGCTCGACGACAGGACGATGGTCTCAAAACCGGAAGGCGTGTTGCTGGCCCCCCCAACCATCAAGGAGTCGCCCGCCGTGAGCGTGAGCGTGTTCGCTCCGCCGTTTCCGCTCAGGACAAATGTCGACAGATCAAAATTGACGTTCGGTTCAACGCTTACGTTTCCGTTCACCGTGACGGATGAGGTCAGTGTCTTCGTGCCGGTTCCCCGCAAGACGAGATGGGCATAATTGACCGAAAGGGCAGGGACACTCTGGTCCGTCCCGTCAAAGACAACGGCGCTGGCCGAGGCAAGGGTGATGGTCTCAAAGCCGGAAGGAATGTTGCTCGCACCCCCAACGATGAGCGAATCGCCGGCCGTGAGGGTAAGCGTGTTCGACGCGCCGTTGCCGCTCAGCAGGAAGGTCGAAAGATCGAAACGGACATTCGGTTCTACGCTGACGCTCCCGTTTACCGTCACCGCCGACGTGAGGGTTTTGGAGCCGCTGCCCCGAAGAACGACATGCTCGTAATTCACCCACAGCGCGGCGACATTCTGATCAGAACCAGCGAACACAATGGCGCTGGAAGAGGAAAGCGTGATCGTCTCAAATCCCGTGGGGAGATTCGATGCACCGCCCACGAAGATGGAGTCGCCTGCTCCCGCGGTCAGGGTATTGGACCCTCCTGAGCCGTCGAACGTGAACGTCTGAAGATCGAACCCCACACCCGGCTCCATGGAGAGGTCGCCGGAAACGCTGGCGTTGCCCGCAAGCGTCTTGGTCAACGTGCCGCGCAGTACCAGATGCGGAAACGTCGTGGAGGCAACGGTCTGCGCACCGCCGTCATAGATGACCACACTCGTGGCGGCTGCGATGAACTCGGCCACGCCCGCCGGACCTGCGCCTTCGATAAAGAGCGAGTCGCCATTTGAGAGCTCCAGCGTATCCGTTGCGCCGCTGCCGGTGACCAGATTGGCATTGAGGTCGAAGCGAATGCCGGCGTCGACCAGAATCTTCTGATCGAACGTCAGTGCGCTCAGAAGGCTCTTGGTGCCGCTGCCGGACAGGCGCAGTACATTGAAGCTCGCCGAACCGCTTAGCGATAGATTCTGGTCGGTGCCGTTAAGACGGACAATCGAGGAATTGGGCGTCAACGAACCGGCCACAATGAAGTGCCCGTTCGCCGTGAGCTCGGCGGGCGCGTTCAGCGTCAGACTGGAGGTACCATCAACAAAAACGCTGTCGTCGACGGTCAGAGTGGTGTCCACCGACAGCGAAGCGCCCGTGAGGATCCTTAGTTTGGCCACGACGGTCGTAAGGTGGCTGTCCAGCACCACGGCGATCGGGCCATCTAACTGGACCGTATCAGCCGAAGTCGGGAGAAGGTCGGTGCTCCAGTTTCCGGGATCGTTCCACCGGTTGGTACCGGCGCCGCCATCCCAGGTGACGACCTGCCCGTTAGCCTGAGACGAGAGGCCCAGGATGAAGGAAACAATCCCTATGAAGAGCGAGTGTTTCATGCGTGGATTCGACTACCGTCCAGCGGTAAGCTTGGTTGCGGCGGATGGACACGGAGCCAGCGATTCCGCCTTGCCGGCCTGTCCCAGCCACCCGTCCAGGAGCCCCACCGTAAGAGTGTCGGGCACCGAAATCGCAAAGGTGATCTTGAGCACGTCGCCGGGACGCATGTCTCCGGGGTATGTCCACAGTTCGAGTTCCTTGTTTGCCACGGTCCAGCTTGCGACCGAACTGTGCGGCGGAGGTCCGGACTGGTTCATTAGCCAGAGAACGCCGCCGTTCTTCTCGACCGACCGGACGGCCGCCCCCTCCGGCACCCATGAGAGGACAATGCGCCACCATGTGGGTGCACCTTCCATGACCCTGAATGAGTACGTGAGCACCGACGGTCCTCCGGCCTTCACTTGCGAAGGCGAAAGGGACACATCGGCCGCAAACCCGCTCTGGACGGCACCTCCCTGCGCGTACACCCCTCCGGATAGGGTCAGCACGGAGAGCCAGGCAAGCAGGAAACCGAACCGGACCCCCGGATACACCCCTGCCTGCGTGAACGTGAGTGCCGTTCGTGAAAAACTGTCAGCAGCTATAAACCCTTTACTGGAAAGCTTCTGTGGGCAGTCGGATCGTAACAAGTGTTGCACTGAACCGTCTATACTCCTCTGCGTTTACCTGCCGGGGAATGAGAGAGTTGTCCTTCCATGCATCCAGGCCGACCAAGAGGCAAGAGCCACGGACGCACTCAAGTTACACCCTTGTTTGAATTGAAGCCCTTGATTATAAAAAAAATGTATAAAAAAGGGGGGGCGTTAGCAAGAAATAGTGTACGAATCTGGAATTGTTGGACACGCATGTATTCTTTTACTTTTTGCTTTGTTTGGAGCTAGGCCCATGGACCAATGGCTTCTGGTTTGCCGCCGACCTGGAATCGCCATGACAACTGGGCAGTACCCAGCGGGCCAAACTCGCTCGGAATCCACATGGAAGCGAGTCCTTCCCGGACTCACTATCTCCGACCGGTTAGCTCCTTGGCCACCAATTCCGCACGATTCAGGCACGCCGCGAACGCTGTTTCCCTGCGCATCCTTGATGGAACCCGGGGCTTGTTTTATTCTGCCTTTTAGTTTATCTTTCTCCGGCACTTATCCGTGACCAGGACCAACCGGTCTACCTTCAACCCCTGAGGCCCGTATCGATGTACTCCGACCGCATACGGCTAGCAAACATGGTGTTCTATGGCCACCACGGAGCGCAGGAAGCCGAACGCGCTCTGGGTCAGCGTTTTGAAGTGGACGTCGACTTGGTGCTCGATTTCGACAAAGCCGCGTCGGAAGATCGGCTGGAGCTCTGTGTCGATTACGGCGTAGTATACCAGAAAATTCAGGAGACAGTCACAGAAAAGAAGTTTTATCTGATCGAAGCATTGGCGCATCATATCGCCCATAGAATCCTGCAGGATTTTGACATCCGGGAGGTAACCGTGCGAGTGCGCAAGCCCAGCGTGCCGATCAAGGGCTCGATCGATCACGTCGAAGTGGAGATGACCCGAAAGCGATGAACGACCAAAGCCACGCGGTTCTCAGTCTGGGCTCCAACGTGGGCGAACGGCTGCAGAACCTGGGCAGGGCCGTGACCCGCCTCGGCAATGCAGGACGTATCACGGCCTGGTCCGCGATCTATGAAACGGAACCGGTCGGGTACGAGAGTCAAGACGACTTCCTTAACATGGCGCTGTGTCTCCGGACAACGCTGAGTCCGGAACGGCTCATGCACGAGATCCTGCAGGTAGAACTGCAACTCGGCCGTACTCGAAGCACGCGGTGGGGTCCACGGACAATCGACGTGGACATCGTTTTCTTCGATGAGCGCACCATCAACCAACCCGGACTGACCATTCCGCACCCTCATTATGCGGACCGCAGATTCGTACTCATCCCGCTGATGGACATCGTTCCCGATTGGATTTGTCCGGTGCGCCGCAGGACTGTCAGAGAATTGTGCGCGTCGGCTTCGGATGCACATCGGGTCGTAAGGACGAAGCATACGCTGCAGCACGTGGCCTACGTACCGAACCTCTCGACTCCCTGATGGAGCATCCCGTGGTCGATTCAGGCAACATACGTTTCATCGCCATCGAAGGGATTGTCCGGCGCAGCAACTCCCAGCTTGCCCGGTCGCTTGCCAAACTGACCGACGCCCGAACGATTCTCGACGAGGACAGCGTCGAGCCGATGATCGACGTCCAGGCCGCGGAACCCAGGGACTTCCTGCTCAAGAAGCACCTGCTTCGTCTCGTGGACCGGTACAAGGCCCAAAAACAGCTCTGGCAAACGGAGATGTTTTATGAGTACATTCTCTCGGACTATCTGTTTTATGCGGATCGCATCTACGCCAATCTGCAGTTGGATCCCTCCGATCTCGGCATCTACGAGACGCTGATGGACAGCATGGAAAAAGACGTGGTTGTGCCCGATCTTATCGTGTATCTGCAGAACAATCCCGAAACCATCATCGAGAAGGTCCGGGGAAGTTTCGCGTCCCGAAAAAGCCGCAGCCGCGACCTGATCGACGAAACGTACCTTCAGACGCTCAACGACGAATTCAACCAGTTCTTCATGCACTTTCGCTGGTGTCCGGTTCTGATCGTGAATGCCAACCAGCTGGACCCGGAAAACCCGCGACATACGCAGGACCTGCTCCAGAAGATCCAGCGGCACGACGCGGGCATAGGTTATTACAATCCGCCGGTGGCGTCCTGACCGTCATCCGCCGGTCGGCGCGTACCGGCAGCCGTATGGAAAGCGAGGTCATCTATGGAGACCCACACCACCACCCTCCGTGAAACCTTAAGGCACTTCACCCGCGAGGGAGAGCTCTATCGCACGGTGGAAGACGGTCTGATCGAATGCTATGCGTGCGGCCACCGCTGCAAGATCCGCGAAGGCCGGGACGGCATTTGCAAGATCCGGTCTAACCGGGGCGGAAAGCTATACGTGCCGACCGGATACACAGCCGGCATTCAGGTCGATCCCATCGAAAAGAAACCTTTCTTTCATGCTTTTCCCGGAGCGCGTGCGCTCAGCTTCGGCATGCTGGGCTGCGACCTGCACTGCGCCTACTGTCAGAACTGGATAACCTCGCAGGCACTAAACGAAACCCTTGCGGGCCCCCATCCCATTCCGATCGAGCCGCAGCAGTTGATCAAGATGGCCCGGTCCTACCGTGCCCGCGTTCTTACAAGCACATACAACGAGCCGCTGATCACGTCGGAATGGGCCGTGGAGATATTCAAGCTCGCCCGTCCCGAAGGATTCGTATGTTCTTATGTATCCAACGGGAACGCCACACCGGAAGTGCTGGACTATCTTCGGCCGTACGTCGACCTCTACAAGGTCGATCTCAAAGGCTTCAACGACAAGAAATACCGAACGCTGGGCACGAAGCTTCAGACCGTCCTCGACAGCATTCGCGGCATTCACGAACGGGGATTCTGGTTGGAGATCGTGACCCTGATCGTTCCGACCTTCAACGATTCGGACGAGGAACTGCGCGACATCGCCCGATTCATTGCCTCCGTTTCCGCAGATATTCCGTGGCACGTTACGGCCTTCCACCAGGACTACAAAATGACCGATCCGGAGGACACGCCGGCCGCCGCTCTTCTAAGAGCGGCACACATCGGCAAAGAGGCCGGCCTGAATTTCGTCTATACCGGAAACCTGCCCGGGGAGACGGACCACTGGGAAAACACTTACTGTTCGGGATGCCGTACGCTTCTCGTCGAGCGGTACGGTTTCAGGGTGCTCCAGAACCTTCTGAAGGAGGGGCAGTGCCCTTCGTGCGGGCGTCGGATCCCGGGCCGATGGAATTAGCCGCTTATGCTCAACCAGATCTCGATTCACGAACTGATTCAATCCCTCGAGAAGATCGACGGAAAGATCCTGATCCCCGATGAGGATGTCAATTGGCTCTGGGACAGCGTCAACCACCAGTACTACAGCATCGACGGCGACGACCGTGAGGTTATACTCAACTGCTTCGAGTCCAACAGCATCCGGACGGAAACGCGCCGCGTCGAAACGGCCCCTCACACGTATCAATACGTCGAAAATATCTACATTCCCATCATCCGGGAAAACGGAGGCGGCCGGCTCATCCTGAAGTTGTCGTTCGACGTAACCGACAAGATCCTGGCCGAACAGGCCATTTCCGAAGATCGCGACAAGCTCGCCAACATCACCCAGCAGTTTCCCGACGCCATTATCACTCTGGACGAAGAACACCGCGTCGTCTCGTGGAACCAGGGAGCTGTCGAGACGTTCGGGTACGGCGAGGAGGAGATGCTCGACCAGAACGTCGACCGGTTGTTTCACCACGAATCTCCGTTCGCCCGCACGTTCGAATCGCTCCGGGAGGCCCTGCCGCTGCCCGACACCATCACACACCCGCTCATCCACTGTCTGACCCGCTCGGGCCAGGACCTGTACTGCGAGGTGGCCCTCAGCCTGATCCACAACGAACGCACCGGCAAACACGAGACGGTGCTGATCCTCCGCGACAGGTCGTTCCAGAAGCGGCTGGAGGACGAGAACCGCCGTACGCTGGACAATCTTTCTAAGATCAACCAGATCAGCACCCTGGTCCATGCATCGCTCAACCTCGACGAGATCCTCAACATGGTCCTCGTGGCCGTCACTGCC
This sequence comes from Bacteroidota bacterium, assembly GCA_037445875.1. Classification (GTDB taxonomy): domain Bacteria; phylum CLD3; class CLD3; order SB21; family SB21; genus JBBIJR01. Next base: position 24,167 of record JBBIJR010000038.1, on the reverse strand, counting down.
GGCGAAGGATTTCGATTCAACCGTGCGTTCTTGTTCCTCCTCGATGAGACGCGCACCCGCCTGGTCGGCCGCAAGGCCATCGGGCCTTCCAATGCGCACGAAGCAGGTATCCTGTGGCACGAACTGGCCCAGACGCCTATTCCCCTGAGGGAAGTCCTGCGAACGTACAAGGCGACTCACGACGGCAAGGACTTCAAAGTCAATCAAGTAATCGCTTCCCTGGAAATCCCGATGGACCCCGGGCAAGGGCCTAATGAATATCTCGCCTTCCACGAGGCCATCCGGCGGGACGAGTGCATTCTGATCAAACCGGACCATACCGCTTATCTTACCGGATTTGTCCGCAGAACGTTTGAAACCGACCACCTGGCCGTCGTGCCGCTCGTGGCACGCGAGCCCATGGGCGTGCTGGTCGTGGACAACAGCATCACGGGCCGCGCGATAACGGACCAGGACATCGAAACCCTCAAGGTATTCGCGCACCAGATTGGCGGTGCGATCGAAAACGGCGTGTTGTACGAAAAACTGCAGAATAAAGTCGAGGAACTCGAAGAGGCTCACCGCAGCCTGCAGGAAAGCCAGGCCCGTCTTATCCGGTCGGAAAAACTGGCCGCCATCGGCGAACTGTCGGCCAAAATGGCCCACGAGATCCGAAATCCCCTTGTCGCCATCGGAGGTTTCGCCAGCATGATCCTCGACCGGAAAGACCTCCGGCAAAACGAAGAATTCCTGCGCGTGATTCTCGACGAATCCCTGCGGCTGGAACGTATATTGAACAATACGCTGACGTATGCACGCTCGTCGGACCCGGTCAAGGTGCGCCAGCCCGTCATCCCCATCGTCGAGAACGCCCTGACGCTCATCAGCGACCGTCTGCACCAAACCAATATCGATATCATCAAAGACTACGTCGACCCTCCGCCGGAAGTGGAGCTCGATGCCAACCAGATGCTCCAGGCCCTGTTGAACATTCTCATCAATGCCGCGGAGGCCATGCCCAACGGAGGACAACTTTTCATCCGGCTGTACCGAGACGACCGCTACGTGCTGCTCCGTATCGAGGATTCGGGAGAGGGTATGGAGGAGGAACAACTCTCGAGGATTTTCGATCCCTTCTATTCCACCAAGCCCAAAGGATCGGGCCTGGGGCTTGTCGTCGTGCACGACATTCTCGAGCGCCACGGCATCGAATACGAGGTACACAGCAAGAAGAAGGAAGGTACCTCGTTCATTCTCAAGCTGCCGTCGTAGCCTGCCGGATCTTGTCCGATTCGTTCGAAGTTTGCGATGGTTTTCTGGGCAGCCAGCGTTTCATGACTGCCATGAGGCCGGCCGTGATGAGGGCCACGAGAGCGATGGAACCGGTGGTGTCGCTGAGGAAGTGATCGTTTTCGTTGATTCGGGCGATCACGATGAACGCCGGGATGACGATCAGCCGCCGGCGCCATCGAGGGAAAACGACCATCAGGGGAAGGAACAGGCTGACGTAATAAGCAACATGTCCGGACGGAAACGAACCGCCGCCGGCGAACCATGACGCATCCCAGGTCTGCGACTCAAATAACTGAGCCGGTCGCAACCTGCCGAAGAGGCTCTTGACGACCAGGGCTGTGAAATAACTCGTCAGGTGTACCCATCCGGTGAACAACAGGACGGGTGCCAGGCGTCTCCAGCCTCGCACCGCAAGCGCCACAACACCGACGCCCACAATCACCGAGCCCAGCAGAAACCGCCACACGTCCCTTGCACATATCGTGTCCAGCAGCTTCGTCCCTTCCGTGAAGATCCACATCGACTCGATGCCGGAATGACGAACCCACTCGGCCAGTGGACGGTCCACGAAGAGGATGGAAAGAAGGGAGAAGCACACGCACACCGCAGCTACGATAACCAGGCCGGTCTTGGTCATGATCTCCTCTCCAGAATTCTATTTTCAGAGCCAGCAAGATGTCACCGGGTGGCGTCGGCACGCCGGAACATCAGAGAGACTGGTGGGTTGCTACGGGTATATAGCAAGTATCTGAGAGATTTACAAGAGAGCGTTTGGCTTGGCGGTGTCCCCACAGCCCGTTATTCCATTCATCGGTAATGCCCCACTTTCTCACCAGCTTCGGCTAACCACATCCCGACTCTGCCGAAGCTCTCTTGGTCCTCACGCCGTCGGCCCATCAGGAAGTTCCCTACCCCTGACGATAGTCACCATTCATCGGAGGAGGATCATCCTCTTCGTCCGTGAGAGCCGTCCGGCCTTCAATCGATAAACGTAGACGCCACTCGGGACTGCCGCGGCATTCCACCTCACGTAGTGACGTCCCGCTCCTCTCCGACCGTCGACGAGTCTCAGTACTTCCCTCCCCATTACATCGTATACGTCCAAAGTCACATACGCGTCACGTGCCAGTTCGAACATGATGGTGGTGGAAGGGTTGAACGGATTGGGGTAGGTTTGTAAGAGATGCGGAAACCGGATGCGTGGCGGGGTCCGTTCGTCATTTTCCGTTTGTGTAGCTTGACCTGGAATGCTGTCGTATATCGACAACTCGTCCGTCCAACTGTAATAAGGCGCGATATCTATGGATTCGTGGTCAACATAGAGCTTCATCGGAAAGACCAGCGAGAGAGGATCGTTGATCCTGTTCCGGCCAGAATGGTCGCAGATCGTTTGGCCGTTGATGGCCACCCAGACTCGGCCGTCAGGACCGGCGCTGTGCTTCCAATACGTTTCGACGAGAAACCATTCACCGTTGGGCACCGGAACCGAGGTGTTGAAAACAACCCAGCCTGGCCACACAGCCCCGGCGCGCCGGACCCTTTCGCCGTCCAGTCTTCAGTCATGCTTGATGAACGTCCCGTTTTGTAGTTCGTTATACGCTTGCCTTAACTCCGCCTGAGTATTCATCACGATCGGGCCATACCATGCGACAGGTTCCTCGATCGGCTTGCCCGAGACAAGCAGGAACCTGATGCCGTCGGGGCCTGCCTGAACGGTGACCTCGTCGCCCCGGTCGAAGAGAATGAGCGAACGGTTGCCGGTTTCCGCCGGCGCCCGGCCGTCGGCAGTTCCAACGGTTTCCGTTCGAACGTCCAACGGTTGGGATGCGTCGCGGAACGTGCCCGATCCTTCGAACACGTACGCGAATGCGTGGTTAGTGGTTTCCACAGGGAGCGTCTTTCGCCGTCCCGGCGGGACCCGGACGTCCAGGTAGCGCGGCTCCGCGGCAATCCCGTCCACAGGACCGTTCTTACCCCAGAAACTTCCACAGATGATTCTCGCCCGCGTCCCGTCGTCGTCGGTTACTTCCGGAATGTCTATCGACGTCACGTCCTGGTACCGGGGGGCGGTCATCTTGAGCGACGCCGGAAGATTGGCCCAGAGCTGAAACCCGTGCATCCGGCCTTGAGGATCTCCGTGCGGCATCTCCTGATGGAGGATGCCACTGCCGGCGGTCATCCATTGAACGTCCCCGGACCCCAACGTACCGCGGTTGCCCAGGCTGTCTCCGTGTTCGACCGAACCCGTAAGCACATACGTGATCGTCTCGATGCCGCGGTGCGGATGCCAGGGAAAACCGGCGAGATAGTCCTCGGGATTCTCGTTGCGGAAATCGTCGAAGAGCAGAAAGGGATCAAAGTCCCCGGTCTGGCCGAATCCGAACGCGCGCCTCAAGCGCACGCCGGCACCTTCCACCGTTGGCTTGGCTTCTATGATCTGTTTGATCGGTCGTATGGACATGATGGCTCCTTAGAATTACAATGTGATCGAAGCAAGCGCCTCCTGCATGCGCAGCCGGCCTTGGGCATCGAGGTAGTCTCGTTCCCTCACGTCAAGGCACGATAACCGTGAGGAAGGTAGTCTTCCACAACGAGAATAAGAAACAATATATTCCCATTGCCGGTTCTTAGCTCACCGATGCGATACAGAATGGAGCTCATTCGGTTCGACCGTGATCCGGCATGGACATCCGAATTCACGGTTTGGCTTGAATTTCACCGCCCTCTCCGCTATATTCTGCCGCGTTCGATTTCGTCCTATCTGTTGATCTACCACCATTCATGTTCCGTATACTCAGACAATTTCATACGTATATTCTGTACGGCCTCCTGAGCGTCATTTTCATCGCGCTTTTTCTGATCATCGAAGACGTCTTTACCGTCTTCTTTCCCCGGGTGACGGACCTCTTTGTGCTGCTGATCAAGGCGCTCGTGATCGTCACCATCTATGAGCCTCTCCGCAAGTTGATGGAGTACCTCATCCGCCGCAGCCTGTTCAATTACTATTTCCGGCGGCAGGAAAAAATTCGTCAGCTCGACACGCGGCTCTACGGCGGTCAGGACTTCAAGTCGATGGCCGAGACGGTGACCCGCGGCTTGCGAGATATCCTTCGGGTGAAACAGGCGTGCCTGTACGCCAAGCGTTCGGACACGTTGGCCCTGATCAGCGCCGCGGGCGCCGGCGAACTGCAGGTCGGACGAATCCGGTTCGACGCCGATTTTTACGAACCCCGGTTCACCGGGCGCCGCGTCCTGGACCTGCGCGAATTCGAACGCCTTCAGGACGGACGTACGCCCGCCTACTCCCTTGACATCCTGATGCACGAAGGCAATCGCTATCTTATTCCGTTGTGGCACAAGAACAGCCTCAACGCGATCGTTACGCTGGGCCCGGAAATGGACGAGCGTTTCGCTCTCACCGGCGAAGACAAGAAGATCCTCTGGCAGTCTCTGCAGCGCGTAGGGCACACGCTGGAAAACGGGCGCCTGTACGGACAGCTCCAGAAGATGATACTGGAAAAGGAACTCGTACTCGGTGTGGCCAAGAAATTCAACACGGCCGTCCACGTCGACAAGCTGCTCGATATGATCATGGATTCGATCCGGTCCATCGTTCCGTACGACGCCGCGGGCATCTTTCTGGTCAACGAAGACACGCAGGAAATTGAAAGTGCGGTCCTGCGAGGTTACGATCCTGAGGTGATGGACAAACTTCAGATGAAAGTCGGCATGGGCCTGATCGGGCAGGCGGCCAAGACCGGCAAGATCATGGTCGTCAAGGATGTGAGCTTCAGTGAAGAGTACGTCGAGGCGCGCCCGCAGACGCAGTCGGAGGTCGTCATCCCGATTTGCGACAACAACAACCGCGTCATCGGCATCTTGAACCTGGAAAGTGACCGCCTGGGAGCGTATCAGGAGGAACATCTCGATATCCTCACCGCCCTGGCTGGAGAGGCGGCCATCGCGATTCGGAACGCCCGTCTCCACGAAGAAGCCGTCCGGACGGAGGAACTCGAAAAAGAACTGGAGATCGCCGGCAAGATCCAGGAAGCGATCCTCAGCAAGAAGCTTCCGCACGTTGAGACGCTGGACATTTCGGCCCGCAGTATTCCCTGCCGGGCCGTCGGCGGCGATTTCTACGACATCCTTCGCCTCAACGAACGTCAAATTGCCGTCTGCATCGGCGACGTCTCCGGCAAAGGCGTGCCGGGCGCCATCATGATGTCGGTGCTGTATACCGGCTACCGGAGCATCGTACGCGACTTTCCGACCACGGCGGAAACGGTCTCCAGTCTGAACCAGCTGCTGTGCACGCATACGGCCGTCGGCACGTACGCGACGTTCTTTTATGCGATCATTGATTTTGAATCCCTCGTCGTTTATTATACCAACGCCGGACACAATCCGCCGCTGGTGTGCAAATCCACCGGAGAAGTGATCCGCATGCAGAGAGGCGGACTGGTCCTCGGCTTCCTCCCGGAACAGGACTACCGCCAGATGACCCAGGTCATCGACCCGGGAGACATTCTGGTGTTCTACACGGACGGTGTGACCGAAGTGTTCAACGAGGCGGACGAGATGTTCGGAGACAGCCGGCTGCAGCGGGTGGTCGAGGAAAACCGCCAGCGCTCGGCACGCGAAATCCAGGAAGCCGTGGTCGAAGCCGTGAGACAATTCGCACCGGACACGGAACAGCAGGACGACCTCACGATCGTCGTGATCAAAATCGAAAGGGAATGAACGAGCGGATTCACCGGGAAAGCGAGTTCGTCGAAAGGCTGACCTCCGAGATCGGCCGGGTGATTGTGGGACAGAAGTACATGGTCGAGAGGCTGCTCGTGGCATTGTTCTCGAACGGCCATGTGCTCCTCGAAGGCGTGCCCGGCCTCGCCAAGACGCTCGCCATCAAGACCCTCGCCGACACCATAAAGACGAAATTCCAGCGCATCCAGTTCACACCCGACCTCCTGCCGGCGGACCTGATCGGCACGCTGATTTACAATCAGAAGGACGGTGGATTCCACACACGCAAGGGACCGATCTTCGCGAACCTGATCCTCGCCGACGAGATCAACCGATCCCCGGCCAAGGTGCAGAGCGCGTTGCTTGAAGCCATGCAGGAGCGCCAGGTGACCATCAGCGACACCACCCACCAACTGCCGGAGCCGTTCCTCGTCCTCGCGACGCAGAACCCCATCGAACAGGAAGGCACGTATCCGCTGCCGGAGGCGCAGGTGGACCGATTCATGTTGAAACTGCGCATCGGCTATCCCGCGCGGGAAGAGGAACACGAGATCGTGCGGAGGATGGCGCGGACGAATCCCAACACGTCCGTCCAGTCCGTTATCGGTCCGGAGGACATCCTGCGGGCCCGCGGAATTGTCAATGAACTCTATATGGACGAGAAGGTCGAGCATTACATTCTGGATATCGTCTTCGCCACCCGCAACCCGGAGTCGTTCGGTCTGTCGGACCTCAAGCCGCTCATCGCGTACGGCGGCTCCCCTCGCGCCTCGATCAACCTCGTCCTGGCGTCCAAGGCGTTCGCCTTTCTCAAGCGCCGCGGCTACGTGATCCCGGAAGACGTCCGGGCCGTTGCCCACGATGTGCTCCGCCACCGTGTGATCCTGACCTACGAGGCCGAAGCCGAGGAATTGACGGGCGAAGAGATTGTCACACAAATCCTCAACAAGATCGAAGTTCCTTGATATAGATCACTGCTTACTGGAATCTGCCATCCTGGAAGAACCGACGGCCATGGAAAACCTGTTTGGAATTTCGCTGAACGTGCGCGAAGGGATCGCGTACCTGACCCTGGACTATCCTGAAGAACGTGTGAACAAACTTTCCACCCCCCTGATGCAGGCCCTTGATCGAACGGCCGGATGGCTGACGGAACATGCCGCCTCCATCAAGGCCTGCATCCTCACGAGCGCCAAGGAGGGCTCGTTCATCGTCGGTGCGGACATCGACGAGATCAAGAACGTCACCGATGCACGGGCCGGGGCGGAGGCCGCGGCTGCGGGACAGGCCGTGTTCGAGAAGCTCAACCGGCTGTCGTTCCCCGTCGTGTGTGTGATCAACGGGACGTGCATGGGCGGCGGGACTGAACTGGCGCTGGCCTGTCACTACCGCCTTGCCACGGACCATCCGAAGACGCGCATCGCCCTGCCCGAGGTGATGCTGGGCATCATCCCGGGCTTCGGCGGGACGCAAAGACTGCCGAGACTCATCGGCCTCCAGCGAGCGCTGCCGCTCATCCTCAGCGGCAAGGCCCTCGATCCGGTCCGCGCGTACAAGAACGCCGTCGTGGATAAGGTCGTGCCGTGGACCTATGCCGTGCGCCATGCGGAGGATTTCGTCGCGGAGATCCTGTCCGGAAAATCGAGAAAGTACATCGAGCGCCGCAAGATCAAGGGGCTGATGCCCGCGCTGCTCGAAACGGCGGGCCGCGGACTGATCTACCGCCAGGCGCGAAAGAGCGTGCTGAAGGAAACCAGGGGACACTATCCCGCGCCGCTCAAGGCCCTGCAGTCCGTTCGCGAGGGTTTTGGCCGGTCGATAGAGGAAGGCCTGAAGATCGAGGCAGGGTATCTCGGCGAGATGATCGTTACGCCCATCTCCAAGAACCTCATCCGGATCTTCCGCCTGACGGAACGCGTGAAAAAGCAGAACGGCGCGGCCAACCCATCGGTCAAGCCGCAGCCCGTGCAGTACGTCGGCATTCTCGGGGCGGGTGTGATGGGTGGAGGCATCGCCCAACTGCTCGCATCGAACGAGGTGGACGTGCGCCTCAAGGACATCAATCATCAGGCCATCGGTACGGGACTGTCCGCCGCCGCCAGCGTGTTCGGTCGTCAGGTGAAGCGCCGCCGTCTTACCCGGCGTGAAATGCAGCGCAAGATGGGTCTCATCACCGGCACGCTCGACTACACGGGCTTCGGCCGGTGCGATCTGGTCGTCGAGGCGATCGTGGAGAACATGGACATCAAGAAGAACGTCATCCGTGAAATCGCTCCTCACCTCAAAGACGACAGCATCCTGACTTCCAATACTTCGTCTCTCTCGATCACCGAAATGGCCTCTGCTTACAAGCGGCCCGAGTTCTTCGTCGGCATGCACTTTTTCAATCCCGTGCACCGTATGCCGCTCGTGGAAGTGATCCGCGGCAAACAGACCTCCGATACCGCGGTGGTGAGCGTGTACGAATTTGCCAAGAAATTGGGCAAGACCCCGATCGTCGTACAGGACGGAGCGGGCTTCCTCGTCAACCGGCTCCTGCTGCCTTATTTGAACGAAGCGGGATTCCTGCTGGAGGAAGGCGTGCGGGTCGAGGAACTGGACCGCGCCATGCTCGACTTCGGCATGCCGATGGGACCGTGTCTGCTGCTGGACGAAATCGGAATCGACGTGGCGTACAAAGTCGGTAAGATATTCGAGGCGGCGTTCGGGAACCGTGTGCAGGGCTCCACGGCCGTACAGAAACTCTACGAAGACCACCGACTCGGCAAGAAGGGTAAGCTCGGTTTCTACATCCACGGGAAGGACCGGGCGGCGGTGGATCCCAAAGTGTACGCGCTGATCCAGCCGAAAGGAAGGAAGGTCGTCGCGCGGGAGGAGATGGTAAGACGGTTGACCTACCCGATGATCAACGAGGCCGCGCGCTGCCTGGCCGAGGGCATCGTCTGCAGCGTGGACGATATCGAGATCGGGATGATCTTCGGCACCGGCTTCCCGCCGTTCCGCGGAGGACTCATGCGCTATGCGGACACCGAGGGGCTCGAAACGGTCGTACGCCATCTCGAGACGTTTGCGGCGAAGTTCGGCTCGCGGTTCGAACCGTGCGATCATCTCAGGAACTTGCAGAAATCAGGAAAGACCTTTCATCACGATAACTAAACCTCAGGGAGGCAAGCATGCTCGGAGACAAACTGGTTGCATCGGGCAAGATCACACAGGCTCAGTTGGACGATGCGCTCAAGGCCCAGGCATCGAGCGGAGGCAAGAAACTGGGTGAGATCCTCGTCGCCAAAGGCCTGTGCAGCCAGGCCGATATAGATAGCGCGATGGCGGGATGATCGTAAGGGCTTTCTCATGGTGAGAAAGCCCGTTCTCTTTCTGCAGTCCTTGCTTGAGCACCGTCATTTTCTTCGAGCGCAAGCAGGTCTTTTCCTGCAGACCGGGCAAACAGCCGGTAGATGTAAATCCCGCTCGAAACGCGGTGACCAATCCTGTTCAATCCGTTCCCGTTCCCTGAGTAGTATCCCGCTGCCTGAGACTTGTTCACCCGCGTGGCTGCTTCCTGACCCAGGACGTAAGAGACCTTCAGCATGACCTTGCTGTCGAACGGCAGTTGATACTTGATCGTCGTGGTTGGCGGGTAGTTCTGGGATAGGCCAAATTCCTGCGGAATACTCGCTTCTCTTCGCCTGCCTTTCGATTTGAGCAGCGAACTCAGAATCCGTTCCGTTTCATCCTGGTTGTGCTGTACCGAATGCTGAGCACCGCATGTTCAACGGAAACAGACTCTTGGGGAAGGAACAATAGACAAATATTGGACGGCCGGATTCTCTATTCGAGTTTTTCTGGAAAAAATCTTCAAAAAACTCTTGCGTCTTTCGCAAATCTGTTGCATACTACAGTCCCCCAAACAGAGGTTACCCCCTAACCTCTGGGCTACGATAGAGACCTCGGGCGAGGGATTTAGCCCGAGGTTTTTTATTGTACCCCACCCGCTTTACGACGTTCGTCTGAGCGTGATAGCGGTAATTTCCGGAGGAATACCAAATCGAAGCGGAGGGCCCCAGTAACCCGTGCCGCGGCTCACGTACACCCACGTGCGCCCGCGGCGGTGCAGACCTTTGATGAACGGCTGATTGAGCGTGGCCAGGTGGTTCCAGGGAAAGAACTGTCCGCCGTGTGTGTGCCCGGAAATCTGAAGATCGAAACCGGCTGCCTCCGCCTCAAATACGCTTCTCGGTTGATGGGCCAGCAGTACTTTCACGAGTCCGTTCGCTGCACCCATCGCGGCCTTCGCCGGATCGGAACGATGTTCCTCGAGGAAACTCCCTCCCGTATAGTCGGTCACGCCCGCGACGATGATCTCTTCACTCCCGCGCTGGATCGTCCGGTTCTCGTTCAGAAGGACATCGAAGCCGAGGCGGCGCGCCTCGTCCAACCACGGCAGCACACCCGAATAATACTCATGATTGCCCGTGATGAAGAATTTCCCGTACGCCGCAGACAGTTCCCGTAGCGGTGCGACGTCCTCACGCAGCCACGGCACCGAACCGTCCGCAAGATCGCCGGTGAACACGATGAGGTCTGCGTTCAGGCCGGCCACTTGCTCAGCCACCCGCTCGACGAAGGCGCGCTTGATGGTCGGGCCGACGTGCAGGTCCGTGAACTGCGCAACGCGGAACCTGTCGAAAGTCGGCGGCAGGTTGGGCAATTCGACGGCCACCTCCTCGATCCTCGCCGGCCCGTGTGCTTCGAAGAATCCATACGAGGAGAATCCCGCCGCCAGTCCCATGATGCCGAGATTCGTCGAGTGCAGCAGGAACCTCCGCCGTTCCATGTCCACCGGCCGGTTGTGGCCCGTGACGGTCCGCCGCACCCGCACCCACAGCCGCCGCGTCCCGAGTACCAAGTCCCGCAGCAACACTCCCGTCAGCAACGACGAGAACAATCCCAGCGTGACGTAGCCGCACCAGATCAGCACATCGAGGGCGCCGCTTTCGATACGATTGCGCAGAAGAAAGAACGGGAACTGCGGAAGAAGAAACGCCAGACCGACCGCCGCCCAAAGCCAGCTCCTGTGCTTTGCCGAAAATCCTCGGCTCAGCCGCCGTCCAACGTAGAAGTAGCCCGCAGCCAGAACCAGAATCCATATCACAAAGAACCAGAAGTACCGCATGCATGACCTTTCATGTAAATCGCTGAAATCAGTCTCCAATATAACGGTCTACTGTAACGACAACAAGAGTTTGTAAGCCTTGCCGCCCTACACGCCATTATCCTCAACAAGTGTTCACGAACTATAACCCATACCCGAGGTGGAGGCGTCATGACGGTTTTTTCGTCATAAGTCGACTTTTAAGCATAGTATTATCAATGTAATTACGTGGCATGTGGCTTGCAATGTGTCTATTCAGACCGCGAAAACCAAATAACCTAATAGGAGGTTGTAATGTTAACTCTCAGGAATCACTTCTTCATCATGCTGGGCATCGTCAGCATGATGGTGTACGTTGGGATCGGTTGTTCCGACCAGACGGACAATCTGACGCCGGACGAATCGGCGATCGAATCCGAGATCGAACAGGATCCGGAACTATTCGGCATCGATCTGATGGATGAAGACTCCGAGGATCCGGGTTCCGGATACGGCGGAGGACTCGAGAAAGCGCAGGGCGGCGAGGAGACCGCCGAAGCCATCAATCCGGTCGCCTTCTGGCGCCGGGTGCGCATTACACGAACGGGCTTCAACGTCCAGGTCGACGGCGATACGGCTATCGTGACGCTGCGGTTCCGTCTGCGCGGCGCATTTGTCGTCGTCACGCGCGACACGGTGACGCACACCTGGACCAAGATCTTCAAGCCGCTCACCCATGACATGGAGCGCAAACTCCGTTTCGTGCGCAACCAGGACACGACCAGTTTGCGCCGCTGGCTGCGTGCGGGCATTACGCCGGCCTACGGGGTTTCCGAAGGCGGCACCATGTCACTCACGGGGGCCGTCTCGATCGTGATCACCGACTCGGTCACGGGAGACCAGCAGACCCTCAGTTTCACCAATCCGCTGGACTACTTCCTTACGATCGACCAATTGCCCACGATCCACCCGGGCGACCTTGTTCACATTGAAGTGGCGATCGCCAACAGCACCGCGGGAGACGATCCGTACGGTATTGCTCACCGTGCGCGCCATCCCGGCCGGCCGCTCAGCCGCCTGAAGAAGGTCTTCAACGACGACGGTGTCGACGGCGATGCCACGGCCGACGACGGTATCTACACCGCCGAGTGGACGGCGGTCAACAACGGCGTGTTCGGTGTGCATCTCGGAGTGCTGGATTTCATCACGACCAGCACGGCCTGGGACGACACGCTGCCTTACAATTCGCTGGTGATTGCGCTGCCGTATTCCAAGAGCGGACGGATGTAGATCCGAACAGCGCTTTTCCTCCTCGAGGCCCGGGACTCTCCCCCCCGGGCCTTTTTTGTTTTGTGCGCAGGGAACCCCTCTGATCCTTTCCGGCAGGTGCAACCAACTTTCTGCGCTCATCGTTGTATTGCTTCAAAGAGATAGGGCAGCTTGACTGTTAAGAATGGTTGTCATACCTTGAGATAGACTCTCTTCCATCACGACCGGCCATTCCGGTGCCATCAAGCTCCCGGGGACCCTGCGACGCCCTCCGCTCTTGATTGATCGCTTTCCTGTCCGTTCCGGACAACATGTTCTTCTCGCGTGATCGCTCAACAGCGTTTCAGTGATCTCCTCACATTCTTCGCAACTGAAGGAGGATGAGATGGATATTCAGGAAGAAATCAGGAACGATGTGGCCGTTCTCACCCTGTCCGGCAAAATGATGGGCGGACCGGACACTATGCGGCTGCACGAACACGTCAAGGGACTCATCGCCGACGGCATTCGAAAGGCCGTCATCGACCTGAGCGATGTCAAGTGGCTCAACAGTTCCGGCATGGGCGCTCTGATCGCCTGCATGACCTCCCTCAGGAATGCCGGCGGTAACCTCAAGCTCTCGAACGTGAGCGGCAAGGTCGAGAGTCTCCTGATGGTCACGCAGCTGCTCACCGTGTTCGACTGCGTTGAAACGGTCGACCGCGCCTTGGCAAGCTTTGCCTCCGGTCCTGCCGGCACGGCATCCGAACCCTCCACCACCTGAAGGGAGATCGAATGCTCAACACAAGCGTCCGCCGCCTTTCGCGCTGGAAGAGCTCGCCGGCCTGTGGCGTCTTGTTTTTGTTCCTGTGCGGTACCGTCCGGGCAGGCAACAACGGCACGATTTCCGGCGTGGTCGTGGACAGGGAAACCACTGAACCGCTGCCGGGCGTCAACGTCATCATCGAAGGAACCGCCCTGGGGGCGGCATCCGACCGTTCGGGTGAATTCATCATCCTGCGAGTCCCACCGGGCCGGTACACGATAACGGCAGCATCCATGGGATACGCTGAGACGAAACATACGCGCGTGGTCGTGCTGCCGGACTTCACGACTCGCCTGACGTTCCATTTGACGCCCGTCGCACTGGGCGGGGAAGAAGTGGTAATCACGGCCGAACGGCCTCTCATTCAGAACGATCAGACCATGACGATGACCGTTACGACGGCCGAAGAGATCCGGACCTTTCCCATACGGGGATTCCAGGCCGCGGCCAACCTGACGGCGGGCATTGTGGTGAACAACACCCGGAACATCGACGGCGGAACGGCGAACGTCCATCTGCGCGGAGGGCGGCCGAACGAGACGGGCGTCTACGTGGACGGGTTCCAGCAGAACAACCTCCTGACCGGCCTCTCGACCGTGGCGGTTCCCAACGGGGCCGTAGAAGAGGTGGTCACCATTACGGGAGCGTACGATGCCGAATACGGCAGGAACCAATCCGGCATCATACTCGTGACGACCAAGTCCGGACCCCCGCGCTACTCAGGAAATATCGAGTGGGTCGGTGATCCCTGGGGCCTCGGAGTGGCCGAATCCTACGGATACAATGTGTACAGCGGCGGCTTCGGCGGGCCGCTGATCCCGGGGAACAACCGGATCCGGTTCTACCTGTCCGGTGAAGCGCGGAATATAGAAGATGCCGAGCCGAGCGTGTTCGGATTTCCGAAATACCGGCTGTCCGATGCGGGCACCCGGTCGTCGGACCCAACGAAGATGGACACAGTGATCTTCGATACCGACGAAAACGGAAATATCGGATTCAGCAGAGGGCCCCGGCCGAAGAACAACGACGGATACGGCATCAACAGCGACCGGGGCTATGCCCTGCAAGCGAAGCTGTCGTACGATCTCCTTCCCGGCCGCTTCCGCCTCGATTTCAATGCGAACTTCGCCAAATCCATCCGCCGGCAATGCCTCGTCAGCCGGACACTGAACAACGATCTAAACGACCGCCGTGAATACCGGAACTTGAACATCGGAACCGTCGCGACGTACTCGATCAACCAGAACAGCTTTACCGATCTGGCCGTCAACTACCATGACAACCGCCGGAGGATCTTCAACGACGAATACGGCGTGTCGCTGGCAAATTACGCAGGCCGATCTCTCGGGAACACCGGAGGTCTCAGCTACTACGGCGACCAGCTACTGATCGATATCGGTGTGCAGCCATTTGCTATCTATCGCCGCGATGAGGACGCGTATGTGGGAATCAAGCTCAACTACACGAATCAGATCGACAAGCACAATCAACTCAGGACCGGCCTGGACTTCTTCCGGCATACGGTCCGTTTCCTGGACGACATAGACCTAAACAATCCGACTCTTCAGTACAACGCCGCGGGTTTTGCCATCGGGAATCCGGAAAACCCAACGATCAAGAGAAGTAACAGGACCGATCTGGAGTATCAGGTTCTCGGTCCTCCCCATCCGATGACGTTTTCTGCTTATGTGCAGGATAAAGCGGAGTATGAGGGACTGGTCGTCCGCGCGGGAATCCGATATGACTGGTTCAATCCGGGCGTCCGGGCAATCAAGAATCTTGCCGACCCCACGGGGCAGAGGGATCCCGCCCAAACCGATAGCCAGTACACCGACCGAAACGATAACGGGATCTTCGACGAGGACGACCGCTATTGGGCGGGAACGGTGGGACCCGAAGACTACACGTCTTCGAATAACGACAGCCGGCTGAGTCCGCGCCTGAGCGTAAGTTTTCCCATCTCAGAAAAGACCCAGTTTCGCCTGAGTTATGGAAAGTTCTTTCAGCAGCCCAATCTAGAGAATCTGTATTTCGGGCCAGCCTTTCTGGAAAGAGTTTCAACCACGGGAAATGGAACTCTCGGGGGCAATCCGAACCTGAAAGCGGAGGAAAGTACTCAGTACGAGATCGGTCTGCGCCGTATCATGGGCGAAACGATGGTGTTTGATGTTGTGGTTTATTACAAGGATATCGGGAATCTGATTTCTTATAACTCAATCCCCTCCGACCCGTATTCTTTGTATGTCTTTGACAACGTGGGCCAGGGCATCGTCAAAGGATTAACTCTTTCGCTCGAGCTGCGAAGAACCGGGAAATTCCAGGGCCGGCTGGCGTATACGCTTCAATCCGCCAGGGGTATTGGTTCCAGCGAGGTATCGGATTTCGAGGAGATCGGCGCGTTCAGCTACCCGCTCAACTTCGACCAACGTCATACGCTGAACGCGAATCTGGATATCCGAAACGGCAAAGGAGAAGGACCTATGATGGCGGGCCGGCCCATACTCGAGAATGCGGGGATCAATATTCAGGTGAACGCGGGCAGTGGTTTTCCCTATACCCCGACCGATGTGTCCTACATCGATCTCGGTTCCAACACCGGGCGATGGATGGCCCCACTCAATTCACAGACTGCGCCGTGGACGTTTCGGATCGACCTGCGGGCGGATAAGACACTGGAAGTGACGAGGCAGACTTCTCTGAATGTCTATGTCGAGATTCTGAATCTCCTCGACACGAGAAATGTCCGCAGCGTGTTCGAGTCCACGGGCGATCCCAACGACAATGGATTTCCAGGCTCTCCCGGAGGACAGCACCTGAATGAGCGGCAATTGCAGCAATACGATGTCTGGTTCCACAACGGATTCCGATTCGATACGCCTCGACAGGCACGATTGGGAATCGTGTGCGTTTTCTAGAAGGAGTGGTGCTCTGTCACAGCGGTGGATCAGAGTCAAGCTCCCCTCGATACAATGCCTTCGGCCTTACTCGGGGAGCGTTCGGGCACGCGTAGTCGCAACCTTCGGGTTGCGGTAAAGGGCAATGTCATTATGAAACGGACGAGACAGGTCGTAACACTGGTCATCCTAGCCGGCGCGTCCGTGTTGCTTCAACATGACGGCGGCTCGGCCCGTGAAGACCCGAAGAGCCGATTGCGAATAAACTCGAGAAACCGGGCATCGTCGATCTCGTCTGGGTGGCTGCCAACAATTGGAATTATGCGATGCTCAATCAAGGCTCATACATGTACAACGCTCCGCAACAAGACTATGGCGGCGAATTCCCACGCGGATCCGGAAGCTTAGTTGTTTATGCCGGTGGCTTCCTGGTGGGGAGCATCAAAGGAGGAGCGCCCGTCGTAAGTGAGGCACTAGTTGTGGGCGCGGGTATTGATTTTCAGCCCGGCCGTATCACCTCCGCCGGTATGCCCTTCAGCCAGCTGACGGCCGAAGACCCCAATGCTCCGGGACAGGAGGCCTATCTCATTGACCGCTCGATGTCAGGGGCTGACTATGCCAACTGGCCAGCCGACGCCCCTCATGATCAAGTGGGCCGCCCGGGCCTCATCGCCGATGCACAGACGTGGACAGTATTCAATGATCTCGACGTGTCGCTGAGTGACTTTCGCGACGCCACCAATCCAGGACTGGGCATACAGGTAGCTCTGGAATCCTTTGCGTTCAACAGCGGACTTCTGAGCAACGTTGTCTTTCTCAAATTCACTATAATGAACAAAACAAACACGGATTATGACAGTTCCTACATAGGCTTGTATATGGATCCGGATCTGGGTGAAAACAATGGTTACCTTAATGATCTGACAGGAGTTGACACAGCTAAGGGCCTGGGGTTTGTGTACAACTCTGTTGATGGCGAGTTGGATGAGTCTGTCGGCATCGACTTTTTTCAGGGGCCGGTTGTCGATACGGCCGAAGTCCCGGCCGAATTGGCCGCAAAGTTCGCAGAATACGGGAAAACGCTGGTTTGGGATTCCGTTGCCGGTGTCTACGTATCCAACGATCTGCCCGACGGCCATATATGGCTGGGGGCTACGACCTTCAACACAGCCTCGGGCACATCGGGAGAAGGTTGGCCGAGGAATGACGCAGAACGTTATAACCTTTTGAGAGGCTTTCACAGGGACGGTACGCCAAAGTATGGCTCTGGCATCAACGATTACTTCGCTTTCAGAGGTAACCCGCTGATACTGTCTCAAAACGATCCCGACATCGACAACACACCCGACGACGAGAGAATCATTCACGGCGTCGGGCCCTTCACGATGAAGGCCGGAGAGTCGCAGGTGATCTGGGCGGGTGTGATCGGCGGCCTGGGTAATAGCCGGCTCGATGCGGTAAGAGATATGTTCACCACGGATTCGCTGGCACAGGCGGCATTCGATGTCGGATTCATTGTGCCGGAGCCTCCGGACATCCCCCGGATGCAAGTCATACCCCTGGATAGAAAGGTGACGATTACGTGGGAGGACAATGCAGAATTCTCGATTGACCGCGCCGGAACAAAGCTTGGGATCCGTCAGGATAATGGGTATACCGTGGACTACGACTCCACGGATTTCCAGGGATATCGGGTCTACCGAAGCCGAACCGGATTGCCGGGAGGCTACCAGCTTCTTGCCCAATATGATCTGGCCGATAGTATCAAGATCATTCAAAACGTATTCATTAATTCCAACGGCCATGTGGAAAAAGAGGACGTCAACCTTGGAACAGATACGGGTCTTCGATATCATTTCACCGATTCGACGGTCGTCAATGGCCAACGGTATTTCTATAGTGTGACGGCGTACGACGCGCAACCATACATTGCAAGAGACAGCGTTTTTATCGACGACCCAATTCTTGGCGAGATTCAACTGCCATCGGGCCTACCCATCACTCTCGAATCCCCTCAATCGAGCAATGTGGTGTCCGTCGTTCCTTCGGGCTCCCCGGCGCCGTTTAAATTCGACGCCGCCGCAGGCAACGTAACACGCATTTCCGGAGGGAGCACGGGAACGGTCAAAATCGAAGTCGTCGATCCCAACAGCGTGACCGGCCACGACTATCGGATCGAGTTCTTCGAAATACCCGACAGCATCGGCCGGACCCCTGTGCGCGGCCTCATGGCGGAAACTCTGGCCTACCGCATCGTCGATATGACGATCGATTCGACCGTGCGCTTCTCCAATCGCGCCGATGATCCTGCCACCTTCGTGGACAGAAACTTCGACGGACTGTTCGACTCCGGAGACAGCCTGTACGACGATCGCTTCTACAATACCGCTATTGCGCTCGAAGACGACGACCACACCGATGAGAATTTCGGAATCGCGGATGGAATGCTGATCGGCCTGTTTGAACCGTTGCCAACGAGATACTTCAGGTCCGTCACGTATGTGCCCGGCCCTCAGTATGAAGCGATCGGAGTCGTTACACCCTGGTTTACCGGACCTGAGAAATTCAGCAATTCAGCCTTGGACAAGTCCGTATCGCCGCCCGATTCCTCGCTGGGGACCTTCGGAGTTGTGTACTCGGACGTCCCGCTTGAGAGTCGAAGAAATGTCGACGTCGTCTTCAGTCGCGACTCCTCCAATTGGCAGAATGCCTATGCTCATACGTCTCACATGGGCCAAATCAACCGGTTTGTACGTGTACCGTTCCTCGCTTATGACGTGGACAGCGTAGACGGGGATCCCTCACCTCGACCACTCAACATTAAAATCAGCGACAGAAACGTGAGCGGCCAGAGTTCCCTGGCCTGGGCGCTCGCAAACGGTCTCAACAGTCAGTTCGGTGGTTTGACGGACAATACCGGGCCCCAGACAAGGGGTTTTGTGGGTATCGACACAACCTCCTACGACTTGTCCGGCTACACAGGAGGAAGCGGCAATCTGAGTCCCGGTTCGGGTGTACTCTACGGCACAACGCCGTCGCAATCACCCGTTTATGCTGTTTTTACGCCGACCATGCGAGACATTGAATCACTGCCGGCCGGCGCGTCGGACGGTAAGGACTGGAACGACTCGTGCAAGGCCATCTTCGGAAGTGATGCGAGTGTCGATCAAGGGCGACAGGGGCTGATGTACGGCCTGCTTCCCGATGAAGGAATAATACAGATACGGTTTGACCACCCGTTTACCGCAAACGACAGCTACGTTTTCTCGACCACAGCCAACACAACGATCACATCAAAAAAAGAACTGCGAAAACAGCTTAAGAACATCAAGGCCGTCCCCAATCCTTACTACGGCCGGTCGTCGTACCAATCCGACGCGTTCGACAAGGTCATCAAGTTCATCAACCTCCCGGCGCAGTGCACCATTCGCATCTTCACGGTCAGCGGCGATCTGGTCCGCACGATCCGGCACCACTCCTCGTCGAATAACGACCGTATCAATACGGATCCGCTGACGACCGGTGCCCAGCTCGCACCTCAGGAAACCGCCATCGAGCGATGGGACCTTCGCAATACCAGGGGGCGGTTCGTGGCCAGCGGGATGTACATCGCGATTGTCGACGCCACCGGTGGACGTGTCGCCGTTAAGTTCGCCGTCATCCAAGAGGAGAATATTCCGGGACAGTGAACCGTCAGATGTGCGTTTTCCTGGCAGGACAGGTACCATCGGTAGAGCAAGTGTGAGCGCAGAGCAGCATATGGACAGATTGGACATCACGGAGCAAGGTTGGTGCTCAAGGAGAATAGGGCGTTTGTGGTCGTGAGCATGGTGCACATATGAAGGGTTGCGTCATAGGATTTGCATTACTCCTCGTTGCGATCGAAAACATCTGCACACAGGAACCGGCGACCGACATCAAATTCGAGCACCTCACCGCCGACGACGGTCTGTCTCATAGCAACGTGACTTCCATTCTGCAAGACAGCCGCGGATATATCTGGATCGGCACCGTGAATGGATTGAACCTGTATGACGGCCGCACGTTTCGCGTCTTCAAGCATAATCCCGCGGACACTCTGTCATTGTCTCACAATTTCGTTAATTCTATCTATGAAGATAGGTCCGGTTCTTTATGGATCTGCACGTCTGGTGGCGGCTTGAACCAATTCGATCGCCGGACGGAAACGTTTAGGGTTTACAAACATAGCCCCGCCGACCCACACAGCATCAGCAGCGACAGAGTCGTGTCCGTTTACGAAGACAAATCCGGCACACTGTGGGTAGCTCTCTGGGGGTTTGGCGGATTGGGCAAACTGGATCGCACAACCGGGAAATTCAAAACCTATAAACACATTGATTCCGACACGACGAGCATTAGTTCTGACTTCGTCGCATCAATCTATGAAGATAAGTCAGGCATTTTGTGGATTGGGACAGGAAATGGGTTGAACAGGTTTGATCCGACAAAAGAAGCGTTTCGCGCTTACGGTTCCCGATTTAATGTGACATGTATTTATGAAGATCATTATGAAAACCTGTGGCTAGGCACAAAGTATGACGGCCTTTATTGTTTTGATCGACAAGCCGAAGCTTTCAAGGCCTACAAACACGATCCATTGGATAAACAAAGTTTAAGCAGTAACTACGTCAAGACCATCCTTGAGGATAGGTTCGGCACACTATGGATTTGCACAATCGTCATGCCCGAAATTCCAAGTACCAACAATGCAATAAACCAATTTGACCATCAAACAGGAAAATTCAAATCACACAGATACGACCCCGACCAACCTCACAGCCTGAGCCCGGGTGCTGTCCATGCCATCCTGGAGGACAAGGCCGGCATTCTGTGGATTGGTTCAGGAGGCCTTAATCAATGGGATAGGAGTGTCGTAAAGTTTAAATCCGTGTCAATCCCAAAAGCAAATCAAAGAACATGGACGGCTTCGGCTGTAAACTGCATGTATGAAGACCCGGAAGGCATGTTCTGGATCGGGACGAACAGCGGCCTGACAAGATGGGACCGAGTTCAGAATAGTTTTGTGTCCTATCAGACAATGAATGGATCGTCCAATCTGAGAGGAACGAGGGTGAAAGTGATTCACGAAGACAAGTCCGGAATTTTCTGGCTTGGCACGTATGGCAATGGCTTGATCCGACTGGATCGACAAACGGGCAGGTTCGAGATGTTTAAGTTAAATATCGATTTTGTCTGGTGTTTGCATGAAGACAAGCAAGGCTATCTGTGGATCGGCACTGAAGGTGGAGGATTGACCAAACTGGACATGGGGACCAGGAGGATTGTCAAAGAATACGCATATGATGCCAAGAATTCCGACGGCATTAGCCATCGAAGGGCGTATGTGATTCACGACGACCGCTCTGGCAACCTCTGGATCGGCACAGATGGCGGAGGGTTAAACAAGTTTGATCGAGTCACTGAGAAATTCAAAGCCTACAGATACGATCCGAATGATCCGCTTAGCTTGAGTCATGACAACATATGTTCCATTCATGAAGACAAAGGCGGAACACTATGGATTGGAACGAATGGTGGTGGACTGAACAGGTTTGATCAAACGACGGAAAAGTTTACGTGGTTCCGCCAGGAGGACGGACTCCCAAGCGATGTAGTGCTCGGTATTCTCGAAGACGACCACGGCAATTTGTGGCTGAGCACGTACAACGGGATCTCCAAGTTCACACCTCCAAACTACTCCCTCATCGGGACGAAAAACAAGGGGCAATTTCGAAATTACGATGTCTCAGACGGTCTGCAGAGCAAGGAGTTTCTTTTCGGTTCGTATTTCAAAGCAAAAGACGGACGTATGTTTTTCGGAGGCGCCAAAGGATTCAACGAGTTCCATCCGGATAGTGTTCGAGACGATCCTTTTATTCCGCCCATCGTGATCACCGGACTTCGGAAATTCAACAAACCCGTTCCACAGCCCTGGGGTCTTGATCATCCAACGGAGTGGCAGCTCAGTTATCGAGACAATTTCTTTTCCATCGAATTTGCCGCATTGAGTTATTCGTTGTCCTCCCAGAATGAGTATGCGTACAAGTTGGAAGGTTTCGACCAGGACTGGATATATAACGGAACAAAGCATGAAGCTACCTACACCAATCTCGATGCGGGCGAATACGTCTTCCGCGTCAAAGGCTCCAACCACGATGGCGTGTGGAATGAAGAAGGGACGTCCATTAGAATCATGATCACTCCGCCACCGTGGAAGACATGGTGGGCGTATAGTCTCTACGGGATCATGGCGCTGGGAACTCTTTACGGAGCTCGACGATTTGAATTGAATCGGAAGCTCAAAAATGCGCGCATCAAAGAGTCCGAACTGCGTGCCGAGGCGGCCGAGGCACACAGCCGCGCAGCGGAGGCCCAATCCAGAGTCGTCCAAATCGAGAACGAACGCAGGACACGTGAACTGGAGGAAGCCCGCCAGCTGCAGCTCTCGATGCTTCCGAAAGAAATTCCGGCCATTCCCGGATTGGACATCGCGGTTTCCATGCACACGGCCACGGAGGTCGGCGGAGATTATTATGACTTTTATACCAATGGTGATGGCGAATTGACGATCGCCCTCGGGGATGCGACCGGACACGGACTCAAGGCCGGCCACATGGTATCGACGGTGAAGGGGCTTTTTCTCATGGAGTCGGGACAGCCGAATATCGTCACGATGCTTGGGAAGATGAATCGTTGTATTAAGGACATGAGTCTACACCGATTGTCGATGTGCTTGTTGATGGCGAAAATTCAACCACCCCCTCTCCCCCTTCTTCGGAAGGAGGGAGCCAGGGGGTGGTTGGGTGTGAAGATGACGATCACATCAGCCGCAATGCCTCCGGCGTTAATTTATCGAAACCGCGAGAAGCGAGTGGAAGAGGTTTTGATCAAGGGATTGCCATTAGGTGCGATGCGCGGAGCAAAATACCAGGAGCGGGAACTGCTGCTGAACCACGGAGATACGATCCTGTTTATGAGCGACGGATTTCCGGAATTGCATGACAGTTCAGGAAAATCGTTGGGATACGAACGTGTGATGGAGATATTTGAGAAGGCGTGTGAGACAACCTCCCCCTACCCCCTCATTGCCAGGGAGGACACAGGGGTGGTTGAGGACATCACCAACGCCGGTCAGGTACGTGACATCCTCTCGCGCCTCGAGTTGGCCTCTGCAAACTGGAGAGGCAGCCAGGCGCTGCGGGACGACCTGACGCTTGTGGTCATCCATGTCCGCTGATCGAAACAACCGCCAACTTTGGCCGCGGTCCGTTGTATTTCATATAACGCACCACGTGAGCCAAAGGAGGACGTTATGAAAACCATAATCCTGTACATTGCCGTGTTCCTGACCCTCGACGTTGGCCCGGCCGTCCTGTCGGCCCAGGAGCCGCAGGAAGGCGACCAGGAACGTATCGAGAACATCCTGCGCCTGGCCGTGAAGAACCTCAAAGGCACCCTCCAGAGCGACAACGACAATCTGAAGGAAAGCGCCATGCAGGTCGTCCGAGAGCTCAAGCAGGCCTATTCTCAAGCGCGGCTGTCCGGAACGATCATTCCGCTGATGCAGATTCTGCGCACCCATTCCGACAACGGCATGCGCATCCTGGCGGCCCTGACGCTGATGGAGCTGGGCGACGAGCGCGGTCTCTATGCCATCAAGGAAGCCTCGCGATTCGACTCGAGCAGTATCGTTCGGCATATCTGCGCCAGCATACAGAAGGAAATCGAGTAAGCGCATCCGGTGTCCGCAGACCGGGCTTCGGGGGAGGACCTCCACGGACGGCCCGGGAGTCGGAGACGGGAGTGCGTTCCTCGGTCTCCCACTCCCGGTAAACCGGACGGTTCCATCGGGATTCCACGCGGTTATGCCGGCCGAGTAGCGGTCCAAGCCGGCATTGTCGGTGTAGACGATCCGTAGCGGTTGGATAGAACGAGTGGTCCCGGTGCTTCTGCGACCTCTGTTCGACAAGTTCTCCAGTCTTGTCTGGTAATTGAGACGATTGAGCCGTACATTCATTAGCTATTACAGGGA
>JBBIJR010000037.1:0-33447 GCA_037445875.1 Bacteroidota bacterium | reverse complement strand
TGCGCGCAGGTTGACGAGGGCCAAATCCCTTGCTTTTTTCTGACCCGTTCCCTACATTGGAGCCGCTTGTTTAAATCAAATGATTTCATGTTTTTACGACACCTATCATGCTTAAGACGGCACTGATCTCGGTATCCGACAAGACAGGCGCGGAGGAACTGGCCGGAACGCTTCATGGTCTGGGCGTCGAAATCGTCTCCACGGGGGGAACGGCCGAATTCCTGAAATCCTACAAGCTCCCGGTGACACCGGTGGCCGACCTGACGGGTTTTCCAGAGATGATGGACGGACGGGTGAAGACACTGCATCCGAAGATCCACGGCGGCCTGCTTGCCTTGCGGGATCATCCGTCTCACATGTCGGACGCCGCGGCCCACGGCGTTCGTATGATAGATCTCGTCGCAATCAACCTGTATCCGTTCGAAGCAACGATCCAACGCGGCGGTGTTTCGCTCGAAACGGCCATGGAAAACATCGACATCGGTGGACCGGCGATGATCCGCTCGGCCTCCAAGAACTACCGACACGTCATCGTCCTCGTCGATCCCAACGACTACGCCGGTGTTCTGGAGGAACTCAAGATGCAGGGCAGCGTGTCCGAGGCCACACGGTTTCGCCTCATGGTCAAGGCATTCGAGCACACGGCACACTACGATGCGTTGATCGCCAATTATTTCGCCCGTCGCCGGAAAGTCTATGGGGACGAATGGCCGGAGCGTATTGTCCTGAGTCTGGACAAAGTCCAAGCTCTACGTTACGGGGAGAATCCCCACCAGAAAGCTTCCTTCTATTTCGCCGCGCCGCATCGGGACCTGCGGCACGAACAGCTGCACGGCAAGGAACTCTCCTACAACAACCTTATGGATCTGGACGCGTGCGCCCGCGTGGTTTCGGAGTTCGACAAGCCCTGTTGTGTGATCGTCAAACATACGAATCCGTGCGGCGCCGCCGTGCACGACGATCTGTATCGGGCGTACCTGAATGCACGGGAGACCGATCCCGTCTCGGCGTTCGGAGGCGTGATCGGCTTCAACCGTCCCCTGAACGCCCGGACGGCACACGATATTGCAGAAGTATTTGTGGAGGCCATCCTCGCGCCTGATTTCGAACCGGCCGCGCTGGAAGTCCTCCGGAAGAAGAAAAACCTGCGCTTGATCCGCTATGACTTCTCCGCTTATCGTGCCGATATCGGCCGTTTGCCGGAAGTCCGAAAGGCGCTCGACGGCTACCTCGTTCAGCAGACGGATACGCTGTCCCTCGACCCGTCCGATTCCGCCCAGTGGCGAGTGGTCACCCGTCGGGCACCCTCCCCTTCGGAAAAAGAAGCGATGCTGTTCGGCTGGAAGATCGTCACCCATGTGAAATCCAACGCTATCGTCTACTGTGATTCGGACCGCACGCTGGGCATTGGGGCCGGCCAGATGTCCCGGGTGGACGCTTCGGAGATCGCGGTGTGGAAGGCCCAGAAGAGCGGCCTCCGTCTCAAAGGCGCCGCGGCGGCGTCGGACGCGTTTTTTCCGTTCCGTGACGGCGTGGATGCTGCGGCCAAAGCCGGCGCCACGGCCGTGATCCAGCCGGGCGGATCCGTCAAAGACGAAGAGGTCATCGCCGCGGCAAACGAGCAGGACCTGGCCATGGTTTTCACCTCCGTCCGTCACTTCAGACACTGACCAACCGAGCAACACGGAGTCCTCCCGCCCATGAGCTTCTTCAACATCTTTAACAACGAAATCGCCATCGACCTGGGCACGGCCAACACGCTCGTGTACGTCCAGAACAAAGGCATTGTGATCAACGAGCCCTCCATCGTCGCCATCTCACGACGCACGACCAAGATGGTAGCCATCGGTAAAGAAGCAAAGGAAATGATGGGCCGCACGCACGGAGAACTCAACGTGGTCCGGCCGCTGAGGGACGGGGTCATCGCCGATTTCGAGATGACCGAACTCATGCTTCAGGAATTCATCCGAAAGGTGAGCCCGGCTAGGTTCATGGGGAAACGCGTCGTCGTAGGCGTTCCCAGTGGCATCACGATGGTGGAGCAGCGGGCCGTACGGGATTCGGCCGAACACGCGGGCGCCAAGGAAGTATATCTCGTTCCCGAGCCGATGGCGGCGGCGATCGGAGTAGGCATCGATATCGAAGAATCCCGGGGTTCCATGATCATGGACATCGGCGGGGGCACGGCGGAGATCGCAGTCATCGCGCTGAGCGGCATCGTGTGCGACGTCTCCATCAAGATCGCTGGCGACGAGATGACGCGGGCCATCATCCAGTACTTCCGGATCCAGCACAACCTGCTGCTCGGGGAACAGTCGGCCGAAGAGATCAAGTGTACGCTCGGATCGGCGGTACCGTTGCCGCAGGAAATCGGTATGGAGATCAAAGGCCGCGACATCGTATCGGGGATTCCCCGCACGATGAAAACGGATTCCCGCGAGGTCCGCAAGGCGCTCAATGAGCCGATCGCCAAAATCGTCGAAGCCACGAAGATGACACTGGAACGCACGCCACCCGAACTGGCGTCGGACATTCTGGACCGGGGAATCGTCCTGACCGGGGGTGGAGCGCTGATCAAGGGCCTCGACGAGAGGATCAAGAAGGAGACCGGTTTGCCCACGATCGTCGCCGACGATCCGCTGACCGCCGTCGTACGCGGCGTCGGTCGGGTGCTCGAAAATCTGTCGAAATACCAGCAGGTGATCCTCAAGGGCAAGAAATACTAATCGGTCGGGTCCCTCAACTCGATCCCATCGCGGATGTACTGGCAGATACGAAATTACGTCTCCGGCTTCTTCGAAATCCTCGCCACCTACCGCTCCTATCTCCTGTTCCTCCTGCTCATCGTCCTCGCGGTCTTGCTGCTGCAGACCAACCGCAATCCGCAGATCGACTTCCTCCGCCGCCGGATCATGGGCGTGACCACCGACCTTGCCTGGCGGTTCGGTGGGCTGGTGCACGGTACGCAGGACCGCGAAGCCATCGAACGGCTGGAACGTCGCAACATGGATCTGGCCCGGCAGAACATATTGCTCGAAGACGCCTACCTCGAGAACATCAAGCTGCGACATTTGTTGCGTTTTCAGGAACGTTTTCCTCTGAAGACGCAGCCGGCGGCGGTCATCATGCGGACACGGTCCATCGACCGGAACACCCTCGTCCTCGATCGCGGAGAACGGGACGGGATCCGCACCAATCTCAACGTGATCAACGATCGGGGCCTGGTTGGCAAGGTGATCGAAACGAGTCCCGAGTACAGCGTTTGCCGGCTGATGCTGGACAGGAGCTTTCGAGTGGCCGCCCGCATACAGCGAACACGTCTGAACGGCATCGTCTACTGGCTCGGAGATGCCAACGAAGTGGGGTTCTACGGTGTCCTGAAGAACCTCGATGTGCGTCTCGGTGACGTGGTCCTGACCTCGGAGTACAGCGAGTACTTCCTGCCGAATTTCCGGGTCGGAGTCGTGACATCGGTCAATAACGAAGTGGCCGGCCTGTTCAAGGACATCCGGGTACGAACCTCGGCCGACTTCAATACACTGGAGGAAGTCTTCGTAGTGATGGACACGGTGAAGGAATTGTCTTCCGGCCGAGATTTTGAAAAGAACTTTTTTGGGGAAGAATAGACCGGCCGTCCGATGAGAAAACGAAACAAGCTGATCCTCGTTCTTCTGATGGCCGGACTGCTAATGTACACTCTGCAGGTTTCCTTCACGACAACGTATCTGGCAATCGGAGACAATACGCCGGATCTGATGCTCATTTTCACCGCTTTCGTAGGACTGCGGCTGGGCCCGACACCCGGTTCCCTGGCGGGATTCGCCGCCGGTTTCCTGCAGGATGTGCTGATCCAGTTCTACGGACTTTATACGCTGTGCAAGACCGTGGTCGGCTTCTGCGCCAGATTTTTTCTCAACCGGCGTGTGTTGTTGGTCGAAAAGTATTACTTTCCTTTTGTCGTGTTTTCGTTGTCCTTGTTCCACGATGCGGCCTTCTACTTCGTCCAAACGCTCGGGTCCCGTCTTGAATGGGCGCCTTTGTTCTGGAGACTGGCCATGCCGAACGCCCTGTACAATCTGGTCGTGGCGTACCTGCTGTGGATGGCTCTGCCGCGGCGGTGGATCGAATACGTTCGATACGATGTTCAGTACGATTTCTGAAAGGAACGCAGGTTGAATACGCGAAGTCTCGTGCTCTTGGTGTTCCTGCTGGGCTGCGGACTTGTGCTGGTCGGCCGACTGGTCTATCTTCAAATAGTGGACCACCGTCTCTACCGCGAACGGGCGGACGAGAACGCAACGCTCACCATCGACCAGATTCCGGCTCGCGGTCTGATCTACGACCGATACGGACGGTTGATTGTCGACAATCAACCCACCTTTTCCGTTCAGATCACACCCGCCGCCTTCGATACGATGCGAGAGGGCGAATTCGAGTATCTGGCGAACCGTCTGGACATGCCCGTCGGTCAAATTCGCGAGCGATTGATCGGGGTCTGGCCGTTCGCGCCGGTTACCGTCAAGGAGAATGTGCCGTTCCACGTCATCTCCCGCCTCGAGGAGGAAAAAGAGGACCATCCGGGCATCAGCTACCGGGTAGAGATCCATCGTATTTACCTTCCGACCATCACGATGCCGCATGTGATAGGCTATCTCAGCCAGATCACGGAGAACCGCATCAGCTACTACCGGACGGGAGAATTTGCCAACACCGACTACAAGATTGGGGAGAACGTCGGCGCCAGCGGTGTGGAAAAATTCTACGAGATCGAACTGCGCGGTGAAAAAGGATACCACCAGTTCCTTGTCGACGCACGCGGAACCATCGTCCGCGATCTGGGAACGGTCAAACGCCCGCTGGACGGTTACAGCCTCTATCTGACCGTCGATATGGATCTGCAGCGGTACATCGAAGCCATCATGGGTCGCCAGAAAGGTTCCATTATCGTCATGGACGTCCGTACGGGAGAGATACTGGCCGCGACCAGCAAACCCGATTACAACGTACTGTGGTTTGTGAACGGCATCACGGTGGATAAGTGGAAGGAATTGAACGAGAATCCGGACAAACCGATGTTCAATCGTATCGTTCAGAGCGGCTACGCGCCGGGCTCAACGTTCAAGATGATCACCGCCGTTGCCGGACTGGAGGAAGGCCTGGTCACGCCCGAAACCTATTTTTCATGCAAGGGCGTGTTCATGCTCGGCGGTAACCGCTTCCGATGTTGGAATCCGTACGGCCATGGCGGGGTGAACCTGTCGTACGCCATCACACAGTCGTGCGATATTTATTTTTACAATCTGGCATGGAAACTGGGGATCAACAAACTTGCCCGGTACGCGCGCATGTTCGGGCTCGGCGAAATGACGGGCGTCGATCTTCCCAATGAACGGAGGGGGCTCATTCCAACGACGGACTATTTCGACAGCCGATACGGCCGGGATAACTGGAAAGCGGGAACTGTCGTCAATCTCGGCATCGGCCAGGGGGAAATCCTCGTAACGCCTGTTCAGATGGCACAGTATGTCTCGATCTTTGCCAATCGCGGAACGTACTATACACCGCATTTTGTGCGGTACGTCGAGGACCAGGCCGGCATTCACAAGGCGGAATTCACACAACATCGGGTGCCGGTGCGATCCGAGCACATGGACCTGATTCGGTACGCCATGTGGACGGTTGTCAACGCCTACTCGGGTACCGGAAAAAAAGCGGCCATCAAGGCCGTCCACGCCGCCGGGAAGACCGGAACTGCCGAGAACGTGCACGGCAATTATCACGGCTGGTTCATCGGCTTTGCTCCCTACACCAATCCGGAGATCGCCGTCGTGGTCTTGATGGAAAACGGCGGCGAAGGCTCCGACGTGGCTGCTCCGATGTCTGCCCGTGTCATGTCCTACTATTTCAGCAGCATTCGCGGACGAAATCCGTTCGATCCCGGTCTACTGAAGGAGAGGACGTTCCAGACGCTGACGGATTACCAGGTGACCTCGTTTAAACCGTGAAACACCTATGATCGTCGAGAAAATAAGGAACTTCCTGCGCGACCTGGACTACTTCGTTCTGGTACCGGCCTTGCTGTTGATCGGTGTCGGCTTGCTGACCATCTACAGCGCCACGCACGGCGGCGACGCCGAACAACGGTTTAATTTCATTAAACAACTCGTCCACCTTGGGATCGGACTGGTCTTGATCGTTCTCGTGGTGTTGCTGCCGATTCGTATTATCGACAGCGCCACCCTGTGGTTGTACTCGTTTTCGGTGTTGCTGCTGGTCCTCGTTCTCGTGACGGGGTCCGTACGATACGGCGCTCAGCGTTGGTTCGCGCTGGGACCCCTGAGTTTCCAACCTTCCGAACTCGCGAAAATTACGACCATCCTTGCCATTGCGCGTATGATGACCCTCTATCGAGTGAACACGTCCAGCCCGAAGAGCATCGCCATCGTTTTTTCCGTCGCCCTCCTTCCGATGATGTTGATCATGGAACAACCCGACCTCGGTACCGCTTTGTGTGTAGGGTGCGTCACACTTCCGATCCTGTACTGGCACGGCATCTCTCTGTTTTCCATCTTTGTACTGTTCTCCCCGATCGCCACCGTATTGATCCATATCTCCAGCGGCTACAGTTTCGAGGTTTTCATGCTGACCCTCTTCGCCGTCGTTGTGATTCTCTATTTCTCCCGGCGCCCCGCCAAACTGATCCTGGCCGTGCTGTTGTTGAACATCATCGTGGGCCTGTCGTCGGAGCCGTTGTGGGATTCGCTCAAGGACTACCAGAAAGAACGCATCCTCACGTTCATCAATCCGGAACGCGACGTCAAGGGTGCAGGATATCAGGTGCTTCAATCAAGGATCGCGATCGGCTCCGGCGGTTTGACCGGCAAGGGTCTCCTGGAGGGCACCCAGACGCAGCTGCAGTTTCTGCCGGAGCAGCATACGGACTTCATATTCGCCGTTATCGGGGAAGAATTCGGATTGATGGGATGTCTTGTGGTGCTGGGCTTGTTTGCCGTGCTGATTCTGCGCCTTATCATGATTGCGGATGTTGTGGACGACAAATTCTGCAGTCTTACCCTCGTAGGTATCGCCTCGTTGTTCGCCTTTCAGGTATTTGTCAACGTCGGCATGACAACCGGGATCATGCCGGTGACCGGGATCCCGCTTCCGTTTATCAGTTACGGAGGGACGGCCCTCTTGACCAACTGTACGCTCATTGCCATCGCGCTGAACATTGCGGTGCGCAAGCAAGTGTACGATATCCATTGACGCAATGATCCACGCCGTCGTTTTTGATCTCGACAATACGCTGGTGGACTTCATGAACATGAAGGAGCGTGCCGTGAGAAGTGCCGCGGAGGCCATGGTGGATGCGGGCCTGCCGCTGTCCACAGAGGAGACACTTTCGAGGATTCATGCGATCTACCGGGAACGCGGCA
This sequence comes from Bacteroidota bacterium, assembly GCA_037445875.1. GTDB lineage: Bacteria > CLD3 > CLD3 > SB21 > SB21 > JBBIJR01. The sequence goes on along the minus strand of JBBIJR010000037.1, from coordinate 26,011 downwards.
TGGAATACCAGAAAGTGTTTGACGACCTGCTGCTGGACGTGCAGGAAGAGATCGATCACCGCATCCTTGCCGCGGGCATCGTCGCTTATCGGCAGGCGCGCGAGGCGGCGTTGGTCACGTATCCGCATGTGTACGGCACGTTGATGGAGCTGGTCAAACGAGCGATCAAGCTCGCGGTGGTCAGCGATGCACCGGCGCGCGAAGCGTGGCTTCGGCTGTGCTACCTGAAACTGCACCACACATTCGACGCGGTGGTAACGTACGAGGACACGCACGAGCTCAAACCTCATCCTGCTCCGTTTCGCAAGGTCCTGTCGCTGATCGGCGTGCCCGCCCCGCAAGCCTTGATGGTGGGCGACTGGGCCGAACGAGACGTCGTCGGGGCCCGGCAATTGGGTATGAAGACAGCTTTTGCTCGATACGGCGATATCTTCAATACACGGGAATCCGGCGCCGACTATGAACTGACCGACATCGTGCAACTGCTCGACATCGTGACCCATGAAAACGGCGCTTAGACCGGCCGCATGGACGTTGATCCTGTGGTGGCTCCTGGAAGGATGCAGCAGGGGCTCACTGCTGGAGAACCACGAACCGTGGTCTGTAGTGTTCAGAAAACAAACTCGGGGTGGAGCTGCCGCATTGGTCGGTACGGAACTGAGCGCCCCATCCTTCAGTCTCTATGCTAACGGTTTCGTGATCTACTATCAATACCGGGAGGGCCGGCGCGTCCTTGTCCGGAACCGCCTGTCCGCCGGATCCTTCTTTCAGTTGTACGGCGAATTGAGTCGAGTGGACACGCTGGCGTGCGGTGAAGGCTCGTCGTGCGAAGGAACATCCGGCATCGCGGACAGTTTGCTGCCCATCACTCTGTTTCAGACCATAAACCGTTCGCTCGAGGTCCGTGGCCTTGGTACCTGCCGTGGCGCCGCGTGGCTTGACACTCTTCAGGCTCTGAATCTGTTAGTCGATCGGTTGTCTTTTGCTGGCAGCCGCCCGTTTGTCGCCGATTCGATCCGGTTGTTCGTGAAAAAGCCCGCCCACGGATCGACCGGCAAGTGGCCGAAGTGGGTCGTCAAGGAAGTGGAGCTATCTGCGGCGTATACGGAATACGTTTCGCCGTACGAGCCGAATGTCGAAGCCAACAGTACCGTGCTGGCCGGACGCGTAGCTCGCGCCGTCCAACGGCTGTTCACACAGCACGGGATCTATCAGTCGTTTTCAAGCGGCGGGGAGGTGTATCAGGTGGGTTTTCGTGCTCTGGTGCCTTAGTTAACCGTGGCCGGAAATCTCTCCGTGCGACGCAATGACGTGGTTTTCGACAACCTCGTTTCGGTCGTTCAGAAGGATCACGCGCGGTTTCAGGGTTCGGGCCTCCCGGTCGTCGGCCAGCACGTAGGAAATGATCGATATAATGTCGCCGGGCATGGCAAGCCGGGCCGCAGGTCCATTTAGACCGACCACATGGCTCCCGCGCTTGCCGGCAATGACGTACGTTTCCAGCCGCGCTCCGTTGTTGGCATTGACCACCTGGACTCGTTCGTTGTGATAGAGATCGACAAGATCCATTAGATCCTGATCGATCGTAATGCTGCCGTGATAATGGAGATCCAACTGCGTGACACGCGCGCGATGTATTTTGGCTTTGAAGATCGAACGGAGCATAGGATGTTCCCTAAAGCGGCGTAATATAGGAAAATTGCTGGAGATTGCAAAGGGCTATTTTTCCGATAGTTCTTGAATTTCGCGTAGAGAATAGATACCTTATGGCCCGATTTTTGGCGCAAGGCAAGATTATTCGCGCCCGTAGTTCAATGGATAGAACGTTGGTCCCGACGGAAACCGTCGGGATTGCAGGTTCTCGGCCAGAGGCTAATCCGACCTGGCGGAGAGTCCCGCCGGGCGCAAGCAGACATGATTATTCGCGCCCGTAGTTCAATGGATAGAACGTTGGTCCCGACGGAAACCGTCGGGATTGCAGGTTCTCGGCCAGAGGCTAATCCGACCTGGCGGAGAGTCCCGCCGGGCGCAAGCAGACATGATTATTCGCGCCCGTAGTTCAATGGATAGAACGTTGGCCTCCGGAGCCAAAGGTTGCAGGTTCGAGTCCCGCCGGGCGTACGACGTTTCACGTTAAGATGAAACCGGAATTCTCCATGCTGGTTCCAGACCGGCTGCCGAACCCCATCCCCGTCCGATAGGCCCTTTCCCAGCGACATCGCACACGAACAGGAGTTCCCATGGCTGAGAAGATCACCCCACGCGCGCAGGATTATTCGCAGTGGTATATCGACCTTGTTGTTCAGGCCCAACTCGCGGATTACGCCCCGGTGAAGGGTTGCATGGTCATCCGGCCCAACGGATATGCGATCTGGGAGTTGATCCAGCAGACGCTGGACCGCATGTTCAAAGAGACCGGCCACGTCAATGCGTATTTTCCGCTATTCATTCCGGAAAGCTTCATGACTCGGGAGAAAGAGCATGTCGAGGGCTTCTCGCCGGAATGTGCGGTCGTAACGCACGGGGGCGGCAAGAAGCTGGAGGAGAATCTCTACATCCGCCCGACATCCGAAACAATCATCTGGAGCATGTACCAGAAGTGGATTCAGTCGTACCGCGATCTCCCGATACTCATCAATCAATGGGCCAATGTTGTCCGATGGGAGATGCGAACCCGCCTGTTTCTTCGCACTACCGAGTTCCTCTGGCAGGAGGGCCACACGGCCCACGCGACGTATGAGGAGGCCGAAGAGGAGGCGGTCCGGATGCTGCATGTGTACCGTCGCTTTGCGGAAGAGCACATGGCCCTCCCGGTTTATTACGGGAAGAAGACGGAAGCGGAGAAATTCGCCGGCGCCCTGCACACCTACTGCATCGAAGCCATGATGCAGGACCGGAAGGCCCTTCAGGCCGGCACGTCTCACAACCTGGGCCAAAATTTTGCCAGGGCCTTCGACGTACGCTATCAGGATCAGAACAAAGAACTGCAGTACGTATGGGCCACCAGTTGGGGAGTCAGCACGCGTTTGATCGGAGCGTTGATCATGGCCCACAGCGATGACCAGGGATTGGTGCTCCCGCCGCGGCTGGCGCCGATCCAGGTTGTGATCGTTCCGATATTCAAGGAGGACCACGAACGGTCACAAACGACGGAAGTTGCCCAGCGTATCCGCACCGAACTCTGGCAGGCGGGCCTTCGGGTTCACGTCGACGACCGCGAACAATACCGGCCGGGATGGAAGTTCAACGAATGGGAGTTGAAAGGTGTTCCGGTTCGGATCGAAGTGGGCCCAAAGGATGTCGCCGCAGGGCAGGTTGTGTGCGCCCGCCGCGACAAGATGAATAAGAACGATAAGATCGCGCTGCAGAACAGCGAGATCGGGACGCGCGTACCTCTGTTGCTGGAAGAGGTGCAGCAAAACCTGTTCGATCGCGCCCGGCGGTTCCGCGACGATCACACGATAGCGGTCAAGGCCTACGAAGATCTGCGATCGATCATGGAAAAGGAGGAGGGTTTTGCACGTTGTTTCTGGGCAGGCAGCGGATCCGATGAGGACCACATCAAGGAAGAAACGAAAGCCACGATTCGCTGCGTTCCGTTGGAACAAAGCGGGGAAAAAGGCCGCTGCATATTGACGGGTAAGGAGACGGACGTGCAGGTTATCTTTGCGAAGGCGTATTGATCCTGGAAACTCTTTCGTACACGGACGAGGGACGCGGACCTGCGATCGTGCTGGTGCACGGTTACCCGTTGAGCCGGTCGATCTGGTTTTCCCAGAGAGTATTGACCGACCGTTATCGCGTGATCGCACCGGACCTTCCCGGATTCGGGAAAAACTCTTCGTCGTCGTTTGTCGGCATGGAGCACTATGCAGACGCGCTCGCACGACTGATGGATTCTCTCGGAATTTCGCAGGCCTCCGTTTTCGGGCATTCGATGGGAGGTTACGTCGTCCTGGCATTGGCCGAGCAGCACCCCGATCGGCTGACCGCAGCGGGCTTGATCGGCAGCCACCCGTTCGCCGATACGCCGGAAGCCCGTGAAGGCCGCTTGAAGATGATGGAGCGGGTACGCCGGGAAGGGACCGGCATCGTTGTATCTGCCATGCTCGATAAACTGCTATCGCCGAACCGAACGGACACTGTGAATCTTCAATCCCGCCTACGCGGGATTATGGAATCGGCCTCCGTCGAAGGTATCCTGACGGCCCTGCAAGGCATGGCGAACCGTCCGGACCGCAGCGGCGTGCTGAAAACGTCGCCGGTTCCCTGGTTGATTGCCGCAGGCTCGGACGACCCCTTCGTGGCCGCTGACCGGTTGGAATCCATGGGCATGCTTGCACCCACCGCAACCATCCGGACGATTCCGCGAAGCGGTCATATGCCAATGATGGAAGAACCGGAAATTCTCAATCAGGTCTTTCGCGAGTTTCTATCCAGCCTGGAATTTGAGCGTCAGAGTTCCAGATCGAGCTGAGGATTCAGGATAGCCGCGCAGAACGTCTTGCGGTGGATAACGCAAGGTCCGTGAAGGCGCAGGGCCTCGATGTGCTCGGGCGTGGGGTAGCCTTTGTGGCGCGCGAAGCGATAGGCGGGAAAGACCTTGTCGTATTCCACCATCAGCCGGTCTCTCGTCACCTTGGCGAGGATGGATGAGGCGGCGATCGCAAAACTGAGGCTGTCTCCTTTAACAACGGGTCGTTGACGTGAAGTATAATAGCTGTTCCTCGGAAACGCTTCGTGATTACCGTCGATCAGGACATAGTCCGCCTTGAGCGGCATGCGTTCTACGCACAGGCGCATGCCGTGAAGGGAAGCTTGCAGAATATTCATCCGGTCCACGACCTGCGGACTGACGATCTCGATATGAAACGCAAGGGCCCTGCGCTGGATGACGTCGAAAAATCCCTCCCGCTCCGTCTCCGACAGCTGCTTCGAATCCGTCACGCCCTCGATGATGAAGCCCGGTTCGAAAATGGCCCCCGCCACCACCAGCGGTCCGGCTAACGGACCGCGGCCCGCCTCATCCACCCCCGCCACATGCCTGAATCCGTGGTTCCAGCATTCCCGCTCGTACATCAGCATATCCGTCATGGTACCGTCCCAACAAAAAAAGGGCTGAACGACAGAGCATCCAACCCTTCTTCTGTATTCTATTACGGCTGATCAGGCGTTCGGCGTCTCGCCCGTTGTTCCCTCCGTGGCCGCCTGCTGGGCCTGATAATCCTGCAGTATCTTCGCTTCCCGGCTTCTTTCGTACTGTGTCGCCGAAAGTACGATCTTCTTGTTTTCCTTGTCGAATTCGATCACGACCAGGTGCATCTCCGTACCTTCTGCGATCGCGTCTTTCTTGTCGCTTTTCGGAAGGTGAGACGAGGGAACAAAACCCTCCACTCCGAGCGGCAACTCTACGATGATGCCTTTTTCGATCGTTCGCATGACCTTGCCGGTCGTCTCTGCCCCGCTGCCGTATACTTCCTGGAATCCATCCCACGGGTTGTCGGCGATGTGCTTGTGGCTCATCGAGATACGGCGGTTCTCCTTGTCGATGCCCATGATCACGACTTCCATCTCATCGCCCTTCTTCACGACTTCTGCCGGATTTCGGATCTTGCGCGTCCAGGAAAGATCGGAAATATGCACCAGACCGTCGATCCCGGGTTCCAATTCCACAAACACACCGAAATTGGTCAAGTTGCGTACGCGTCCGGTGTGCTTGCTCCCCAGGGGATACTTGGTTTCCACCAGGTCCCAGGGATCGTTCTGCAGTTTCTTCACGGAAAGGGATATCTTTCGTTCGTCCGGCACGATGCTGACCACTTCCGCTTCGACATCGTCGCCGAGGGCGAACATCTGGGAGGGGTGCTTGACCGTCTGGTTCCAGGACATTTCCGAGATGTGAATGAGGCCTTCAATGCCCTTTTCGATCTCGATAAAGGCACCGTAGTCTGTGATGGAAACGACCCGTCCCTTGACGAGCGTCCCTGCCGGATACTTGTTCGCCGCCTCAGCCCACGGTTCCGGCTGCATTTGCTTCATGCCGAGTGAGATGCGGTCCTTCTGTTCGTTGAAGTCGATGACCATGACCCGAACGCGCTCGTCGAGTTTGACGATCTCAGAGGGGTGTTTGACGCGGCCCCACGACATGTCTGTAATGTGCAGCAGGCCATCCACACCGCCGAGATCGATGAAAGCGCCGAAGTCCGTGATATTCTTGACGGTCCCTTCCAGGATCTGGCCCTTATGCAATTCGTTGAGGATCTTTTCCCGCTGCCCTTTCGTGGCTTCTTCGATCAGAACGCGGCTGCTCACCACAACGTTCTTTCGCAGGTTGTTCAGCTTGACGATCTTGAATTGCATCTCCCGGCCCAGATACGCATCAAAATCGCGAATGGGTTTCACGTCGATCTGCGAGCCGGGCAGGAAGCAGTCGACGCCCATAACGTTGACCACCATACCGCCTTTGATTCGCTTTGTGATCGTCCCGTTGACCACGTCTCCGGTTTCGTAATGCCGGGTGATCTTCTCCCACACACGCAGGAAATCGGCCTTCTTGTGGGACAGAATAATCTGGCCGTCCTTGTCTTCTATGTTGTCGAGATATACTTCGATGGTGTCACCCACCTTGAACTGGTCCAGGTTGTTCCCGAATTCAGTGGTGGGGATGATGCCCTCGCTCTTGAATCCGATATCAACTTTGACTTCGTTGATCCCGATGGTGAGAATGCGGCCCTTGATGATCTCTTTTTCAGAGATGGAATTGAGGGTTCGCTCGTACATTTCCCGGTACTGATTGAACTCGCTGTCGTCGTAGTCGGAGTGGCGGGTTTCTTTGAATTGATCGTAGGGAATGATTGTCTTCCCGTAGTCACGTTTAAGGTTTAGGGTGGTTGGTTCGGACATTACGTTCTTTGCTTTGCGAAGACTTTCCTCAGCGGGCCGAGGAGCACGGGGTCCTCACAAATCTCCTTTTCTGCCCCGGAAGCGGGGGTTGCGTGATGCGCCTGTGCGGGCGCGATACTGTTTTGGGACGGGCAATATAGAAAATGGGAGTTTTAATTGCAAGTACAATCATTACAAGCTCATTCACCGTTCGGCGACGGAAACAGCTCCTCAAACAGGTCGTAGCGGCATTCGGCCATGCCGCATCGGGTGTAGGTTGCACGGGCGGAGCTGTTGTTGCGGTCGACGTACAGTCGCAGGCCGCACACACCGGGTGTATGCCGCGCGATCCGTCGGACATACTCGTGCAGGGTCCTGTAGACCCCCTGACGTCTCGCTTCCGGTAGCACGAAGACGCTCTGGATCCACCAGAAAAGACCGTTGCGCCAATCGCTCCACTCGAACGTGATCATCAATTGTCCCACCAGTTTGCCCCGGTCCTCCGCCAGAACATAAAACCCATATTCCGGATGCTGAAACAGACCCTCCACTCCGGAACGCGCCGTGTCCGGATCGAGTTTCCTTTCTTCGGACTCCCAGGCCATGCGGCAATTGCAGTCGGCGAGGAACGGAATATCGGATGCCTCCGCACGACGAACGTCGATCACGGCGACTCCTTGATCAACCTGTCAAAATACGCGCGGTCCGTGCGAAGAATCTCGTACGAGAACACAGACGTACCTCTGACCCGATACGATCGAATGCGCTTAAGCTTGTCAAGGGCGCCTCGAACCGACTGGTTGTATAGAGCGACTCCCACTATGACCCTTTCGGCCATGATTGAATCACCGACGGCCAGGCGGAGCGTATTCAGGCGATTCTCAAACTCGCGCGCGTCCGCCGCATAGTTCATCGCAACGGCATAATCAATCGCGCCCGATTGTATCCATTCGGTCCAGGACTGCAAGACGCGGTCCTGCGCATCGGAAGGGTCGGCAAAGACGGCAGCGCTGAGGATCGCGGCCGGCCGGAGTCGCTTCGTGGTCTGCCGCACGCCCTCTACGAAATGCGTCAACTCCTGCTGGCGAAAGGCCTTCCAGCGGGAAGCCAACCAGCGGTCCTCCGCGACCGAAGTGGAAACCGGATCCACGTGATACGACAGGATGAACTTGGCCCTCATGGCCATGGAGTAGTCGTACCGGGCGTCCGGGTACCGGATGTAATCCAGATGGATGCCCGCCAGCGGATAGCGAGTGAGCAGTTCCTCCACAATGGCCAGAAACTGCCCTTTGTACTCGTCCGCTGCCGGCGTCAGGAAGATACCCTCGAGGTTTCGGCTCTGGAGTTTCCTTGTGCCCTCATCTACCATGGACCGGCCGGACTCGGAAACCGCACTCCAATCCGGGTGTCGATAGACGACGTGAAACGAGTCGCCGGGGTTGTGTGCGGCCGACCACACGTAGAATACGTTGAGCCAGGCGTGCACGCGAAACGGTCTTCCTGCTGACTGTTGCAAGAGGTACGCCAGCGGGTCGAAGATCGTGTCCATGTTTTCTGCGGCTGGCGCATAGCGGCTCGGGTAGAAGGCATCGCCCCTTGCCCTCACCTGCACGTAGAGGTCGGTGAACTTTCCTTTTGCCGCATCGTCGATCAAACCGTCGATCGCGGAGCGGTTTCGGAGTACGTCGCGTACGACCCAGAGGGCCCGGACGGGTTTTGTTTCCTGGGCCAATACCGTCGCCCCGATCAACGCCATAAACAAAAAAGGCAACCACCTCCGTGATCGCCTCCTGCGTACTCGTTTCGTCAAGCCGTCAGCTCTTCTCGGTCGCATACGCCGTTTCTTCGTAGAGACCGCAGCGTCGTTTCTTGCCGATGCGCACACTGGCCCATCGTCCGGGCGCTATGGTTTTGGCCATGCACTTGTGCAGAGGGAGCAGCAGATGTGCACAGACCAGCTTGCGTCGACGATTGAAGCACTGGATTTTGGCGGTTGATTCGGCCGTATGTTCCGTTACGACTTCCCGAGTCTCGACTTCCACGGTTTCTTTCTTGCTCGGCTTCGTCGCTTTCGCAGGTGTTTTACGGGTAGGAGATGCCGCTTTGCGGCTGATGCTGCGGGCGGCCGGTTTCCTGGCCGGTTTCCTTTTCGGCTCTTCTGTCTCGGCCTTCGCACTCTTCTTTTTCTGTAGCATGGGCTGGACGTTCCTCGTTAGTCCGGGGACGCGTTATTTCTTCTGCAGTTCTTCCTTCTTGGCCTTGATGCGTTCGGCGAGGGACATCCGGCGTTTTTGCTTGGCTTCACGCTCTTCGATGGCCTTCGTTCTCCGTTCGACGATTTCTTTTTCGTATCCCACGATCTCCAGCACCGCCAGTTCCGCACCGTCTCCCTTACGCTGGCCGAGTTTGAGGATACGGGTATAACCGCCGCCTGTGTACCCGGGGTTCTTTTCTTTACGCGCCTCATCCAGCGCACGCAGTTTTGGGCCGATCTCGTCGACGAGTTCCCCGATGACGGTTCGTTGCTGCTCTTTCTTGTCCGTCGTGTGGCGATAATTGGACAGCAAGTGCTGTTTTCCGAGCCGGCTGATCAGGAGCCGCCGGGCCGTAAGATCGCCCCGTTTGGCGAAGGACAGGAGACGTTCCGCCTGCGTGCGTGCGGCCTTCGCTTTTGCCACGGTCGTTACGATCCGCTTATGGCGGAACAGGTCGTTGCACAAATTGCGCATCAGGGCCCTTCGGTGCCCCGAATCCACGCCTAATTTCTTGACTCGTTTTTGATGTCTCATATGGGACCGTCCCTGTTCAAAAAGCTGTTATTCGTCGCCGTTGAGGTATCTCGACACGTCCATGCCGAAATGCATCCCGCGCTCTTCGAGGATCTTGGTCAACTCCGTCAGCGATTTCCTTCCAAAGTTGCGGTATTTCAGCATCTCGGATTCGTTCTTGCTCACCAGATCGCCGATGGTTTTGATGCCGGCGGCGCGCAGGCAATTGTGCGAACGCACCGAAAGTTCGAGTTCGTCCACGCTCATTCTCAGAAGTCCGCGGATACGCTGCACCTCCTGGTCTTCGATCTTCTCCTCCGGTGACTCCTCCTCCGCCTCGAAGTTGATGAACAACTGGAGGTGGTCCCGCAGCAGGCGAGCGCTGATGGTCAACGCGTCGTCGGGGGTGATACTTCCGTCCGTTGTAATCTCAAGAATGAGTTTCTCGAAATCGGTGTGCTGGCCTACACGCGTGCTCTCCACCGTGTAGCGAACGTTCTTGACCGGGTTGAACACGGAGTCGATGGGGACGGTGCCGATGGGCATGTCCGGAAACTTGTTTTCCTCGGCCGTCACCCATCCTTTGCCGCGGCCGATGCGAATTTCCATCTGAAAATTGGCCTCTCGGCCCAGCGTTGCGATCGGCAACTCCGGATTGAGAATCTCGAAATCCACGCCGCTGGATGCCTTCTGAATATCGGCCGCCGTGAACACACCCGGTCCCTTGCAGGGTACAACCACCTTGTCCGGTTTCTTGTTGTGAAGTTTGAACCGGACCTGTTTCAAGTTGAGAACGACTTCCGTAACATCTTCCGTGACACCCGGCAAGGTCGAGAATTCGTGCAGCACACCGTCGATCTTGATGGACGTAATGGCCGCTCCGGGCAACGACGACAGCAGCACCCGCCGCAGTGAATTGCCAACCGTCACCCCGAAGCCACGCTCGAGCGGCTGGATAATGAACTTGCCGTAGGTGCTGGTGTAGGATAACTCATCCAGTTCGATGCGCTCCGGCATCTGCAGTCCGGCCCAGTTTTGCACGCTTATAATCTCCTTCGTTAAGAGATTGGAATCATTGGGAAATCCAACGACCGCGGAATTCGCTCTTACTTGGAATACAACTCCACGATCAGCTGCTCGCGGACGTCCACCGGGATTTGTTCACGTTCCGGAACGGACACGAGTTTGCCTTTCAGTCCGGCCTTGTCCACGTCGATCCAGTTCAATTGGCCGCTTTCTTTCTGGCGCTTCAGCGCACTGTGGATCAGCCCCAGTTTCTTGCTCTTCTCCCGGATGGCCACTTCGTCACCCGGACGCAGCAGGTAGGACGGGAGCGTCACCATGCGGCCGTTGACCTCCACGTGCCGGTGTAGGACCAGTTGGCGGGCCTGCGACCGCGAGCCGGCGAACCCGAAGCGATAGATCATGTTATCCAATCGACTCTCGAGCATCTGCAGCAATACCGTACCGGTCACGCCCTTCCTCCGCGTGGCCTTCTGGTAGTACGTGCGGAACTGCCGCTCCAGGATGCCGTAAATCCGGCGCACCTTCTGTTTCTCCCGAAGCTGGAAGCTGTAGCCGGACGGCTTGCTGCGGCGATCTCCGTGCTCACCGGGCGGATAATTGCGTTTTTCAATGGGACACTTTTCGGTCAAACACTTCGTGCCTTTGAGAAACAACTTCTCGCCTTCTCGCCTGCACAGCTTGCATACGGGACCCGTATATCTTGCCATTCACGATCTCCTGAAATGCTATCCCCGTGGGAATTGAATTATACTCGACGTCGTTTCGGCGGACGGCATCCGTTGTGCGGAATGGGGGTCAGATCACGGATGGCCGTGATCTCGAGGCCTGCCGCCTGGAGTGCCCGGATGGCCGATTCGCGGCCGGCTCCCGGACCCTTGACGCGGACTTCCACCTTCCTCAACCCCATGTCCATCGCCTGGCGAGCGGCCGTCTCTGCGGCCACCTGCGCGGCAAACGGTGTGCTCTTCTTGGAGCCCCGAAAACCCATCTTTCCCGACGTACACCAAGTGATGACGTCGCCGCTGGCATTCGTCAGCGTTACGATCGTGTTGTTGAACGTAGCCCGAACCATCGCGATACCCGTGGATTCGATCAGTTTCTTCTTCTTGCGCGTTGTCGGCTGCGCAGCCTGGGGAGTCGGTTTAGCCAAGGCCCATTCTCCTTAAAACGTTCGATGACTCGGAATTACTTCTTCGCTTCAACTTTCTTCAGACCGCCGATCGTTCTACGCTTGCCCTTGCGCGTCCGCGCGTTGGTCCGGGTCCGTTGACCCCGGGTCGGCAGGCCTTTGCGGTGACGCAGTCCGCGGTAGCACCCGATATCCATCAGGCGCTTGATGTTCATCGCGGTCTCGCTCCGCAGCGCGCCTTCCACTTTGAGATCGGTATTGATCACGTTACGGATCTTGTTCTCGTCGTCGTCCGTAAGTTCCTTGATCTTCTTCATCGGATCCACGCCGGCCTTGGCAAGCACCCGGCGGGCCGTCGTCTGGCCGATCCCGAAAATGTACGTCAGGCCGATGAAGGCGCGCTTCTCTTTGGGCAACTCGATTCCTGCAATACGTGCCACGGCACTCTCCCTTCTCTAACCTTGACGTTGTTTATGCTTCTTGTTGGGGCAGATCACGCGCACTACGCCCTTGCGGCGGATGATTTTGCACTTGTCGCATATCTTGCGAACCGACGACCGTACTTTCATAAGCTGCTCCTGATGCTCTGTTACTTGAAGCGATACGTGATACGGCCCTTCGAGAGATCATACGGTGACAGTTCCACCGTCACTTTGTCTCCAGGCAGAATACGAATGAAATTCATGCGCATTTTGCCGGATATGTGGGCCAGCACTTCGTGTCCGTTTTCCAGTTTGACCCGGAAGGTAGCATTCGGAAGGGTCTCGAGGATGGTCCCGTCAACTTTTATCAGTTGTTCTTTGGCCACCCCTGGACCCTTAAGTTATTGTAAAACCTATTGCCACAAACGGATGCACAATATATCAGAAAAAACGTCAAAATCAAGTTCATTCTAGAACAAGTCGTTCTTGGTCAGCACTTCGGGACCGTTGTCTGTGATGGCCACCGTGTGCTCGAAATGTGCCGACGGTCGGCCGTCAGCCGTGCACACTGTCCACTGGTCTTCCCTGGTATACACCTCCGACTTACCCATGTTGACCATCGGTTCCACGCAAAATACCATCCCCGGTTTGAGTCTCAGTCCCGTACCCGCGCTGCCGTAGTTGGGTACTTGCGGTTCCTCGTGCAACTCCCGGCCGATCCCGTGTCCCACCAACTCTCGCACGACCGAAAATCCGTGCGCTTCGACGTATCGCTGCACGGCGGCGGAGATGTCATGCACCCGCTGGCCCGCGCGGGCCTGCTTGAGTCCTTCATACAACGCTTCACGTGTAACGCGAAGCAGCTCCTTGCGTTCCTCGTCGATGGCGCCGACCGGCAGCGTCATCGCCGAATCGCCGTAAAATCCGCCCTTGTGAACGCCGATATCGACGCCGAGGATTTGCCCCTCCTGCAGCACGCTGTCGGGACCGGGTATGCCGTGCACGACGACGTCGTCGATCGACAGACAAGCGCTCGCAGGGTATCCCCGATACCCCTTGAAGGCCGGCCGCCCGCCGCGTGACCGGATCAGTTCCTCGATCGCGCGATCCAGCTCGATGAGCCGCAGTCCCGGCCTCACCATCTCACGGGCCAGGTGCAGCGCTTCCACCACGATGTGGCAGCTCTCGCGGATACGCTCGATCTCTTTGCCTGACTTCAGGTGGACCATCGCTATCCCCGCCTGCCCCGAATCCGGCCTGTTTTCAGGAATCCGTCGTAGTGGCGCATGACCAGGTGCGACTCGATCTGCTGGACCGTGTCCAGCGCTACGCCTACCACGATCAAGAGCGATGTGCCTCCGAAGAATGAGGCAAAACTGTACGAGACGTCCGTCGCGTGCCGGACGAAAAACGGAAGAATGGCGATGATGCCGAGGAAGACGGCGCTCGGCAGCGTGACACGCGTCAGAATGTTGTCGATGAAATCGGCCGTCTTTCGACCGGGCCGGATCCCCGGAATAAAAGCGCCCTGCTTCTTCAGGTTATCGGCCACCTCGACGGGATTCATGGCGATCGCCGTGTAGAAATACGTAAAGAACACGATGATCACGAGAAAGATCATGTTGTAGATCAACGAATCGATCGAAAAATGCGCCGTGATGAATTCCGAGAACGGGCCCGGGAAGAAGGTCGCCAGCGTGTTGGGCAGAAACATGATCGACTGCGCAAAAATGATCGGCATGACACCGGCGATGTTGACGCGCATCGGGATGTGGGTGGACTGCCCGCCGTAGACCTTGCGTCCGATGACCCGCCGCGCATACTGCACCGGGACCTTGCGGATGCCTTGCGTGATGTACACGATCGCCGCCACGATGAACAACAAAACGAAGACGAGCACGAGTTCGATCATGAGGTTGCGGTTCCCGTTGGCGATCTGGCGGGCCTCGTCAAAAATGGCGGACGGAAACCGGGCGAGAATACCGATGGTGATGATCAGCGAAATGCCATTGCCGATGCCGCGCTCCGTGATCTGCTCGCCAAGCCACATGATGAAAATCGTGCACGTCGTCATGGTGACCATCGTCATGAGATAGAACATGGCCCCCTGGTCGGGCACGACTTTGACTTCCTGATTGCCGATGGTGACGGACAGGCTGCACAGCCACGTGGCGACGCCCAGGGCCTGCACGGCGGAAATGAACACGGTGCCGTAGCGGGTCAGCTGATTGATCTTCTTGCGGCCTTCCTCCCCTTCCTTCTGCAGTTTCTGGAGATACGGCACCGTCGTGCCCATGAGCTGGAGAATGATCGAGGCACTGATGTAGGGCATGATGCCGAGCGCGGCGATGGTGGCCTGACTCAGGCCGCCGCCTGCAAACAGGTCATAAAAACTGAGCAGGGTATTTTCGGCCTGACGAAAGAACTGGCCCAACGCGGCCGCATTGATACCGGGTGCGGGGATATGCGCCGTCACGCGTTCGATCAGTAGAACACCGAGGGAGAAGAAGATTCTCTTGCGCAGTTCCGGGATTTTGAAAACGTTGACGAACGTCTGGAGCATAATGATGGTCTACCGGTCGAGTGGGTGAGCGATTATTTGCGTTTCTTCTTATCCAGCCTGGTTTTCCGGATGCCCAGCACTTGCACTTTGCCGCCGGCCTTCTCAATCTTGGTTCTGGCCGGGTCCGTGATCGCATGCACCTCAACATCAAACGCCTGTCGGACCTCGCCGTTGCCCAGCAACTTGACCGGCTGGTCCTTGCGGGCCACGAGGCCGGCCTCAAACAGCGTCTTGATGTCGACGCGGCTGCCCTTCAATGCGTGCAGGGCTCCGAGGTTCAGCGTTTGGTACTCGACTCTGAACAAATTGACAAAGCCGTATTTGGGTAGGCGCCGCTGCAGAGGCATCTGGCCGCCCTCAAACCAGGCCTTCATGTGCGCACCGGAACGCGATTTCAGACCCTTGTTGCCCTTCGTCGACGTCCCGCCGTGGCCGGACCCTTCACCGCGTCCGATGCGTTTGGACTTTTTGCGCGAGCCCGGTGCATATTGCAGACTGCTGAGATCCATGAATCAACCTCGCTTAGGTTATGCCTTTTTCGATTTTACGACGTGGTAGCCCGCGGTTCGTCCTTTTTTCTGTTCGGGTTCCCGGTCGACGACCTCACACGAAACCAGATGGGCCACGTGGGCAACCATGCCGCGCACCTGCGGATTGTCCGACCGGTAGACGGTTTGTCCGATCCGGCGTAGGCCCAACGATCGCACGGTCTCGCGGTGGGCGCCGATCGATCCGATTTCGCTTTTGACCTGGGTAATCTTGAGCATCTTCATGTGTTTTCCATTCCGACGTTACTTGGTGAAAACTTCCTGCACGGTCATACCGCGGCGCGATCCGATCTCCCGGGCGTTGGTCACTTCGCTGAGCGCCTTCAGCGTCGCCTTGACGACGTTGTGGGGATTGGAGGAACCTTTGCATTTGGTCAGGATGTCGGTCACCCCAAGCGACTCGACGACCGCGCGCACGGCGGCCCCGGCAATAATCCCGGTCCCTTTGGAGGCGGGCTTGAGGAACACTTTGCCGGCGCCGAACTTGGCCGTCACCTCGTGCGGCAGCGTGCCGTTCATCAGCGGAACAAAGATCATTTTTTTCTTTGCGTCTTCTTTGCCTTTCGCGATGGCATCCGGAACTTCGTTGGCCTTGCCCAGGCCGATGCCGACGCGTCCCTTTCCGTCTCCGACCACGACGATCGCATTGAAACTGAACCGGCGCCCGCCTTTCACCACTTTGGCCACACGGTTAATGTGCACGACCCGTTCTTCCTTGAGCTCGAGCTCACCGGGCGTGTCCGAAGTTTCCTTGCGGCTGAATCTCTTCTTGTTCATCCGAACCTCACAGTATGATAATCCATTCCTCGATTAGAACTTCAAGCCACCTTCGCGGGCGCCTTCCGCGATCGCCTGGACACGGCCGTGAAACTTGTATCCGGACCGGTCGAACACGACGCTTTCGATCCCGCGTTCCTTGGCGATCCGCGCAAGCTCCAGACCTACGCGTTTGCCGATGCCGGCCTTTCCTCCCTCGCCCTTCTCCCCGCGGACCGCTTTCGAAAGACTGGACACGGCCACGACCGTACGGCCCGCTTCATCGTCGATCAATTGCGCATAAATGTGTGACAGACTCCGAAACACCGAAAGGCGCGGCCGCTCTGCGGTGCCCGTAATTCGTTTACGAACGCGCATTCGGATGCGGTTGCGTTTGGCGGTTTTAAGAATGTTTCTGTCGGCCATGATGGTATGCTCTGATGGTTGGTTCGTTGTTCACGTACTGGAACGATTACTTCTTGGCAGCGGCTTTGCCTGCCTTGCGCCGGACGACTTCCTCGACGTACTTGATGCCCTTGCCCTTGTACGGCTCCGGAAGCCGGAACGAGCGTATCTTGGAAGCCACCTGTCCGACCAGCTGCTTGTCGATGCCTTTCACCAGCACGTTGGTCGGGGCCGGAACGGCCACTTCGATGCCGACCGGCGGCTGGAAGAGGATCGGATGGGAAAAACCGAGATTGAACTGGACCGCTTTGCCTTTCGGCTCGGCCTTGAACCCGACTCCGACAATCTCGAGCCTGCGTTCAAAGCCTTCCGTGACGCCCTGGATCATTCCGGCGATAATGGCCCGAGCGGTTCCGTGCAGCGCTCGATGGAACCCGGCGTCGTTCTTCCGCGAAACCATCACCTGCTTGTCCTTCACTTGCAGAATCGTCTCAGGATGAAACCGCCGGGACAACTCGCCCTTGGGACCTTTGACCGTCACTTTGGAACCGTCCACCGTCACGGTGACGTTGGCCGGGATGTCGAGGGGTCGTCTGCCTATACGTGACACGTTGCTGCTCCTTCGCTTAGTCCTGACACGGGGTTACCACACGTAGCACAGTACTTCGCCTCCCACGTTCTGCTGGCGGGCCTGTTTGTTGGTCATCACACCCCGGGAGGTCGACAGAATGGCGATCCCGAGGTTCGACTTGACCCTCGGAAGCTTATCCACACCGACATATCGGCGCAGACCCGGCGTACTGACGCGGGACAGATGGCTGATCGCATTACGCTGCTGATCGTCGTACTTAAGATAGATGCGGATGATGCCTTGTTTGCCATCGTCGAAATTGGTGTAGTCCTTGACGTAGCCCTGCTCAAGCAGGATCTGCGTGACGTCCCGCTTGAGGTTCGACGCCGGGACATCCACGCTTCGCTTGCGGCCCTGAATGGCATTTCGGATCTTGGTCAAATAATCGCTGATGGGATCCGTTTGTGACATGGAACAACTCCTATGATTCTGCAGTATGATTTACGGTCAATGCCGCTACCAGGACGCCTTCCGGACGCCCGGCACGTCGCCGGCCAACGCGAGTTGCCGGAAGCAGATACGACAAACGCCGAATTTCCGCAAGTAGCCCCGCGGCCTCCCGCATCGCCGGCAGCGATGCCGCTTGCGAGTGGAGAATTTGGGTGTCTTGAGCGTCTTAGCGACCCATGCTTTTGTTGCCAACGGTGTGCTCCTGTGATCTTGGATTACTTCTTTCGGAACGGCATGCCGAATTCTTTCAACAGTTCGTACGCCTCTTCGTCCGTCCGTGCGGAGGTTACAATGGTGATGTCCATGCCGCGCACGCGGTCCATCTTGTCCACGTCGATTTCCGGAAAGATGATCTGCTCCTTCACGCCCAGTGTGTAGTTGCCGCGCCCATCGAACGACCGGTCGCTCACGCCTCGGAAGTCGCGGATACGGGGAATGGCAATATTGAGCAGGCGATCGAGGAACTCGAACATAGCGGCCTTACGCAGCGTCACGAAGCAGGCGATGGGCACGCCCTGGCGAAGTTTGAAATTGGAAATGGCCTTCTTCGCCTTCCGGATGGCCGGTTTCTGACCGGTGATGATCGTCATGTCGTGCACGGCCGCTTCCAGCGATTTTGGATCTTGCGTCGCCTGACCCACGCCCATATTGACGACCACCTTTTCGATCCGCGGGACCTCCATGACATTGTGGTAAGCGAACTTCTTCATCAGTGCCGGGACGATGCGGTCTTTGTAAGCGACGTGCAACCGGGCGCGATAGCCCGCGGGCGGCGGCGTGCGGCGATCGACGGCCTGGGCGGCATCGCCTTTTCGATCCGCTTTGCCCTTGCCTTCCTTGACTTTTGCTTCTTTAGCTTGTTTGGCCATGTACGTTGATCCTCACGCTTAGAAATTCTAGTTCACCACTTCACCGCTGACTTTGGCGACCCGGACCTTCTTCCCGTCCGCCAGCTTCTTGTGTCCCACGCGTGTGCGCTGCCCGTTGTGGACCAGCATCACGTTGCTGACATGGATCGGCAGTTCTTTTTCCTGGATGCCGCCCTGCGGGTTCTTCTGGTTCGGCTTGATGTGTTTCTTCCTGAGATTGATGCCCTCGACGATCAACTTGTGGTCATCGAGAAATACCTTAAGGATCTTGCCCTGTTTGCCTTTGTGTACCCCGGAGAGTACCACCACCGTGTCGCCTTTTTTTACGTGCATACGTCAGTACCTCGATATGTTCGTTTCCCCGCGCGCTTACAGCACCTCGGGCGCAAGGGAGACGATTTTCATGAATTGCTTTTCCCGGAGTTCCCGGGCAACCGGACCGAAGATGCGGGTGCCGGTCGGCTCCTTGGCATTATTGATCAGGACCGCCGCGTTTTCGTCGAACCGGATGTACGATCCGTCCTTTCGCCGCGTTTCCTTTCGTACGCGTACGACGACCGCGCGGGCCACGTCGCCTTTCTTGACGGTGCCGCCGGGGATGGCATCCTTGACCGACACGATGATCTCGTCGCCGAGGCGAGCGTATCGCTTGGACGTACCTCCAAGCACACGTATGCACATCACTTTCTTGGCCCCCGAATTATCGGCCACCGTCAGTCGCGTATATTCCTGGATCATAGTTCCGTCTCACAGATTTGGTATAAGACTATTGCGCTCGTTTGAGGACCTCGACCAGACGCCAGCGCTTCCGTTTGCTCAGGGGACGCGTCTCCATGATAAGGACCGTATCTCCAATCCTGGCGTCCCGTTTTTCGTCGTGCGCCATGAGCTTGTTCGTACGCTTGACGTACTTTTTGTAGAACGGATGCACCACTTTTCTTTCGATGGCGACGAGAATGCTCTTCTGCATCTTATCGCTGACGACGACCCCGACTCGCGTCTTGCGCTGTTTGCGAGCTGCCGGTTGGGTTTCGGCCGTGGATGTCATATCGTGAACTCCTACCGTTAGATCGTTAGCGGACCACCAGCTTGCGGAGCGTCCGGTACTGCGTTTCGAATTCCCGTTTTCGCGGATGTTTCATCAACAGCGAGACGGCACGGCGCAGCCGTGCCCGGTCCGCATGGACCCGTTCGCCCCTGACAAGACCGTTGATCTTCGTGATGCCGTACTGCGTGCCGAGTGCATCCAGGATCTTGCCCGCTTCGGCCAGCTCGGCCTTCAACGTCTCTTCGCGCAGCAAGGTGCGAAGAACGGCTATTTCCTTGCGTTTATCGCGCAGCTGGAGTTTGTTGTCCAACTGTCCCGCGCCGTGTTGAAAACGCAGCTGGAACAGCTCGTTTTCCGCGTCCGCGATCATGCTCCGGATCTCTTCGACCGGCAATCCTCTGACTTCATGTGCTTTCATGGTCAACCGCTCTCCTTACAAGGTTCGATTACGACCGCATTTCGCCGCGCGCGACTACCCTCGACTGCAGCGGCAGCTTGAAGGCGGCGAGCCGTACGGGCCATGTCCTCGGTCACACCGTCGATTTCAAACATCACGCGCCCGGGCTTGATGACCGCAACCCAGAATTCCGGTGAACCCTTCCCCGAGCCCATCCGGGTCTCGGCGGGCTTTTTGGACACGGACTTGTCCGGGAAAATCCGGATCCATATCTTGCCGCCGCGCTTGATGTAGCGGGTCATGGCGATACGGGCGGCTTCGATCTGACGGCTGGTGATCCAGCCGCATTCGGTCGCCTTGAGCCCGTAAGACCCGAAGCTCACTTCGTTGCCTCGCGTCGCTTTGCCGCGCATCCGTCCGCGATGGTGTTTTCTGAACTTGACTTTTTTTGGCATCAGCATAACTTAGAATCTCCTGATCAAGAATGATCCCTCGCGGTCGCTCAACCCTTCGTTTCTGTCGGAGCCAGCACTTCGCCCCGGCAGATCCACGCCTTCACGCCGATCTGGCCGTACGTCGTCGTGGCCGTCCCGTGTGCAAAATCGATGTCCGCCCTGAGCGTGTGCAGCGGCACGCGTCCTTCGTTGTATCGATCGGCCCGGGCCATCTCCGCTCCGCCCAGACGGCCGGAGACCGCCACGCGGATACCTTCTGCGCCCATGCGCATGGCTGCACGGACCGCGTTCTTCATGGCGCGGCGATACGGAATCTTGCCCTCCAGCTGGCGGGCAATGTCGGCCGCTACCAGGTACGCATCCAGTTCGGGCACCTTGATCTCGGCAATGTTGATACGAATCTCCTTGCCCGTCAGCTTCTTCAGTTCCTCGCGCAATTGGTCCACGTCCTTGCCCTTGCGGCCGATGACGATACCGGGCCTGGCCGTGTGGATCGTGATGGTGATGACTTCCGATTCCTTCTTGATGCGCTCGATGGCGATCTTCGTCACCCGGGCGTCTTTCGGAAGACGTTTCCGCAGGTACAGGCGGAGCGTCTGGTCCTCATGCAGCTTGTCGGCGAAGTTCTTCTCGTCGAACCAGTGAGAGTTCCAGGTCTTGATGACGCCGAGCCTGAAGCCTATTGGATGCGTTTTCTGTCCCAAGGATTCCTCCGTATCATTGAACGTTCATATTCGGTCGTTAACCGCGTTCGGCCACGACGACGGTTATGTGGCTGGTCCGGCGGCGTATCATCGAACGGCGGCCCATGGACCCCGCGCGCCCGCGCTTGAGCGTCGGCCCACCGTCCACCAGGATTTCCTTGACGAACAATTTGTGGGCATCCGTATTCGGATTGACGTACATCGCATTGGCGACGGCCGAACGCACCGTCTTTTCCAGCAGTTCCGACGCGTTCTTCCGCGTAAAATGGAGGATCGTGATCGCCTCTTCCGTGTTCTTGCCGCGGATCAGCTCGGCCACCCGCCGCACTTTGCGCGGTGAGATCCTCAGATACTTGGCTATCGCCTTCGATTCCATGTTCACTCCAACGCGTTATTTGACTGGTTTCGGCGCGGTGGTGGCGGCCGTGGCGGCAGCTTTGGCGCCCGAATGCCCGCGGAACAGCCGCGTCGGCGCGAATTCGCCCAACTTATGACCCACCATGTTCTCCGTCACGTAGACGGGAATGAATTTGTTACCGTTGTGTACCGCAAACGTGTGGCCGACGAATTCGGGCGCCACCGTGCAGTCGCGGGCCCACGTCTTGACGACTTTCTTCTGGTTGGTCCGGTTCATCTCCTCGACTTTTTCCAACAGCTTGACATCGAGGTAGGGCCCCTTTTTGATCGAACGACTCATGGGATGGATTCCTCTATTCCGGGATTACTTTCTGCGCTTGATAATATAATTGTTGGTCCGGTGGTTCTTCTTGCGTGTTTTGTAACCCTTGGTCGGCTGGCCCCACGGCGTCACCGGATGGGGATTGCCTTGCGGAGAACGGCCTTCGCCGCCGCCGTGCGGGTGATCGACCGGATTCATGACCACCCCGCGCTGATGCGACCGTCTGCCCATCCAGCGCATCCGGCCGGCCTTGCCGATCGTGATGTTCTCGTGCTCCAGATTACCCACCTGACCGATCGTCGCAATGCACCGATCGTGTACTTTGCGGATTTCACCCGACGGCAGGCGCACCTGCACGAACCCTTCCTCACGGCCGGCGATGTTAGCGAAGGCGCCGGCGGAACGGGCCAGCTGCGCACCCTTGCCCGGCTTCAATTCCACGTTGTGCACATTCGTTCCAATCGGAATCAACTTGAGGGGCAGGGCATTGCCGTTCTTGATCTCCGCCTGTTCGCCCGACATCAGCACTTCGCCCGCCTTCAGTCCGTCCGGAGCCAGGATGTACCGCTTGTCGCCATCTACGTATTGCAGCAGTGCGATGTTGGCCGTACGGTTCGGGTCGTACTCGATGGACACGACCCTGGCGGCCACGCCGTGTTTGTCGCGCTTGAAATCGATGACCCGGTATTGGCGCTTGTGCCCTCCGCCGCGGAACCGCGACGTGATGTGACCCACGTTGTTCCGCCCGCCGGTCTTCTTCACCGGTTCGACCAGCGATTTTTCCGGCCGGGTCTTTGTGATTTCGCCGAAATCCGCGACGGTCATGTACCGGCGGCTCGGGGTGTACGGTCTGTACGATTTAATGGCCATGCTTGTGACTCGCTGTTGGGTCGGCCGGGTACGAAACGACGGCCGACGTTAAGACGTTACGCTCCTTCGACAAATTCGATCTTGTTGTCCTTCGCCAGGGTGACAATGGCCTTCTTGCGGTCCGGACTCCGGCCTTCGGTGCGTCCGTGGCGGGTCCACCGTACCCGGCGCTTGCCACCGACGTTGACCGTGCGCACGCTGATCACCTTGACGTTGAATTTCTTTTCCACCGCCTTCTTGATCTCGATCTTGTTCGCGTCCCGTGTCACTTCGAACGCATACTGATTCAGCGGTTCCCCGTTGCGTTTCTTCCGGTCCTTCAGGCCGGTCATCTTTTCCGTGATGACGGGCAGCTTGAGAACCTGATTGAGTTTGGAATGTTCCATAAAACCGTCCTCTCGGGCAAGATTAGTTGGCGGCCGATCCGAAGGCCGAACCCACATTCTTCAGCGCGCTCTCGTGAAAGAGCAGATAGTCGGCGTTCATGATGTCGTAGGTCGAAATATCCTTGACGACGCTGATTCTCAGTCCCGGAATGTTCCGGCAGGATTTCCTGAAATTGTCGTAGACCCTGCGCTCCCGCTCGTCCTTGACCGCTTCCGCTTTGTTCACGAGCATCAGGACCTTCTGGATGCGCTTGGAACGCTTACCTTCTTCCGCCTGCGCTCGTGCGGCAAGGCCCAGGGACCCCAGCACCCGGGCAACTTCCATCGTCCGGGGCGCCTCGGCACACAACGTGTGAAAATCTTCCACCACGACGATGCGTTGTCCGGCGGCCTTACGGGTCAACGCCGATCGTTTGGCCAGACGTTTGACTTTGGCATTGACGCTCTTCTTGTAGAGGTGAGGACGCGGGCCGAATACGATACCGCCTCCCGGCCAGAGCGGCGTCTTTACCGATCCTGCACGCGCGCCGCCGGTACCCTTCTGTTTCCACGGCTTCTTGGTCGTCCCGGATACATCGGACCGCTCCAGCGTACTGTGCGTGCCGTGACGCTTGTTGGACAACTCGGCCGTAACGGCAAGGTAGATCGCATGATCGTTGGGCTCGACGCCAAAGATCGACGGATCCAGGTCCACGGTCCGGCCCGTGGAATCTCCCTTGATGTTCTTCACTTCGATCGTCATGATGCAAACCTTCGTTTAGTATTATCCCACTTTGCGGATTTCGACAAACGAATTGGTCGGGCCGGGGATACTTCCTCTCACAAAGATCACGTTGGCATCCTTGTCGAGGCGCACGACCTGCAGATTCTTGACGGTGACACGCCCACCGCCCATTCGGCCCGCCATACGCTGACCCTTGAACACGCGCGACGGATAGGAACTCGCGCCCACCGATCCCGGCGAGCGCGGCCGGTCGGACTGACCGTGCGTCGTCTCACCGACGCCGCCGAACCCGTGGCGCTTGACGACGCCCTGAAATCCTTTGCCTTTGGAGACACCCGTGACCGACACCCTATCGCCCTCCTCGAAGATGTCCAGCTTCACTTCCGCACCCAGCTGCAGCTCGGAAACGTTGAAGCCCATGAACTCGCGAAAGACCTTCGGAAAGCGGTCGGTCCAGCCTGCTTTTCGGCTGTGGCCCTGGATGGGTTTCGGCGTGTGCTTGGCCGTCTTGGAGCCCACGGCCAGCTGGATGGCCTCATAGCCGTCCTTTTCTTTGGTCTTGATCTGCGTCACTACGCACGGCACCGCCTCGATGAGGGTGACCGGAACGATGTTCCCGCTCTCATCGAAGATGTTGCTCATGCCTATTTTTCTACCGATCATACCGCTCATGATGTCTGAACTCCTGGTGAGAAACGACCCGCAGGCCGTTTCTTTCAAACTTTATGCCCTATACACGCCAACTACGCGTTGGCCGTGACCTTCAACTCGATGTCAACGCCCGCGGGCAGTTCCAGCTTGGACAAGGCTTCCACCGTCTTGTTGGTCGCGTTCAGGATGCAGATCAAACGCTTGTGGATGCGTGTCTCGAACTGTTCGCGGGACTTCTTGTCCACATGGGGTGACCGCAGGACCGTGTAGATCGTCTTGTCCGTGGGCAGCGGAATCGGTCCGCTGATGACTGCGCCCGAGCTTTTCGCCGTACGAATGATCTTGTCGATCGACTTGTCGATCAGATTATGATCGTACGCTTTCAGTTTGATTCGGATACCTTGTCCAGCCACGTTATCTTGCTCTTAAAATGGTTGATCGAACGAATACATTTGCCTATTTGATGACCTTGGTGACGACGCCGGCGCCGACGGTGCGGCCGCCTTCGCGGATCGCGAAGCGCAGGCCTTCCTCCATCGCGATCGGCGTGATCAGCTCGATACCGATCTTCACGTTGTCGCCCGGCATGATCATCTCCACGCCCTGCGGCAGCTTGATCACCCCCGTCACGTCCGTCGTACGAAAGTAAAACTGCGGACGATACCCGTTGAAAAACGGCGTGTGACGGCCGCCTTCCTCCTTGGTCAGCACATATACCTCCGCCTCGTAATCGGTGTGCGGCGTGATCGATCCCGGCGCCGCCACCACCATGCCCCGCTCCAGCTCCGTCTTCTCGATGCCCCGCAGCAACAACCCGATGTTGTCCCCCGCCATCCCCTCATCCAGAATCTTCTGAAACATCTCCACCCCCGTCACCACCGTCTCCTTCTTCAACCCCAACCCCACGATCTCCACCTTGTCGTTGACATGCACCTTGCCCCGCTCCACCCGCCCCGTCCCTACCGTGCCCCGACCCTGGATCGAAAACACATCCTCCACCGGCATCAAAAACGGCTTGTCCACGTCCCGCTTCGGCAACGGAAAATACCGGTCCACCTCGCTCATCAACTCCACAATGCACTTGGTCTTCTCCGCATCCGTCAAATTGTTCAGCGCATTGAGCGCCGATCCCCGCACAATCGGTATCTCATCCCCCGGAAAATTATACTTCTTGAGCAACTCCCGGATCTCCAACTCCACCAAATCCAATAACTCCGGATCGTCCACCATGTCCACCTTGTTCAAAAATACCACCATCGCCGGTACCCCCACCTGACGCGCCAACAAAATATGTTCCCGCGTCTGCGGCATCGGCCCGTCCGCCGCACTCACCACCAAAATCGCCCCGTCCATCTGCGCCGCACCCGTGATCATGTTCTTTACATAATCGGCATGACCCGGACAATCTACGTGCGCGTAATGACGCTGCTCCGTCTCATACTCCACATGCGCCGTGTTGATCGTGATCCCCCGTGCCTTCTCCTCCGGCGCATTATCGATCGAATCATACGAACGCTCCCGCGCCAAACCCTTCTTCGCCAACACCATCGTGATCGCCGACGTCAGAGTCGTCTTCCCGTGATCCACGTGACCGATCGTCCCTATGTTTATGTGCGGCTTCGTCCTCTGAAACTTCTCTTTGCCCATG
>JBBIJR010000036.1:0-34401 GCA_037445875.1 Bacteroidota bacterium | reverse complement strand
GAGCCTGCTGCTCCTCACTTTCCTTGTCAATGTGTTCACCGGTGTATGGCTACCTCATCGGATGATCGGAGGCGGCATGGGTGCCGCCCAGATGCAATGGATGTTTGCGGTCCGCGGCATCGTCGGCTCCGTGCTCGTGGCGGTGGCCTGGGGCTTGACGCTCGGGGCGATTTTTGGGTGGAGGAACCAAAAGAGCTGAAAGGATCATCGATTGAGGAAGATCGTGCTCAACCTGGCCGTCAGTCTGGACGGTTTTGTTGAGGGGCCGCGGGGCGAGTTCGACTGGTGCTTCACCGATCAGGACTACGGCATGTCGGACTTTCTGCGCCGCGTCGATGCCATATTCTTCGGACGCAAGAGTTACGACGTACTGGTCAAATTTGATCCGAATCCTTACCCCGACAAGAAGAAATACGTATTCTCGCGAACGCTGACGACGGCCAGGGCAGGGTTCGAGCTCGTCAGCGGAGCGATCGAACCGCTGGTTAGAAGTATCCGGAGAGAGGCCGGCAAGGACATCTGGCTATTCGGGGGACCGCAACTCAGTTCTCACCTGCTGGCGGCCGGGCTGATCGATGAAATGCACATCGCCGTTCATCCGCTGGTGCTCGGAGACGGCAAGCCGTTGTTTCAACGCTTGGCCGATCGAAAAGCCTGGAAGTTGCTGGAAGCGAGGCCTTACTCCTCCGGGCTCGTCCAGTTGCTGTATGGCCGGACATAAGAGCGAGTCTTGCCGGTGGAACCTGAACGAATGAAATTCACGGCCTCGAAAAGCAGCGGCGAAGTGTCGGCGTACTGGTTGAGGCCGGACGGTGCAAAGGCGCTGCTCGTGCTGGGTCACGGCGCCGGGGTCGGGTCACGCCATGCGTTCATGGAATCCCTCGCGCACGGTCTCGCGCAGAACGCCATCGCGACGCTCCGATATGATTTTCCCTACACGGAGGCCGGGCGGAAGGTCCCTGATCCCAAGCCGATTCTGCTTAGTACGGTTCGAAACGCCATTGCTTTTGCCTCGGGTTTGAAGACCGCTCTGCCGCTCTTCGTCGGCGGCAAGTCGATGGGCGGGCGGATGAGTTCGACCCTGCTGGCTGAGGAACCGCATTCGGGTGTGCGCGGCATCGTGTTCTTCGGGTTTCCTTTGCATGCGCCCGGCAAGCCTTCCGTCGAGCGGGCCGATCATCTGGACCGCATCAGGATTCCCATGTTGTTCCTGCAGGGAACGCGCGATCCACTGGCAGACGTGAACCACATCCGTTCTGTGCACGAGCGACTGGGTGAGCGCTCGACGCTCCACATCATCGAAGGAGGCGACCATTCGTTTCGGGTACCGAAGAGTTCGGGACGCGCGAGCACAGATGCGATGGAGGAAATTGTGCGAATTGCGGCGGAGTGGATGGGGCTATAGACTCACTGAATAGCACCCGAAACGAAAAAATTCGTCCTTGACAGAAGCGCTTTTTTTTTCTTATTCTGCGTGGTGAGTAGCTCAAGCGGTTTGGCCAACCGTCGTTCTAACTAAAAACCGGAGCGGCATTTCGCGTTTCAGCTCAGATCGTTGCTGCAGAAAGGGGGTGATCGTCTTCGAGTACACTTCAAATAGTTCAAATCACCAACAACAAAAAGGGGAAGACCGACAATAGCGGGCGCAACCGCTGTGCGGCCTTTACGTCGCTGTGTTATCGGAACTTCCCGTTGGTAATGTAGCCGGTCGGGCGAGCATTATCAACCTGAAAAACGGGAGAATTGTCATGAAGACAAAGAACGTCGTGATAGCCTTTTGTCTGATCATCGCATTGGGATGTTACGAGAAAAGTGAGAAATAGCAGTCTTTTGGACTGACCAGAGAACAGGCAAGACAGGAATTGCTTGAATTGACTGCAACGCTCGCTGAGGAATCCAGCTGGCTCGGTAGTGCTCAAAGGGCCGGTATTGTTTCAGGAGGTGTTTCACTTGGCAAGTTCCTCGCATCCGGACCGTCAAGCCTACTGATCGAAGGTAAAACATATCAGATTCGAGCTTCGCTTTACAACGAAGATCAAGCGGCCAAGTTGTCAATGCTTTCGAAGACGGATGATGAAGTGTACGGAGTAATGCTCGATCCAGACCGTTTTTATGTCGATCAAACAACAGTGCCAGTGATGGTCTGGACTGGGACCACGGTTGAACAGAGAACGGTTGCTGTTGTGCCTTGTGTTGATGTCGAACCTCCGCTGAGTGAAGAAGAACAGGCGCGTCTTAACCAGGAGCGGGAGGCCGCCCACGCCGCTATTGGATTCCCGGTCTTCACCATTGACATTGAAGAGGAGGACGACCCGGAGATCGGCCGCCAGTTCAGAGAAGCCGTCGCTCAAAGGCTCGGCGGGCTTAACAAGGGCAGCGCTATCGCGCCGTATTTCGTGGTCAAACAGGTAACGATGAGGGACAAGGCGGACGACGGCAATGCCGAGCTTGAACTATTCTATGGCGAGAGTATCAGTAATAGCAGCCGTATCAATCGTTATACGACCCACAAGTTCAATGGAACAACGAGGGCGGATGCCGCGGGCCGATCGGTGACCTACAAGGACGTGAACAACAACACGACCTATGTTATGGACAGTGACATAGCTATCTGGCCGCTCGCCAGCCTGACCCTACGGGTTGTAGGCGTCGATGACGACAACGATGCCGGCGACTTCGAGCGTTGTGACAACTGGGTTTGCGATGGCCCGGGACCACGGATCTACCAGGTCCAGCACTACAAAGTACCCAGCAATTCTGTACATACTGTTCAGTGGGAATTCTACGATGGGGTAGCTGATGGATCGGAAGCAAGGGACGATATCTATGACTCGGGAATTGACCAGATCAACGAGAATAGTATGAACGATCGCCTGTCGGGCCGTCAGTATTTCAACACAAGTGAAAGCTCAAATGGCGTACTCCTGCATGACATCGACTGGGTGGTGTCATTGAGGTATTATTAGAAAAGAAATCGGGGGCATTCCAAGACGGAATGCCCCCCTTTCTTTCAGCTGTGCCGGATGCGACAACGATAAAGACAAAGATCCCTTGGACTCCTACTACCTGGAGCAGGACTATGATTTTGTGATTGGAATCCTGACTCCGGATTCGCTGAGGGACTATCCGCAGGAGATCTTTGTAGGTCGAATCTTCGACCGTAAGGTCGCCGAACCCGTACCGGAGGGCCTGGACCCCGTTGTCCTGCGCGTTTCTGTCACGATGCACAATGAGTATTTGGGTCTTGTAGTGGGCACGGACAGTGCCGAGGTGTCTGTTGCAGATGAGTATGGGAATACGGTTCATTTCGAGGACATGGGGAACGGTATTTACAGGGATGTTCGGGGAGATCTTCAGGTTAAGCCGCTCAAGAAGTACTATCTTGAAGTCAAGAAGGGCGATACGACATACACGTCCGAGACCCTCGTTCCGGGAGACTTTGCTGTGACCAATATCGGCGAACTGGATACTGTCGATGTTGTTGTATCCCTGACTCCATCAGGGACACTGTATACTGGATTGCTGCGCCTCAACTGGTCAGAGAGCCAACACCGCTATTTCTTTCGCATAGAACACAATAAGAGCACTTTCACGTTCACTTCGCTCGATCACACGTTCGTGCTAGACGATGCGCAGGTTGCTCTGTCTTTGGACACGACAAGGTATCCGCTAAACACGATAGTCGACGTAAACACGAAATTCTGCGCTATCGACAGCCATTACGCCCGGATTTACTGGCCCGGCTCCGCGTGGACCGGATCGGATGAGTTTTTCCGATACATGGATAGCACGCGATGGCTGCCATTGCCGCAGCGAAGCAATATCCGGGGATCGGAGGACGTGGTGGGCGTCTTCGGATCCTACAACCAGACGAAAAAACACTTCTACATGAGAGCCGTGCGGGAATGATTGCTCCAGCCCCGGAAGCATTAGCGCAGGTGTCATAGAGCAAATTGTGCAGACCCGCGGCGGAGTGGATGGAGGCGCGGTGAGGATCAGTTGGTCAGGGAAAACCTAATCCCGTTCGTGCCACAGCATGCTTCCCATGGCATCCGTTTTTAGCAGCAAGACCTGGTCGTCGAACGTGTAGTAGCCGTTCCCAAGCGGTCGCGCCCTGGAGCAACGGCCCGCGATGATAACGCTCTTGTATGGACCCTCGACCAGGGCAAATCCGTAGTGATCGCTCCTGCTGCCAAGTAGATGGTAGGAGTTGAGGCGTCCGGCTTGATCGATGAATCCCAGGTAGACGTCGTTGGAAAAAGGAAAATCGCTCATCGCGGCGTTACCAACAAACACATAGCCGTCGGCGCTCACAATGATGTCGCGGGCGGTCTCGGTTCTGCCGGTCGTTGCGACAATGGCCCAGCCCGCGTCTCCGTTGGCGTTGATGCGCAATAGGTACGCATTGCGATGCCACAGCCCGAAACTCTCCGTATATCCCGCCACTACGTAGTGACCGCTCGGAGTCACGCTCACGGCGTGGGCCTCGTCGTGGTCGGAACCGCCGTACGTGCGCGTCCAGGAAATCCCGAAAGCGGAGACGCCGATGGGCGCATTCGATGTCATGAAGGATTCCCCAGGGTGACAGTCTATCTGAAACCTACGTTAGAGGTCTTTCAGAGTCGAGGCATTGGTTGTTTCTGGCCAGCGCAGGCAGAACCTTTGCGCCGGCTAGTTATTCGCATGCAGCGACTTCCGGAGTGTCGAGAGCAAATCGTCCGCCTTGCGCGCTTCTTCTTCGCCCACGAGTTCGCGGTAGCGCGTGAGCGAGGCAATGGCCGCGGTCAGGTCGTTGCTCATCGCCTGAACGAGCCCGAGATTGAAATACAGATTGGGGAAGGATGGGTCCACTTCGGCGGCCATTTCGTAATGTACCCTCGCCAGCCGAAGATCGCCGGCATCGAAGTACAGGTTGGCCAGGTTGTAATGCGACTCGAGGTGGCGCGCGTCCAGCTTGAGCGCTTGCGTAAAACAATCGAACGCCTTCGAGGTGCTGCCCTTCTGTGATTCGAGAATCCCCAGATTGCAGTACGCGTCCGCCGGACAATCGTTCTCCGTGATCGCCTTGCGGTAAAGTTCCTCGGCCGCCGCATCGCCCTGCTCGTCCCTCAGCAGCGCTTCGTCGAAGATGTTCAGCTGGGACGGGAAAGACAGGATCCTGTTTGCCGGTTGGCTGAAAAGGTTGATCTGGTCCGTGCTGCCTGCCGTACCGGTCCGCTTGCTGGCCTTCTTGAAGCCGAATCGCGCTTTCGTTTCGGGAAATTTCAGGATCTTAGCCATACCTCACGTCAGGCCACCTTCTGCTTCTTGCCTTTGGCCGGCTTCGCGGCAGCGGCCTTCTTCTCGCCCTTGGCCTTCTCCATGGGTTTCTTCTGGGACTTGGCCTGCTCGATACTCTGCTTGAGCGCCGTCATGATATCGACCACAGGCTTCTCTTCCTCTTCCACCGTTACGGTCTCCTTGCCGGCGATCTTGGCCTCGATCATCTCGCGCAGGGCGTCCATGTACCGGTCGGTCAGGTCGATGTCGCCGAGCGGTTTGGTCATGGACTCCACAAGATTGAGGGCCAGTTCGAGTTCTTTCTTGTCGGCCTTTTTCGGCTCGAGCTGGGGCACGTTGACCATTTTGCGCAGTTCCTTAGGATTGCGCAGGCGGTACAGCAGCAATCCGCCCTCATGGGGACCGATCAGCACGACGTCCTCGCGGTCGCGCAGCACGACCTTGCCGATCCCGACCTTCCCGCTCTCCTTTAGGGTCTCGGACAGCAGATTGTACGTCTTGGCGGCCACGATCCCGTCCGGGCCGGCGAAATACGGCGATTCGAACAGCGTCGCGTGCACTTCGGATGCGTCGATGAATCCCTCGATCTCGATGATGCGCGTGCTTTTCAGTTTGATCTTCTCGAGGTCCTCGGAGGTGACGATCACGTACTGGTCCGGTTCGTACTGATAGCCCTTCACGATTTCATCGGTCTTCAGTACTTTTTCGCATTTCTTGCACTTCTTGTCGTAACCGACCGGTCCGTTGTCTTCCTTGTGCAGTTGGTTGAACCGGATGGTCTCCGAGGAGTCCACCGCGTTGTATATGCGGATCGGAATGGTCACGAGCGAGAAGCGGATATGGCCCTTCCATATGGCGCGCATAGTTTACCTCATGGTTATTGCTGATTCGACACAAATGTACAGACAAAATCCTGTAATGTCCACTGATTTTATCTCGTAAGTACCGGCAAATATTCGATCCACGGCCCGACGGCGTTGGTATATTGACGGGCCATCACCCGAGCGATCTGGGCAATATGGCCAAGGTCGTGCACGACCCAGCTGGCCAGCAACTGTCGAAGCGTGACCTCGCCGAAGGCCGGATGGATACCCTTTCGCTCGAGCATGTCTTCCGTGATGCTCGCGTTCCTGAGTTCAGCGATGTTGGTCGCGCGCAGGGCTGCGAACTCATCGAGCAATTGCCGGAGCGTCTTGCCTTCGGAATCGCGGAACTGGGCGAACCGGTCGAACGGCACGAAGCGTTTGTCCGGCTGGGGACCGAGGATCATGCGCATTCTCGGAATCCAGTCGGTCTTCTCGCCGTGGATGAAGTGCCCTACGATATCGTAGGGGCTCCAGGTGTCCGGACCTTCGTCGCTTTGGGTCCACTCGTCGGACAGGCCATTCAACAAGGTTGCGATCACAGCCGGAGTACGCTCCAGGATTTCGAGAGAAAGAGGTAGATTGTAGTGCATAGTAGCCTCACGATAAGAACTGATCGCTATTCTACGGCGCAAACAGCATTTCGTTTCGCCGTCTTCTGCCGACCCGTCCTTCGTGTTAGCCCAGTACCGCCAATCTTTGTCCCTGAAAACGAATGAGTCTTCGCTGGTCTGGCAATAAACTTGTTTCGAGAATCTCTGTTTCGTATCTTGTTCCTACGAAGCCGGCGCGCTCATTTACGGTTGAAAGACGGCCGGTATTCATATCGATAGCTCGCGGCGGCCGGGTCCGTATCTTTTGTAGCGATTCTTCAATAACCACATTTGCCGGAGGCATCTTTGAAGATGCGATGTTCCCTGATCACGGTCCTTTGCTGGGCTTTGTACCCGATCGGCCCTGTCCGGACACAGAGTCTGGAACTTGTCTACGATGAATTCCTCGTTCCTACGGCTACGGCTACCTCCTTCCTCAACGATTCGAACGAACATTTTTCCGAGGTTCGGCCGTTCGTTTCGACGTCGTTCAGCTACGACCTGGTCGCCCGGGGCTCGTATCGCGGCCGCGACGTCGACCTGGGGAGATGGACGGCCGCCAGTACAATCAATGTTCCCCTCAACATCGCCCGAGGTCACATCGGGTATGTCCGGTTCGATTTCCGCAACTACGTGTTGAACAACCGGGCTTCGGGGCTGGAAGAGCCGGGTTTTGCCCGGTGGAACGTCGACTATCGGACCTACGGCCTGTCGTTCCGGCGTCGGTTGATCCCCGAGATCGAGTTGCTGGTGAGCGGCCAGCTCTTTTCGACGCAGGAACGGCACTGGATCAACGCCGGCGGCGGTGTGATCGTGCGGAAGTATCAGAATGAACTGGAGGTCGGGTTTACGAACGGCGCGTCGTCGGACCGCATGCAGTTCTACTATCAGGACGATAACGTGCTGGCTCCGCACCGGTCGAGAGGGCAATCGTGGAGCGGTGCCCTTCGCACCTATTGGACGCAACCGCTGGTCACGGAATTGTGGCTGAACTATCGGACTAACCGCCCTTGGGTCCTCTATCAGGAGGACTATTCCGCACGTTCGTCGGGGCAGGCCACGCAATACGGCGTGCGTCTGATCTACGACAACGGGCACTGGGAGATGGGTTTCAAGGCCATGCGTTTGGAGTCGTCGCAGGTTCTGAGGCTGGAGAATCTGGATCAGCAGTTCGGAAAGATCGATCTCCCGGACGGGTCCTATGACAGCTATACGATGATGTTCGGAGGCTCGGAGAAAAAGCGGTTCCGTGTCGTGGGGGAATTACGGTACCAGACGGCACAGGGTCACGCGGGAACGGTCATCGAGAGCTGGCCGTTCACCGATACGTGGAAAGACCTGCTCGGAGCGACGTATGTTGCCAATGGGGACGGGCGGTTCTCTTGTGGAGACAGCGGCCCTTGGCCTGGACGCACGCCAATCGATTTTTTCCCTCCGGCTGGCTTCCAAGTTCATCCACGCCAATGCCCGGGGAGCCTACAGCGACCGCCGGAACGATGCGTTCTTTGAATCCTACGGCGAATCGGCCGGCAGCGGTCACGTCGTTCGGGATTTTGTTGCCGCCGGCTGTCGTCTCGATGTCCGATCCAGCCGTTTTGGACTGCGAGCTGCCTACAATCGGACGATACCGCTGGCCCTGAGGAAAGGGGACCGGGATGTTCCCGGTTCGTGGAGGATCAAGGACGGCGGCCATTGGGCCGAAGCGGCCCTGTCGTGGTCCTGGTAATGAGATGCGATATGGACAAAACGGCTCTCGTCATCGGCTCCTCGGAATAGGACAACCGATTTGATGGCCATCACCCTATCGTTGAATCGGTGGAAGGTGTACAGTTTCACCTGCTCACGCCGGCCAGATCGAAGACACGCGAGGTCCTGCGCAGCTTTTCGGGACTTCAGTGCTTCCCGATCGAACCGCTTCGAGTCTGGAGATCCGTCGTGCGACCTTCATGTTGACACAGGGCATGCAGGTGGACGTTCACGCTGATCCGAGGGAAGTGAACATGCGAGATCAAGGTGGTTGGCCTTATCTCCGATGTCGGCGGTAGAATTTCGCGGCCTTGGCCCGGTTCCCGCAGGTCTTCATGCTGCACCAACGGCGGTGCCGGCTCTTGCTGGTGTCGTAGAAAACCAGTACGCAGTCTGGATTTTCACAGACACGGATAAGGCGTGGATCGCACTCGGTCAAGAGTCGCATGGCGGCATCGGCAAGCGGGGCCATGAAATGCACCGGCGCTTTGAATCCATACTGCCGGGAACGTTCCAAACCGGACTTTCCGCGGACGATCTGATCGCCCCCGGCATTGAAGGCGAGAAAATAGTTGATCTCGTCCAGATGAGGAGACGAGATCTGGCGACCTTCCACCAGATCCGTGACCATCGAACGCAGATTTCTGCGAAACGACCTGACCTTGTCCAGAATCTGCGCATTCTCCCTTTCGTCCCGCCACAACGTGGCAACCTCGTTCCTTTTCGACGGCGGGATCAGACGCGCTTCCACGAGCCATCCAAGGTAATCCGAAAACGATGTCAGCAAATCGAGCGGCTCGCCGGTTCTGCTCGTGATCTCCGTGTTCACAAAATCCAGCAATGCGTCGTTGGCGATGAAGTAAAACTTCGGCTTCATGAAAGAATCCCTCAGTTAACCGGTTAAGTTATGATAAAGAAGTTATATTTGTAAATCAAGAAGTTATGCTCGTGCTAGCAGTCGTTCGAAGTATAACTACTTTATTCCATCGTTGATGGTTATACGAGATTCACTCGTGCTCCGTATCGGTTAGCCGAACAGGCGTTGTCGCTCTGCATTTAGCCGCACGGCGTCCTACAACGGGTGTCCGTGAGCGCTCGCTGGAAAGAGCGGATGAGCTTGATTCACCATTTCGCTATAATGGGAAAAACCGTTGAATCCATGAATTGGGAACCGGTCAATGTGCTGCTGCTACTTGCCTCCGCCAATTGCTTCCTGCTGGCTGTTCTGATATTCCACAAACATCGCCGTGTGTATGCGAACCGGTATCTCGGCGCCCTCATGATTGTCTACGGTGTGGTCCTTCTATACCTGCTCCTGCAGGAGGCTCGATTCTTCGACGAGCATCCGCTTCCCGGTGTGCTCATGGCCGGATTACCGCTGGTCGCAGGCCCTCTGCATTATCTGTATGCGGGTGCCCTTATACGATCGGCACCTCCGACCGCCTATCGCTGGTGGATCCATGGCGTCCCGTTTCTCCTGTACAAGCTCTACCTCCTCCCCGACTACGTCGGCACAGGAACACTGATTGACGAGCGTGTGCATGATTGGGCAGTTCGCGAACAGACATTGCACCTGGTGGTTCTCAACACGGTATTGGCTGTGCAGGCGCCCCTGTATATGTTGGCTTCGCTCCGCCTGATCGCATGTCACGCCCGCCGCGTCGAGACCGCCTTCTCCTCGACCGAGCGCGTCCGCCTGGACTGGCTCAGGAACATCACGTACCTCTCGCTGACGACCTGGCTCGTGTTCTTCGTCGAGAACCTGCTCGTTTCAGCAGAACTGACGGCCACGCACTACAATGTTTCGTCTGCCCTGGCGGCCGTATACGTTTATGTGCTGGGTTATATGGGCCTGGTCCGGTCGGATGTGTTCGAACAGCCTGCCGTCGCCGACACGATCAGGGACCTCGAAGAACTCACTCCAATCCGGACCGCGCGTTCCTCATCGGTCAAATACGTACGTTCCGGTCTCACGGAAGAAAAAGCCCAGGAGTATGGCCAGAAGGCGGTACGAGCGATGGAAACGGAGCATCTGTATCGAGACAGCGAACTCACGCTCGGACAACTGGCGGAACACCTCTGCCTCTCCCCCCACAACCTGTCGGAGGTGATCAACACGCAATTGTATCAGACGTTCTTTGATCTGGTGAACGGGTACCGAGTCGAGGAGGTCAAGAGGGCGCTCGTGGATCCCGACAAGCAGCACCTGACCGTTCTGGCCATAGCCCTGGACGCCGGGTTCAATTCCAAAGCATCGTTCAACACCTTATTCAAAAAGCAGACCGGTATCACCCCCTCGCAATTCAGAGCCGCGTATCTTCGCAGGGCCGAGCGGTAATAGTCCCCGGTGCGGCCTCAGGGCGAGCGGATCGTGCATGCATCGCCCGCTCTCCTCTGCGTGCGGTCGACCGCCACGACGGTCGGGGCCTTCGGTCCTGGGACACAAGGAATCACGGTCCGGTCCCTGCGATCTTTCTTCTCTCCGAATCTGCAACGCCATGCGCGTCCTTTCGCTCGAACGCTCGTTGACGTGTATACGCAGGACTGTCGCGCAAGGTTCGGCACACTCGCTCATGCCGTTTTCAGCAACTTAAACGCATGTGTCCATGAGTTGTGAAGGAAACCGGGAATACACCAGAGGATGCACAGCGGTTCGATCGCACGAGCGGCCTCCGCCTTGCCCATGTCGGCGACTTCCCATCCGAACCGCACGAGAAGGTCGTTGACGGCCTTCTTGGCCGCGTCGTCATTGCCGCAAATGAACATGGTCGGTGTACCGCCCGGGAATTTCGGGTGGACCATGAACGCGTTGCCCACGCAGCTAAACGCCTTGACGAAATGGACCTCTGGAGCGAGTTGCTGCAGCCGCTCCATCAGCGACTCGTTGGGGCCCGTGAAGAACTTGATGACGCCGTTTACGGGCGGCTCATCGGCGATGGGATTGGTTACATCGATGACGGTCTTGCCTCTCAGGTTGCCGGTCCCTGCCTGCTGGATTGCTTTTTCCGCTGCCGAACCTTTGACAGCCAGAACGACGAGTTCACCGTGTTTGGCGGCCTCTTCGGGCGTGACCGCTTTGATCCCGGTCTGAGTTTGCCAGTCTTTGACTTTCGATGGTTCGCGCGTCCCGAGGACAACGTCGTAGCCGTGGTCCTTGAGGCCTTTGCTCAAGACCTTGGCCACCTGGCCGGATCCAAGAACTGCTGCTTTCATAGAACCTCCCGTGTTATTGAAGATATTGCTTGCACATACAACTTTTGCAAGACAAAAGAAAACCGAAGTCACTCCAGCTTGATTGCTGCTTCGTAAGTGGCGGTCGTCAGCTCCCTGGCAGCCTTTTCTCCCAGCACCTCGACATACCGGCGCAACAGTTCTTCCCAGCACAGACGCAACTGGGGTTCCATGCGTTTACCTTTTTCCGTAGGGTGAACGAACGTGGCTTTGGCTTCGCCTCGCCGTTCTACGAGCTTTTTCGTTTCCAGTTTTTCGACCAGACGCGTCAGTGTGGATGGCGCGAGCATCAGGACGCTGCTGAGCTCGCCGGGCTGAATGCCGGGCTTGCGACAGACGGTCATCAGTGCGAACGCTTGCGATGGTGCAAGACCCGTTGGACCAAATGCCTCCTCCGCCATCCGATTGAGGACCCTCGAAAGCGCTCCCGAGGCATAGAAGAGGCACTGACAGTAGTTTTCTCTGCCCACCGGTTGCATGCCCGAAATATAGAGTACATAATTTGTATGTGCAAGCAATATGTTATTTTCCCTCACATGACGCATTCCCGAGTCCAGTCCCAGGGGCCTGAACTTCGAGTCCCTATCCGCATAGGTCTTTCCCCATGGGCACGGGCGAATGCTGTACGCGGGCCGTGTACCTTCCCCTATCGTCAAACTTGAACCATCGATGACCAAGAAAGGAGTTCTATGAGGCGGATACTGCTCTTCATTTCCTGGGCGCTTCTTTTGGCGGCGGCCGCTTCCGCGCAACAAATGGGCGGGACGATCAAGGGTCGGACTACGGACGCCGA
Organism: Bacteroidota bacterium; assembly: GCA_037445875.1. Taxonomy (GTDB): domain Bacteria; phylum CLD3; class CLD3; order SB21; family SB21; genus JBBIJR01. The sequence continues at coordinate 21,895 of JBBIJR010000036.1, read as the reverse complement.
AACTCAAGAGGGCCTCATCGGGGCTAACGTCGTGATTCACGGAACCACACTCGGAGCCTCGTCCGACGCGGACGGCAACTTCATTGTCCTGAACGTTCCTCCCGGATCATACGTGCTTCGGTTCCGGACCCGTTTTGACCAACGAGAAATGTTAGAGGTCCAAGTGAGACCGAACAATGTCGAATGCTCTTGTAATTGTTCAGTATGACTCGACTGAGAAATGTCGAGCTGGCCGCTGGTTTCACAGGAATCCTCGAAATCAGTATTGAGCAACACACAAAGATAATCAAATGCCACGAAAAGTGAAACCCCTTTTGTCTCCCCACGTCAAAAACCACCACTCCATAGAAAAGACTTCCCGGTAGCCCGTAGAACCGGGCTACCGGTGTTCACAAACTCCCGACCTATTCGCCGTCGCCCCACACGAACTCGAATTGCACAGTACCGGTAACGGGATCCATGGTGATCGAGGCGATTGTATTCAGCCCTTCGACGACCGTAAAGTCTGCCGATCCCCGGTAGACGGCATTGCCGTTGGCATCGTAGGCCGTCACATCCACGCTGTAGTCGCCCACCATCAGCGACACGATCGTATTGGATGTGAGATCGACATTGATGACATCGCCACTCGAGCTGTTGGTAATGTCGGCTTCGATGCTTGACACGATCGCGGGCACGCTCCCAACCTTGAAGACCAGCTGTCCGTGGCCGGGAATGCTGTTGACCGGCGAATCGTCTTCGGCGCAACCCGCCCAGAACAACAACCCAAGCGCGAGGGAAAAGCATAACGAGTTTCTCATGGCAAATCCTCCTTTGAGACGGTTAAGGTTTCATACGTGCGCGTTCCGATCTTCAATCGCCGTGCCAAACGCCGAATCGTTGTTTTTACGGAGGATTCCTCCATGGGTTGGCCGATCCGCTGGGTAACAACTCCAGAGGTGTGGCTTTTAAGAGAGCCTTGTATCCGCCAGTTCCGATAAACCGTAAGAACATAAGAACACCCGGGAACACTGCCGAGGCGAATCACTCTCCCGGATTTTGACTTGGTTTTTGGTCGCCTCGTGGGTATCTTGCAGGTAAGAACTGGGAACTGTAGATCATGACGGACAGAACGTTTCTTCGAATCAAGAAACTGCACGAACCCGATCGCGATCGCGAATACTGGATGTCACGGCCTGCGCGGGAGCGGCTGCGCGCCATAGAAATCCTTCGGCAAAGATACCTGAGGTGGTTCCATGACGGACCTGAACAAGGACTTCAGAGAGTTTCGAATCGTTAAACAAGAACGGCGTTGAATATCTCATTGTTGGAGGGTATGCCGTGGGATTCCACGGATTTCCGCGCTTCACACAAGACCTGGATATATGGGTCCGACCAACCGTGGAAAACGCGAGAGGGTGCTGAACGCATTGAAAGGATTTGGATTCCATACCGACAAACTTTCGCTCGAGGCTTTTTCAGAGCCCGACTCGGTGCTGCAGATTGGCCGTCCTCCCAATCGAATTGATATTTTGACTTCTCTCGATGGAGTAACGTTCGAGTCCTGTTATAAACGGCGTGCTCGGGGAATCGTGGATGGAATAAGAACAAAATCAACCGGGCGCAAGAGAGACCTCGGTGCCCTTGAGGAACTCGGGTAGCGGCGCACGCGCACGGTTGTCGCGGTGAGGACTATGCGTTTCTGATCGATATCATGTCAGCGTCAGGACACCCCTTTCAAGATCGAGCAGACGCTGTTTTCTCCACAGCCCACCGCCGTACCCCCCCAGTTGGCCGTTCTTGTTAATCACGCGGTGACAGGGGATGATAATCGCGATACGGTTCATACCGTTAGCCCGACCCACCGCCCGCTGTGCGCCCGCGGCGCCCAGTGTTTGGGCGAGGTCTTCATAGGACCGGGTTTGGCCGTACGGAATTTTCAACAATGCTTTCCATACCCGTTCCTCGAACGGCGTTCCGGGAAACACGAGAGGGACGGTAAACTGCTTTCTCTTTCCGTCGAAATATTCGCATAGTTCCCTGCGCAGCGCGTCGAGGTGTGGATTCTCGCCGGGCACGACGGCGCAGCGAAAATGTTTACGAAGCGAGCTGAACTGATGCTCCATCATGCGGCGGTCGGTGAATTCCAATAGAACGACGCCTTCCGCATTAGCACCTGCCACGAGCGGTCCGATCGGACTTTCGATCATGGCCGTGACAATACAGTCGCTCTTCTGACTTTTCCCCGGCGGCCGCCCGAAGGTCCTGCTGAAAGCGTCGCGGAAGCCGCTGTGGGATTCGTAGCCGTGTCCCAGGATCACATCGTCCAATCTTGTTCCCTCCCTGATTGAGTGTAAAGAATGGCCCAGGCGCCGCGCCCGGCTGTATGCCTGAAACGTCATCCCAAAGTGTTTGATAAAATACCGTCGGGCGCGTTCGGGCTGAATACCCATCGTTCGCACATCGGTATCCCGCACACGTCCCGTCGGTTCGTCTTCGATGCGGCGGAGCAGCTTCATGACCCACTCCGGATGGCTGCCCAGGGCATTCAGGGGACGGCACCGCTCGCACGGACGATAGCCGGCGAACAGCGCCTCCCGCACGGTCGAAAAGAACTCGATGTTCTCCGATTTCGGTTTGCGCGCCGGACACGACGGGCGACAGAAAATTCCCGTCGTGCGCACGCCCGTGAAAAATATCCCATCGTAGGAAGCATCCCGCGTCATGAACGCGTCGTGCATCTCGCGGGCGGTAGGTGTCGAGTACATCATGATCCCAATGTAAAGCAAATGGACTTACGTCTCCACCGATTTTTGAACATTGAATTCGACGGCCCGCCGCCGCTGCGGACCTCAGGTTAGGTGCTGCGGAGCCAGCCGTTACCGTCCCAACATCTCGATGACGAGCCGGGCCGCTTCGATGCCGGAGTTTTGCTGCTGTCCGGTGATCAGATTGCCGTCCCGGATGGCGAACGGCCTGAACGGGCCCTGCGCGATGAAGTTCGTATGGGGTATTTTCCCGGCCTCCGTCTGGATCCGGAACGGCTGGATCTTCTTTCCGACGGCGTGGTCAGCGTAGTCTTCCTCGGCATCCGCAAATCCCGTCCATGTTTTACCCTCGACCAGCAGGGCGCCGCTGCTCGTCCGCGCTTTGAGCAGGAGGCAGGTTCCGTGGCAAATGGCGGCCGCGGGTTTGCCTGTTTCATGAAAACGCACAAAGAACCGATGGAGGTTCGTATCGTTGATGAACGTATACATGGGAGACTGCCCGCCGCAGACAAACAACGCGTCGTACTGCTCGACCCGGACCTGGCTAAGACTCTTCGTGCTGTCCAACTTCTTCATCAGATGGGGCGAATGAATGAATCCCAGACTGATCAGGTCGTGGGCAGAATAGCCGCTGGCATCCCGGGGGTCGCTGTAGGCGTCAAACTCCACCCTCCCGCCTCGGGGACTTGCGATGTCCACTTCGTATCCGGCTTCCGTGAAGGTGTAGTACGGATGCGTGATCTCCGAAGCCCAGCATCCGATCGGCCAGCCGGTCTGTGTGGAGATGGAGGGATTGGCGGCCACCATCAGGATACGTTTTTTCTTCGATCCGTCCGCCTGGCCGTGCTGGGCCGTGACCGTCTCCGCGACGATGAGCATCAAAGTCACAAGAAAAGGCACCATGAGCGTTCCTTTCGAGTGTGGAGGAAGTATATTGTTCGACTCCAATTTAATCTCTATCTTGAGTCCGTCAAGAACGCACTTCCCGGTTGGATGCTAACTGTACGGTAAGTAGGTCACGTCGAGGAACTCATGCCCCGTTTTGAATTTGGCGGCCGCGTATACAACAATCCTGTCGAACTGGCTTTATCCATCCTGGGCGGCAAATGGAAGATGCCCATTCTCTGGCGCTTGAAGGACCGCGTCATGCGTTATGCGGAGCTGAAGCGCAGTATCGGCAGGGTCACTCACAAGGTGCTGGCGGAACAGTTGCACGAACTTGAGCGGGACGGCCTGATTTCGCGAACAGTTTATGCCAGCGTTCCGCCCAAAGTGGAGTATTGCCTCACGGATAAGGGCCGGACGGCAGTTCCCCTGATCGAACGGCTGCGCGAGTGGGGCATGGCACTTCACGAGGACCGGCTGATCCCCGATGTCCGGACAACCAAAAAGAGGGCTCCTGGAGGGCGATGATGAGTCAACCCGGTATGAATAGTCGGGTGGTGCTTAGTCCCTTCTTCCTGGACCAACCGGTACCCGCGCTCCGGGGGTTGTTCCGGAGGGACTGGACGATAAACAGCCCGTCCCTGCCGTACGGCAACGATTGGGATCGGATATCGGCCGTGCACGGGTCCCTTGCCGACCTCGTGGCGGAAACCGTGGCTATCGGGGCACGGCCCATCAGCGTGGCTGGAGATTGCTGCACTGCGATCGCCGTGTCGGCCGGCCTGCAACGAGCGGGGATGCATCCGTTTCTGATCTGGTTCGACGCGCACGGCGATTTCAATACGTGGGAAACCTCGCCCAGCGGATTCATCGGCGGTATGCCTCTGGCGATGTTGGCGGGGAGGGGTGAACAGCGTCTGTGCGAGACGGTCGGCCTCAAGCCTGTGGCGGAGCGCGATATCATTCTCACCGACGCGCGCGACCTCGATCCTGGCGAAGCCGATGCCCTTCGCGCATCAACGGTGACGGTGCTTCACCACGCCTCGGAACTGCTCACGTTTCCGTTGTCCGACAGGCCTCTACACATTCATGTGGATACCGACATCATCGATCCAGCGGAAGCGCCGGCTCAGAATTACCCGGCTCCGGGTGGGCCGAGTGCCGCCGAACTCCGATCCGTGTTCGAGCGCCTGGCCCGTACGAATCGCATCGCGGCCGTGTCGGTTTCCACGTGGAATCCCGCATTGGACAAGGATGGACGGACGGCATCGGTTTGCATGGACCTGTTGGGTGTGCTCGTCGAGGGTTGGTAGGTGCGCCTCAGATATCCGGACGAAGCTTTACAAACACGGGTTCCCGCAGCATCCCGTCACTGGTGAACGAGGCGTACTGCACTTCGCACACGAGTGCCGGCTCCACCCACGCGGTATGCGCGTCGTCGAGCGGCTTCTCCTCTATCGGCCGATCAACCGTCTTCAGTGACGCCAGTTGTGCAGCCATCTTTTTCATCGTCTTGTCGTCGAATCCCGTGCCCACCTTGCCGAGATAGCGCCATCTCTTTCCTTCTCGCTGCGCCAGATGCAGGGCACCGAATCCGGCCTCACGTTCCCCCTTGCCGATCGTATAACCGATGATGAAGCAATCGATCGTGTTGCGCGTCTTGATCTTGAGCCAGTATTCGCTGCGCCGGCCGGGCAAATACGGACTGTCACGCCGTTTGGCCATAATGCCCTCCAGTCCCATCCGCCGGGCCGCTTCGAACAGCTCGCGTCCTTCCACCACCGTCGAACTTACGCGGTATGATGTGTCTTTCCGAACGACATCCTGGAGCCACTCGCGCCGTCGCTCCAGCGGTTCCTGCACGACCGGCCGCCCATCGAGATAGAGCAAATCGAAAAGATAGCACACCGCCGGGTATTTCGATCGGGCCCGCTCGATGGCGCCCTCGCTTTTCTGCTGCATGCGGTGGATGACCTGCTTGAAGACCGGGCGCCCGGATTCGTCGAGGCACACGATCTCGCCGTCGAACAGGGCACCGGCGACTCGGAAGGCCTGCTCGGGAATTCTGAGTTCGGGGAACTGCGCAGTGATATCCAGGCCGTTGCGGCTGAGGATCCGGAGCTGTCCGTCGTCGACCGAGATCAGAGCACGGATACCGTCCCATTTCACCTCATAGGTGTATTCCTCCGACTGCGGCGGTTCGGTGCGGCTGTCCGAAAGCATCGGTTCGATCGTGTCGTGCAGCCAATCGATCTGCGGAGCGTCCACTCGTTCGAGCAGCCATTGGTTTTCCTTCATCCGGTGGATTCGATATTCGGCGGTGAGTTCCCTCCCGTTCAGACGGAAGTAGAAACCGTCCTTTTTCTCCTTGGTGACCTGGTACCTTCCCTGCGCAAAGATCCACATCTGACCGCCGCCGTATTCCCCTTTCGGAATTTCGCCCTGGAAGTTCACGTACTCGAGGGGATGGTCTTCGGTCTGGACGGCGAGCCGTTTAACGCCCGGACGCGGGGGCAGGCCTTTGGGAACGGCGAACGACATCAGTACGCCGTTCTTTTCCAGACGGAGGTCGTAATGCAGGCGCGAGGCGTGATGGCGGTGCACAACGAACGCGCTGCCCTGGCCGACTTCAAGTTCCGCCTTTGGTTCGGGTGTTTTGGAGAACTCCCGTTTCTTCGCGTAGGATTCGAGCTGATCGGGCGTCTTTCGGGCGCGGGCCGGTTTCAGCTTCTTGCGGACGGGCGCGGCCTTGCGTTCCGTGTGCAGGGACACGGCGAACGCGTCCATCGTCTCCCACGGATCGCCGTTCCGGAGCACGCGCTCGGGCACCGTATGGATATTCAATTCGCGTGAATGTTCAATGGTTGCGAGTTCGTCCCACGTGATCGGCGTCGAGACGGTGGCGCCGGGCAGGCCGCGCACGCTGTAGGCGGCCACGATCGACTGGCTCGTCCGGTTGCGGTAGATATCGATCAGCACGCGGCCCTTTCGGTGTTCTTTCTGGATGTGCAGGGTCGTCGTGCCGCTGTGTCTTTCCACGAACGGCTGGGCCACGGCTTTGGCCGCTTCGAAAACCTGCTCGAACGTCCACTTCGGTTCGACGGGCATCACCACGTGCAGGCCCTTGCGGCCGGTGGTCTTGACGAAGGGATGATAGCCGAACGCCTCGAGGTGATTCTTCAGGTTGAACGCGATCTCGGCGACGTTGGGAAACTTGAAGTCATCGGGCGGATCGAGGTCGATCACCAGGTAGTCCGGCTTGTCGAAGTTGGGTGCGCGGGCGTGCATCTGGTGCAGTTCGATACAGGCAAGATTGGCCAGCCAGACAAGCGAGGCTTCTTCGGTCGCAATGGGGTAATCCTTCTTGTCCTCTTCGCCGAGTTTCACCGATTCCAGCCAGTTCGGCGCCCAATCGGGTTTGTTCTTCTGGAAGAACGACTCGCCCTCGATCCCGTCCGGGTAGCGCACGAGAGAGAGCGCCCGTCCTTTGACGTGCCGCAGGATCGTCGGTGCCATCTTCAGATAGTATTCGACCAGTTCCGCCTTGATGATCCCGTCGGCGGGGTAGAGGACCTTGTCTAGGTTGGACAACTCGAACTTACGCCTGCCGACCTGGACGTATTGGGATTTGCGGGACATCGGCGATCTTGTGGTTGCTTACCATTTAGTAACTTACTGCTTAGTCAGTTACCATTTGGTAACTTACATCTTGCTAAGTTTACGCGAATGACGTGTCTTCGGGTGCATGCACAGTCCGTTTCAATTCGGCAAAATTGCCGTCGGCGAGGCCTTTACCGACCGGGAGGAGGAACTCCGTCGACTGATCGCCAACTTCGAGCATCGCGTCCACACCGTTCTGATCTCTCCCCGACGATGGGGCAAATCCTCGCTGGTCGAACGCGCCATCCGCGAAACGTGCAACAACCGGAACCTGCGATTGTGCAGCATCGACCTGTTCAATGTACGCACGGAGGAGCAATTTCTCTCGATTTTTTCGAGGGAACTCATCAAAAGCACCTCCGGCAAGCTGGAGGAATGGATCGGCCTGGCCAGAACCCTGTTTCAACGGATCACCCCGCGCGTTTCCGTAGGAACCGACCCGGCCAACGACTTCGAGGTCAGTTTTGAGCTGCGAGATATCAAAGAACACTACACGGAGATTCTCGATCTGCCCGAGCAAATCGCGAAGAAGACGGGACTGACCGTTGTCGTGTGCCTGGACGAATTCCAAGACCTCGGACACTTCGACGACCCCCTGCTCTTGCAGAAGCGCCTGAGGGCCGCGTGGCAAAAGCATCAGCGGGTCACGTACTGTCTGTACGGAAGAAAGCGTCACATGCTGCACGAGTTGTTCGGCAGCCCGTCGATGCCTTTTTACAGGTTCGGCGACTTGTTGCTCCTGGCCAAGATTGAACGGCAGCACTTGGTGGAATTTGTCACGCGGAGTTTCTCCCGGACCAGGAAAAAGATTCCGCTCGCATTATCGGAGCAGATCGTAGAGACATGCAATGCCACCCTTACTATGTGGAGCAACTTGCTCATCTCGTCTGGGTGCGGACGGGAGGCCAGGCGACCCGGGCCATTCTGGATGCGGCAACAGAGGATTTGATGAATCAGAACGCCCTGCTCTTCCAGCGGGAGATCGACGGCCTGACCACGACCCAGGTAAATTTTCTCCGCGCGCTGGCCGATGGCGTTCGAGAGGGACTCAGTTCCCAAGACGTGTTGCGTTCGTATCGGCTGGGGACGTCGGGCAACGTCGTCAAGATCAAGCAAGCGCTGGAAACGCGGGAAATCATCGACACGTTCGAGGCAACGCCCGAATTCGTGGATCCGGCTTTTCAGCTATGGATGAAACGGGTGTACGCGAAGTGAAGCGCAGATCTACAGCGCGCGAAACCTCCCTCCTCACCCCACTCTCCCCACCACGATCGTCGTGTCGTCCATCGGAGGTGCGTTCCCGGCGAATTCACGGATCGCGTCCCGGATGCGTTTGATCAATTCGGACGGCGGCAGACCGCAATGCTCCTGCGCCAGCTCCACCAGACGTTCCTCGCCGAATTCCTCGTTCTTCGAGTTGCGCGTCTCGGTCACGCCGTCGGTGTAGAACACCAGGAGATCTCCGGCCCGGAGGCGGACGGCGTCGGTCCGGAACGTGGAGTCTTCTACGAGACCCACCGCGGCGCCGTTGGGACGGAGCCAGGACGCCGACCCCCCCTCGGGACCCTGGCGGAGCACCATCGGCGGGTTATGGCCCGCGTTGCCGTACAGCAGCGTGCGGGAGTTCGCATCGTAGCGGGCGAGGAACAGCGTGACGAATTTGGTCAGGCGGATGTTGTGTACGAAGAGGGTGTTGAGCCGCGCCAATACGGCGTCCGGAGTATCGTGATCGCGGACGAGGATGCGCAATGACGCCTGCAGGTTGGCCATCAGTAGACTGGCGGACATGCCCTTGCCCATCACGTCGCCCACGGCGAACCCGAAGCGGCCGTCCCTGAATTCGAAGAAATCGAAATAATCGCCTCCGACGATCTGCGCGGGCTGGCTGAACGCGGCGAGCTGCAAACCCGGCACGTTGGGAATCTCCTGCGGCAGAAGTGCCTTCTGAACCTTCTGGGAAAGCTCGAGTTCCTGCTCGAGCCGCGATTTTTCGTCGCCGGTCATGTGTTCGAGACACACGCAGGCCGTGTAATCCATTTCCAGCCGCGACGATTCGATGTAGTCGTGGCACACCGTGCACAAGCCCAGTGTCTCGTCTTCGGTCTTCTGGATGGCCGCATCCAGCGTCTGAAGGTGGGCCTGGATGGCGTTCTCTCCCGCCGGACCCAGACGAAGCTGTTTCTTGTCGGGCGGCGTGTGGAGAAGCCAGTCGGCGAGGTTTCTGCGCTGGCCCAGCAAACCCTGACGGAACCGTTCGAACAGATTGGCGCTCATAGGAACTCCTTCATAATAGTCCTGATACGTGGAATCGCCGCCAGGGTTGCGGAGCGATAACCGAATCGACCTACCTTCCGATTCCGATCCGCCGGAGCCATCCGCGTTTTTTGATTTCAGCCCACCCCACCGACAGGAGGTACACGACGACGAGAAGCACCGTGAACAGCAGGACCGTGACCGGAACGCTGTGGTCCTGCCGCAAGAGCGGAAAGCCCGCCTTCTCACCGGTAATAGAATAGATAATCATCAGGTGGACGACATACGCAAACAGCGACTGGCTGCCGATCCGCTGCACCCGTTCAGACGTGTGCCAGCCGAGATGCTCCAGCAGCCAGAACAGCCCGAACAGCATCAGCAGGATGCCCAGCCGCATGAGTACCCAGTTCGGGCTGGTCAACCAGAAGTTCTCGTACTCGAACACCTCTACCGGCTGCTTGTCCGCTATCCATGCCGTAATGAAAACGATTCCGCCCATGGCTGTAATCGCCCTCACCGTCCGCTGTTCCCGCTCCTCCTCGACGGCGCGCAAGAACCAGAAACTGACGAAGACGCCGGACCAGAGGAATACACACCACGGAAAAAGCGGAAACAGCGGGTTATGCATGCCGTTGAGGTAGTTGGCGACGGCGGGATGCAGCGTCTCGTGGAAATCCATTTGCCAGATCGCGGGGGTTGCCGCCAGGGCCAAGCCCGTCATAAGGCCGAGGACAGCGAGGAAGATGTCCTTTCTTTTTGCAAAAAACGCCACGAAGTACAGGATGATCATGCTCACGGCGATGGTGTGTAGAATGTCCGCGCGCCAGAATTCCGCAAGGTCCGCCTCGACCACCCGTGGAATCCAGCCGTCGAGGATGAACCGGGGAATATGCAGCCAGTACCCAATGCCGAGGATCCATAGCAGTCGCCGGTATTGTTTCCACAATGCCCACGAAGGCCGGACCATGTCGTCCCATCTCGCGTGGCAGACGAAGGCGAACGATACGCCCGCGATGAACAGGAACGACGGCGCGACGAAACCGTTCACCACGTTCAGCCAGGAGAACCACGTCGTTTCCCTCAGCGGCACGCCCATCCACGCATTGACCGCATGGGTCTCGATCATCGTGATAACGGCCCAGCCGCGGAAGAGGTCTACGAACAGATAACGTCGAGTGGCCATGTACTCTCCTGATGAGTCTCTGGAAAACGTGCCGTCCTTATCGAATAACTTCCGGCGTATGGGCGCTGACGGTCAGAGAAAACAGCGATCCGCCTGAAGGACGTGCCGGGATGCCCGAGTCGGGCCAGTATTCGAACTGAAAGGCGGTACGTAATTCTGCACGACCGACGAAATAAAGACCTGCCGTCAGTCCGACCGAAGCGGCCGCCCCCGCCACACGGTCGAAGCGGTTGACGAATCCCCTCCGGTGGCCGAAGAAGTTCACGAGGCCGTAGCCCGAGGCGAACAATCCCAATCGTCGGCCTCCCAATGGCCGCTTCACATGCGCGTTCATGCCGACGGATCCGAGCAGTTGTTCCATCGAGCGTCCGATGCTGTCGAGTGCCGAAGGGATACGCTCGTCCTGTCGGATGGTGTACACCTCAATCCTGGGGCTGATCAACACTCCGGACGCGGTGGGCCAGATCAGCCGAGTGCTGAGGCCGCCGTAGATCAACGCGCGTTGTTCCCGCTCCGACAGGTTATCGACGTCGTGCTTGCAGCGATGATAGTAACCGATCTGAACAAAGCGTTCCGCCCACCGGAAGGTCCAAAGGAATGCCTCATCCCAGAAGATCGCACGGGGATTGAATCGGATATCGTTGTGCGGATCGGCGATGAATTCCAGCCCGCTTACGAACATGAGACTATGCGTTTCGCGTACCCTGAACAGCTCAGCGCCCACCGTTACGGTCTGCTGCCATGCGTGATCCGTGTCACCATTGAGGTATGGCCCGAATCCGGCCCTTGCCGCCAGGGAAGGCATCCAGGTCCAGCCGTTCGTCCCGTTCTCCAGGGCGCTCCCGAGGGGATTGAGGATAAGCAGCCGGTCGATCAACCGCTGCGCGGCCAGGCGACCCGCTGCGTTACCGACCGGTCCGGTCAGCAGCCAAACGCCCATGAGCACGCGTAGCACCATGATAAACCACGATGAGTGACCATCCGGAACGGGCGAACGGGTCCGGAGCCGCAGGATGGGACCAGGGAAAAAGACTTGAAACGAAGATAATTCCGATTGCATCTACAGTCAAGATTTGGTACTTACTTATCGGACGATCCCATATAGAATGCTGACTTCCAGAATTCCGGAACGCTGCTGACATAAGGCTGTCACCGTGGGCGATTATGTTCACCGTGACAGTGTCGATCCAACTTGGTCTTGACCGTTCACCCTTAATCAAAGGAGGTTCCATGAAAAACATATATTCGCTCGTGTTGGCCTGTCTTTTGGCCGGCTCGATCTTCGCGCAGAAGAAAGAAGAAGTGAAGACCGTCGACGGAGCGATGGACGACATGATGAAGAAGTGGACGGAGATGGCCGCTCCAAACGAGAACCACAAGCTGCTGGATGCATTTGTCGGAACGTGGGACGCCGTCACAACCATGTGGATGCAGGGCCCCGACTAGCCCCCCACGGTTTTCAAGTCCGTGGCGGAAACGAAATGGGTGCTCGACGGACGGTTTATCCAGCAGGACACCAAAGGCGAATTCATGGGTCAGCCGTGGGTGGGCTTTGGACTGACCGGTTACGATAACATGAGCAAGATGTTCGTCTCCTTCTGGGTGGACAACAGCTCGACCGCCATGTATTCCAGCCGGGGGACGTATGATGCGGGTTCGAAGACCTTCACGTTCTATGGAACCATGGATGACCCGATGACTTCGCAGCACGGCAAAACGGTCAAGTACGTGCTGAAGATCGAGAGCAGCGACAGGCACGTGTTTGAATTCCATGATCTCGGGATGCCGGAAGGCAAGACCAAGACGGGAGAGATCGTGTCTACGCGCAGGCAGGTTATGAAAGATGGCATGAAGAAGAAACAGTGAGTAAGAGGGCGTGGAGTGCGGGCCGGTCCTCTATGATGCACCGGCCCATGTTCCCGCTGTCCTTGTCCAAACTTGCGCGTCCATGAGCGTTACGCATTGGGATCCGGTCTCCGACGGTGTGTTGACCGAGTCCAGCCTCACGAAGAAACTGCAGAAAGCAGGATACGCCGTCTACCGGTGCGTCTACCCGCCCGGCACGCGTTTTCCCGTACATACGCACGTAATCGACAAGATGGACGCTGTAGTGACGGGCATGCTCAAAATCACGACCGGCGACGAGGAGTTCATCCTTCGGCCGGGTGACAGGCTGGCCATTGCAGCCGGCGTGAAGCACAGCGCCGAGGTCGTCGGCTCCGAACCGGTCGTGAGCCTGGACGGCTGTCGAGAAAGCTGAGGAATTTCTCGACCAGGCGGTCGGCGTCGGCAAACCCGAGACAACGTCCGGCACCCGCAGACCCGTCCGTTGGATAAGCCGAAAAAATCTCCACTGCACTATTTGAAGTTCTCCGAACAAGAAGTATATTTGATACATAGCGAAGATCGGGTCCGGCGGTCCCGGAGGTACCGCAGGTCGTGGCGAGTCACTACCAGAGCCTTGACGCCAGCATTGTCATCGTCGATATACGCAATTTTACGCCCAACCTGAAGGACAGTGAAAGCTCGACGTCCACCCACCGTCTTTTTTGCGACTTTCTCTCCCACTTTTACCGCACCTGTGTGGAAACCTGTACGCTGGCGTGCGGGTCGGGCGATCCCCGCTGTTTGTACATCAACAGCACCGGCGACGGCGTCCTCGCGGTCTTCCTCTCGCGGAGCCGGCATTTCATCGACGCGTACCTCGCCGGCATCATGCTGTTCAACAAGCTCCCTCTGCTGTTCGAGGAGTACAACCGCAGAAAACACCGGCGCGTCGCCGACGTGGGATTCGGCATCGGCCTGGACAGCGGCGCGGTGTGGCGTGTGACCTCGACGGACAGTACAGGGGAAAACCCGGCGATCGAAACGTACATCGGAGACTGCATCAATATCGCCGCCCGGGTCGAATCCGTCACAAAGGAACACGACCGCACACGGATGATCGTTTCCCAGCACACGTACGAACTGCTCTGCCACCGCCTGCTGCGAACCGATTACAACCGGTTGTGGAGACAGGCAACCGACCGGGAGTTGACCGGCCGGCGCAAGAAAACCGTTTGGGACCGGATGAACGCGATGGATGAGCGTTTTCTCCTGCGTTTCATCAGTGCGTACAATCTGCGCGGCGTCTCGGAACCGGTTCGTCTCTACCGCCTGTCTCCGACGCTGGCTTCGCCCAAACGCCGCGAATGCCAGAGTATGCTCAGGCGTTTGACCGCAGACGCATCTCACCTCAAGTCCATCAATGACTACATGCGCGTGAACAATTAGCAGTTAACAGTGAACAGTTAACATTCCAATCCCGCCTCCTGAGTAGCAGCCAGCCATCTATTATTAAATCTCGCCTGGGCCAGTGCCGGCCGCGGGGAATTTTGCGCGGCGACGGCAGTTTATCAAGTAACCTTTTTCTTCATTTACATAGATGAGGCTGATCATGAGCGACTTCATCGAAGTGCTTGATGCCGCCGACCTGCCTCCGGGTTCGCATACCGTGGTGACCGTTCGGGGCGTGCGCGTGGCGCTATTTCATTACGACGGAGTGATCTCGGCTCTGGGCAACGCCTGTCTCCACAAGGGCGGACCGCTGGGAAAGGGACGGGTCGAAAAAAAATACGACGGGTGGTACGTGACGTGTCCGTGGCACGGCTGGGAGTATGATGTGAAGACCGGCAGCGCACCGCCCGGTTACAAAGACCAGCAGAGCCGGTACGAAGTGAAACTGGAAAAAGGAAAGATCCTCGTCAGTGCCAAACCCGTGCTCAAAGCCCACAAGGCGCAACACGATGAACGGCCTCTGCTCGATTTGGAGGAACTACACTACCAGACCTCCCCTTCGTCGCTAAACGTGCTCGGCCTTTCCACGACCAATTTCAACGAGAACCTGCCGCGTGTCAGTACGTCGGAACAGGCACTGGAGAAAGCGCTGGATCATGCACGGGAGGCCTTCGGGGCCGAGACGAAGCTGCTGAGACTGCGCGAACTCATGTTTCGCCACTGCGAGGGATACTACAGCCAGCACGAAAACGCCTGCACGTGGCCGTGCTCCATCTCGGAAATGGACCCCAACGACGGAATGAACGAAGTCTACCGTGCGATGGTCCTCTGGGCTGACATCGTGATCGTCTCGACGCCGATCCGGTGGGGCAACGCGTCGTCGCTCTACTACAAGATGGCCGAGCGGCTCAACTGCGTACAGAATCAGATCACCCTGAAGGACCGCGTGCTCATCCGCGACAAGGTGGCGGCCTTTATCATCACCGGCGGTCAGGACAATATCCAGCAGGTCGCAGGCCAGATGCAGACGTTCTTCACCGAACTCGGTTTCATCTTTCCGCCGTTCAGTTTCGTAGGATGGAGTCGCGGCTGGATCTCGGAGGACATGGAACACAACGTGCAGGTTTTCGGAAAATCAAAGTTCATCGACCGCTCGGTAAAGGAACTGATGGAAAATGCCGTCTGGTTGTCGCGGCAGATCAAGGCCAAACCGTGCGAGCGGGTGGCCATCCCCCTGCCGAAGATCAGCGACGCGCCGTCGAAGGCGAGAGGAGGGGAGGCGGATTTTGCTCTGTGAAAGGATAAGACTACCCGTGTCACGCGTACGCGAGAACGGAGCAACCCCCTAACGGGAAGGAACGCTTATTGACAGATCTACAGTTGACGCTGATCGCTTGTCTGAGTCGGCTCGACAAGGTCCTGGTTGCCCTCGACGACGACACCGCTCGGAAGCGCCTGACACCGGATTCGTGGAGCGCGCTCGACTGCATCGAGCACCTCTATGTGGTCAATACGGGAGTGCTTCGGATACTGCGGGCACCCGTCACACAGCGCATGGAGCGGCCGCCGGAAGCGGTGGGCCGTTCGGTCATCAACCGGTATCTTCCGGACAGGACCCGGAAGTATTCCTCTCCCGAGGGCGTGCGCCCAACGGGGCGTTTTCACACGCTTGAACAGGCCCGAACCGCCATGGAGCAACTGAACGCGAAGATCAAGGCGGCCGTCGAACCGGGCGAAATAGCGTTTGACGGACAAACATGGCAGCACCCCTATCTGGGCGAGATGACGAAGCTGGACTGGCTTCATTTCCTGATCGCCCACACGGATCGACACCTGGCGCAGATCCAAGAGATTGTTGACATGGGCAACGGACAACGGTTGCCGGGCGCGGAGTAGAAAACAGGCCGCCTCCACTGGACGGTCGAAGATGAGCGGGTCCTGCCTTCATCAGATCAAAGAGACCCCATGCCGATCGTGTGACCGAATTCGTGGGCATTGACAGAGATGTCCAGAACGCGCATGGTGCCGTTCCCCGATATCCCAGAAACACTGCCATTGAAGCTGTGTCGTGTTTGCATCTCCTTGCGATGAAAACGCACTTCTGGCGACTTCGACCCGCAACAAGCAAGCAGCGCCGGAGGGAAAGTGCGCCGCTCCACCAGCCGCTCGGCGAACAGTAACCCGGGGGGCATTGTTCATTGATTATTGTTCATTGATAATTGATATTCTCCCATGTCCAACTCCTTTCGTCCGCTCGGCTCGACCGGCCTGATGTGCCACGTAATGGGTTTTGGCTCGTACCGCATCAACGAAGGCAACCCGGTCCACGAACGGGCCCTGCGCACCTATCTCGACAGAGGCGGCAACCTGATCGATACCTCCGCCAATTACGGCGACGGCCTCTCCGAACTCCTCATCGGCCGTGTCCTCCAGGACTATAAGCGCGATGAGGTCATCGTCGTCACGAAAGGAGGATACATCCAGGGCCAGAACATGGAGCTCGCCCGCGAACGGGAGTTCCCCGACACCGTCCGCTACGCCAACGACCTCTGGCACAACATCCACCCGGACTTCCTCGAAACCCAGATCGACCGCTCGCTGAAACGTCTGGCAACGGACTATGTTGACGTGTACCTGATTCACAATCCGGAGTACTATATCAACTACACCGCCCACCAGTCCCCCATTACGGACGAAGTCCTGGACGAATTCTACCGGCGCATCTGGAAGGCGTTTGAGTTCCTTGAATCATGTGTCGCTTCGGGACGTATACACGCCTATGGGATCAGTTCCAACAATTTCGCTCTCCACGGACAGGACCGGGCGCGTACGAGCGTGGAGCGCTGCCTCGCTATCGCCCGCGAACTCTCTTCCGATCACCGGTTCCGCGTGGTGGAAATGCCCATGAACCTCTACGAAGCAGGCGGCTGCGTTTTCCCGACGAACGACGGGATGACTGCGCTGGAGTTCTGCCGCGAGCATGAACTCGGCGTGCTGCTCAACCGGCCGATCAATGCTTTTTACGATAATCAGCTCGTCCGGCTCGCAGATTTCGTCAAGCCGGGATACGCCCCGCCGGGGCCCGAACGGATCGACGAAGTACTCCGTCCCCTGGGAGATTCGGAAGAGGTCTTTCGGAAGCAATTCGAGAATGTGCTATTCGGACGGGACCATGAAGGTCTCGTGGAGTACCTCCGCACCATCGCCCTCGACCTGCCTTCACGCGACTACTGGGACCCGGTGATGGAACGGTATATCATTCCGCCCGTCACGAAGTGGCTCCGGGAGACAGATGCACGGTTCCGCGGGCACCCCGGCTGGGCCCCGTGGAAGAAATCGTTCATCGCGGGCGTCAATGCCGCGGTGGAGGGCATCGAACGGTATCTCCAGTCTGCGGCGCAGCCGCAGTCGGACCGGGCCCGTGCGCTGCTGTACGACGCCGGCTATCCGCACTCCAACGAGCCCCTCAGTCGGATCGCGCTTTCTCTCCTCCTGCAGCTCGATGGCGTGTCCTCCGTCCTCAACGGCATGCGATCCCCGGCCTATGTGGAAGACTCGATGGGAGCGCCGGGCCTCCCGGATGTCGAAGCCTTGCAAATCATCCACAAATTTCAGACGTTGGTCTATCCGTAATCACCACACCGCACCACTATGAACATCAAGAACCGCCCGGTTTTGCTCAAGACGATTTTTTGGATGGTGGCCGTGTATGTCTTCGCGACCAGTCTGTTCTTTTTCGTGGACACCTTCATCTTGCGCCGTGTCTCCAATGACCAGTGCCTGTGGGTCGAAGAGGAGGTCGAAGGAAAGCGCCGCATTTTCATTCGGAATATCCTGCAGGGAGGCGTGGCCGACCTTGCGGGCATTCACGAGAACGACATTCTTGTCGCCATCAACGACACCCTGATCCGCTCACCGTTCCATGCGCAGTCCATCATCAACAAAGCACGCGAGCAGGACACATTGATCTACTCGGTGGAACGGGCTGGAGTTGTCAAGCGCTTTCCCCTTCAGATCATTCGTTCGTATAATCCCGTTTACTTCGCATTCTCCGTTCTCGGTTTCAGCTTCCTCGTCATCGGCTTGATCGTCGGTGTATCGCGACCGACCGACCGTGTGCCACGGCTTTTTTTCCGAATGGCGACCGCAGCGGCGCTGGTCTTCGTCGTCGGCGGTGTGGTGTTTTTCGGAAGTGTGGACTATCGGGGCGGTCTGGCCATTTTCTGGCTGACCAACCTGATACCGGCGCTGGCCCTGTTCCCGGCTTTTTTTATCCATTTCTTCATCCGCTTTCCCTACGAAAAAGGCAGGGTCGAGGTTCGCCGCTGGTTGGTTCCGCTGATCTATACGGTCTCCGTCCTCGTCGCTTTGACACCGATCGTATCGGTTGTGCTGTACCATCAGTTCTCGGGACTCGGGTTCTTTCTCTTCTTTACTCAAATGGGCGTAGGATACGGGATCTTCTGCCACAGCTATTTTTCCATCGAGGACCGAAACCGGCGCAGGCCGCTGACGAGCATTCTTGTGGGAACGGCAATCGGCCTGCTTGGATTCGTATACCTGGCCGTCGTCGTTATGGTCGTGCCCGTCGTCTTCATCAACCATCCGGAATTCCTGGTCGGAACGATCGTTGTTGCTTTGATTCCGCTCTCGTTCGGGTACTCGATCTTCCGGTATCGCATCATGGACATCGAGATCATTGTCCGTCGGAGCCTTGTTTACGCTCTGGCGACGGCCCATATCGCTCTGCTGTACCTGGCCGTACTCTACGTGACCGGCTACATCGTCGAACATTGGCTGGGTACGTTCGAGCAAAGTGGACTCGTGAACGCAGGTATTCTGATCGCGACCGCCCTCCTCTTTGCACCGATCAAGGACCGCATCCAGGAGGTGGTGGACCGCCGGTTCTTTCGGGAACGGTATGACTATCAGAAGGCCCTCCTCCGTTTCTCTCAGGAACTGCCCTCTCTGATCCGTCTGGACGAGATTCTTCACAAAGTCATTCAGACCATGACAACGACCATGCACGTCGAGCGCATGGCCGTCTGTCTGTACGATCCCGACAAGAAAGAACCGGCGGCGTACGTCGACCAGGGAGTGCGGACCGGCCGATGCGATTTTTCCGCCGAACCGGGAGGCATTGTGGAACGGCTGGCCCACTCGCGTTCCCCTCAGACGATGTACGAAGTCAATTTCAGCGAATTGCACATGCGCCCGTCCGAATCGTCCTGCATTCGTGAGTGCGGCGTCGTGTTGGCGGTTCCTCTGTTCAAGCAGGATCGGCTCATAGGTGTCATGTACCTGGGACCCAAGATGTCCGGGAAACCGTATTCTCAGGAAGACCTCGACCTGTTGACCACGGTGGCTTCGCAAGCGGGTATCGCGATCGAGAATGCCCGCCTGCACAAGGAAGAACTGGAAAAGGCGAGATTGGAGAACGAATTGAGTGTCGCCCGCCGCATTCAGCAGCACCTGCTTCCTCGGGAAAGCCCCCGGCTGCACGGTCTCGACATTTTCGGAACGTCGATTCCTGCCCTATCGGTCGGCGGCGATTATTACGACTACATCCCTCTGTCGGAGCGGCAGCTGCTGGTCGCCATCGGAGATGTATCCGGTAAAGGCGCGTCGGCGGCGCTTTACATGTCGCGCATACAGGGCATGATCCAGATGGCGAGCCGGTTGTACCGCACGCCGCGGGAAATCCTCCTCGAAGTCAATCGCCAGATGTTCCACAGCATGGACCGCCAGTCCTTCGTCACCTTGATCCTGGCTCTCCTCGATCTCGATCGCCGAACGATCTCCGTCTGCCGGGCAGGACACAATCCTCTGATCGCCATGTTGAACGGCACCTTTAATCTGATCCAGTGCAGAGGCATAGGAGTCGGCCTAGCACCCAATGAGGTGTTTGAACAACAACTCGAGGAACAGACCAAACCCGTCGAGCGGGGAAACACGTTCGTGTTTTATACGGACGGAATCACGGAGGCGATGAACGGGGAACGCGAGGAATATGGAGACGACCGGCTCTACCGGCTGGTCCAGTCCCATCCCGGTTTGTCATCCGAAGCGTTGACCCAACGGGTCATTGCGGACGTCCGGCAATTCTGCGGCCCGGCCGAGCAGAGCGACGACATCACCCTTGTCGTGGCCCGCATCGGCTGACCGATTCACTCCAACACCACGATCCTCAGATTGTCCAGCAGTCTTAGCTTGCTGCGATCGTGGATTTCGCCGAGTTCTTTCACGAACCTTCGATTGTCGATAGCTCGAATCTGGTCCACGAGGATGTCCGAGGATCGGGGCAATCACGCCTCTCCTTTGCGCAAGTGCACACGCAACAAGCCCGACCCCGGGTGGACGTTGCTCGTGATCGGACAGATCAACGTGCTCGGATGAACAAGATTGAGGGGATCCGTTTGAATGACGACGACCGGCCGGATTATGCCGGGCTCCCTCCCGGATCGCGGATTCAGATCGGCCGTGTAGACGCAGGATTTCTTCGGCCTCATTCGGGCAGTTCGTCCTCGAGGCGCTCGAACTCCTGCAGGACGTCCAGCGAAGTGCGGTACACGGCTTTCGACTCCTTGACAAGCCTGGCCCGGATCAATTTGCGCTCCATCATCGTATTGTAGAACTCGACCGCATACGTTGATGTAGGCGTTGCGCGAGACGTCAAGCCGGTCGACGATTTCCTCGGTCTTTTTGAATACCTCGTCCTTGAGTTTGAGCGACAAATTCTCGGCCAATCCGACTCCTCATTCGGGTGTTACTCCCGGCAATACTCGGCATCACCATAAGTATATCATTCCAGTCAAAACCTTTCTGCTTCACTTAATGATCGGATATGCGTACGTTGGCTGCTATGAAACGAACCCGGCGCATCGTCATTCACCCGGGGCGTCCTCAGTCGTCCAGGATCCGTGAGGCCGCGGCCGTTCTGGTTTCCGGAGGAACCGTTGCGTTTCCCACGGAGACGGTCTATGGGTTGGGCGCCGATGCGTTGTCCGCAAAGGCCGTCCGCCGCATCTTTCGTGCAAAAGGACGGCCGGGCGATAATCCCCTTATCGTCCACGTGGCATCGCGGCGACAGGCCCGAACGTTGGTACGTACATGGCCGCCGGTGGCCGAACGGCTGGCCTGCCGTTTCTGGCCCGGACCGTTGACGCTGATCCTGCCCAGGTCTCACGCCGTGCCGAAAGCCGTTACCGCCGGTCTTGATACCGTGGCCGTCCGCATGCCCCGTCATCCAATTGCTCTGGCTCTCATCCGCGCGGCCGGCGTCCCGATCGCCGCGCCTTCGGCCAATCGCTCCGGCAGTCCCAGCCCGACGACCGCCGCACACGTCCTGGACGATCTGCAGGGACGTATCGATTGCCTCGTGGACGGAGGCGTCGCGCCCCTGGGCCTCGAATCAACCGTCATCGACCTCACGTCCGCCATACCCGTCGTTCTTCGACCGGGCCGCATCTCGGTGGGACAACTCCGCCGTGTTATCGGTCGCGTGAGGCTCGATCGCGGTGCCGCATCGCACGCCCCAACCCACCGTGCCGTACGATCGCCCGGCATGAAGTACCGCCACTACGCGCCCAAAGCGCGTTTGATCCTCGTCGAGGGACGCGCTCGCCGGGTTGCCGCCGCCATCCGACGGCTCACGGAACGGACAAGCGGGACCGTGGCGGGAGTGATCTCGACCAACAGGCGGCGAAGATATCCAAACACTCTCACGGTCTTCGCCGGAAGTTCTCCGTCCTCGATTGCCCGAAACCTGTACCGCTTGCTCCGGGAACTCGATTACGAAGGAGTCGATACCATCCTCGTGGAAGGCATCGAGGCACGTGAGGTCGGGCTGGCTGTGATGAACAGACTCCGCAAAGCGGCTTCACGCGTTGTG
>JBBIJR010000035.1:18470-34611 GCA_037445875.1 Bacteroidota bacterium | reverse complement strand
CGACGTCGTCATCGTCATGGTGGCGACGGCGGCGCAACTCCTCGACGTACTCCAGGGTGCGCTGCCGTCGATGCGCAGCGGGACGACGTGCGTCGTGATGTCGACGGTCGGCGCGGCGGCGTATACCGTTACGGTGCCCAGTTTGTTGAATTTCTTGTCGAGCACGTCGATCACAACCTCTCCGGGAAAAGGTGTCGTGAAAATGGCTTCGTTCTGCACACCGTCGTCCTTCTGCAGGGTCTGAAAATCTGTGAAATTGCCTCCCCCCTTTCGCGCAATGCAGAAAAGACCCATGTTGGGATCACCCGGCGCCACGGTCAGCCTGACCTCTTCTTCCCCCGCCAGGATCGTGTCACGATCCGCCTTCACCGTGTAGGACTGGGCCCTGGAGTCATCGACCAGACCCAAAACGAGCGAACATGCCAACACAATTGCTAGGAGTCTCATGGCTTCTCTCTGTGGTTTGGTATGTTGAGAAATCTCGACGGCTTCGTTATAGTAACCAAATCAGCCTAATAGTTCAACACATAAATGGCGGCCGGGCCATGTTCCGATTTTCTTTGCGTGCGCGGGAGTCGGCGGGTCAAAAATTCTTGCGTTTTTCGGACGAAGGAACTATACTGATTTCGCTGGACTGACCGCCGATACCGAACCGACACGACATGAACCTGCCACCTTCCGCCGAACCTTCCACCGGCTCCAACGCTTCCCATCAGGGCTTCTCCCTGTGAATACCGTTGCCCAACAGACCATAAAATCCGGAGTTTCAATTATGTACTCCTTCACGAAAGCCGCCTGGTCTTCCGTCGGAAAGAAGATCATGACGGGCGTCACGGGTCTCGCATTATGCGTCTTCATTGCAGAACACCTGATCGCGAATTCCTTGATGTTTCTCGGCCCCGACGCCTTCAACGCGTACACGCACAAACTGACGACCATGGGCGGCCTGTTGTACGCACTGGAAGGCGGCCTGGTGCTGGCGTTCCTGCTGCACGCCGTGACGGGAATCAGCATCTGGCTGAACAAACGCCGCGCAAGGCCGCAGGCGTACGTTTCGAGGCTGTCTTCCAAAGGCGGTGCGAGCAAACAGACTTTCTCGTCCCGCACGATGATCTACACGGGGCTCGTGTTGTTGGTGTTCATCGTCGTACACTTGAAGACGTTCAAGTACGGTCCGAACTATGAAACGCTCGTGGACGGCGTACGGATGCGGGACCTGTACCGGCTGGTCGTGGAGGTCTTTCAGAGTCCCGCGTATGCCTTTGGATACGTCGCCGTCATGGCCCTGCTGGGGTTCCACCTGCGTCACGGTTTCTGGAGCGCATTCCAATCGCTCGGCGTGAGTCATCCGCGCTACGTCCCGATCATTTATAGGTTCGGCATTCTGTTCGCCTTCGTGATAGCCCTGGGATTTCTGGTGCTGCCGCTGTGGATTTACTATGGAGGAGGCAAAGTATGAAACTCGACGCGAAAATTCCTGGCGGTCCCCTGAACGAGAAATGGGACAACCACAAGTTCGACATCAAACTCGTCAATCCGGCCAACAAGCGGAAATACACGGTACTGGTGGTGGGAACGGGTCTGGCCGGCGCTTCGGCCGCCGCGTCGCTGGCGGAACTGGGTTACAACGTGCTCGCTTTCTGCGTGCAGGATTCCCCCCGCCGCGCACACAGCATTGCGGCCCAGGGCGGTATCAACGCGGCCAAGAATTACCCCAACGACGGCGACAGCATTCGCCGACTGTTCTATGACACGATCAAAGGGGGCGACTACCGGGCCAGGGAAGGCAATGTCTACCGTCTGGCCCAGCTGAGTGCAAACATCATCGACCAGTGCGTCGCGCAGGGGGTTCCGTTCGCGCGGGAGTACGGCGGCCAGCTGGACAACCGGTCCTTTGGAGGGGCGCAGGTGTCCCGGACCTTCTACGCGCGCGGACAGACGGGCCAGCAGCTGCTGTTGGGCGCCTACGGTTCGATGATGCGACAGGTGGCCGAAGGTCGGGTCCAGATGTTCCCGCGCCGTGAAATGCTCGATCTGGTCGTGGCCGGCGGCAAAGCCCGCGGCATCGTCTGCAGAAACCTGGTCACGGGTGAGATCGAAGCGTACGCCGGCCACGCCGTTCTGCTCTGCACGGGCGGCTACGGCAACGTGTACTACCTCTCGACCAACGCGAAGAACTCCAACGCAACGGCTGCCTGGCGATGCTACAAGCGCGGGGCGTTGTTCGCCAATCCCTGCTTCACGCAGATTCATCCGACCTGCATCCCCGTGACCGGCGAGCATCAGTCGAAACTCACGCTGATGAGCGAGAGCCTGCGCAACGACGGCCGTGTATGGGTGCCGAAACAGACAGGGGACCAACGGCCGCCCGAGCGGATTCCGGAGGACGAGCGCGATTACTATCTGGAACGCAAGTACCCGAGTTTCGGCAATCTCGTGCCCCGCGACGTGGCCTCCCGCAACGCCAAATCCGTGTGCGACGAACATCGCGGCGTCGGTGAAAGCGGCCTGGCCGTGTATCTCGATTTCCGCGATGCCATAGCGCGGCTCGGAGAAGACACGATACGCGAACGCTACGGCAACCTGTTCGACATGTACGAACGCATCACGGACGAGAACCCGTACAGGGTGCCGATGCGTATCTACCCCGCCGTGCACTACACCATGGGCGGTTTGTGGGTCGATTACAACCTCATGAGCACGATCCCTGGCCTGCATGTGTTGGGCGAAGCCAATTTTTCCGACCACGGCGCCAACCGGCTCGGCGCCAGCGCCCTCATGCAGGGCCTGGCGGACGGCTACTTCATCATACCCTACACCCTGGGACACTACCTCGCTTCGACTTCCTTTCCGGCCGTTTCGACCGACGCGCCCGAGTTCCGCGAGGCCGTTGGCGGCGTCCGGGCCACGGTCGATCGCATGCTGTCCATCAAGGGCAAAAAGACCGTGCTGGAATTTCACCGCGAATTGGGCCGGATCATGTGGGATTACGTCGGCATGTCCCGCACCGCCAAAGGACTGAAGAAGGCCCTCCAGATGATTCCCAGACTGCGTGAGGAATTCTGGCAGAACGTCAATATTCCGAGTGCTCCGGACCAACTCAACAAGAATCTCGAATTCGCAGGTCGCGTGGCCGATTTCATGGAACTCGGCGAGCTGATGGCCATTGACGCTCTGCATCGCAACGAATCCTGCGGCGGCCATTTCAGGGAAGAGTACCAAACACCGGAAGGTGAGGCCAAGCGCGACGACAAACGTTTCTCGTACGCGGCTGCATGGGAATTCGCGGGCGAACGAAAACGACCGGTGCTGAACAAGGAGCCGCTGACGTTCGAAAACGTCAAACTCAGCCAGCGCAGTTACAAGTAACCTAACGCAAGCAGGTACCGACCATGAAGAACATGACGCTTAACCTGAAAATATGGCGCCAACCGAACGCACAGAGCGCGGGCCGCTTTGTGTCCTACACCGTCCAGGACATCTCACCGGACATGTCGTTTCTGGAAATGCTCGACATCCTCAACGAGCAGCTGGCCAAGAAGGGTGACGAACCCATCGAATTCGACAACGACTGCCGGGAGGGGATCTGCGGCATGTGCAGCCTCGTGATCAACGGGGTTCCCCACGGCTCCCAAAAAGGCACCGCCACCTGTCAACTCCACATGCGCAAGTTCCGCGACGGCCAGACCATCACGGTCGAACCGTGGCGGGCCAGGCCGTTCCCCGTACTCAAGGACCTCGTTGTCGACCGAGGCGCACTGGACCGGATCATGGCCGCGGGCGGTTATGTCTCCTGCCATGTCGGCGCCGCGGTGGACGCCAACGCCGTTCTCATCGCTAAAGACATGGCAGAAAAAGCTATGGATTATGCCGCCTGCATAGGCTGCGGTGCGTGCGTCGCCGCCTGCCCCAATGCCTCGGCGTCCCTTTTTGTGGCGGCCAAGATCGCCCAATTCGCCCACCTGCCCCAGGGCCAGGTCGAACGAAAAGAACGGGCCATCAGAATGGTGGAAGCCATGGACGAACTCGGATTCGGGGACTGCTCCAACCACGGAGAATGCGAGGCCGTCTGCCCTAAAGAGATATCCATCGCGTCCATCGCTCTGATGCGGCGTGAGTATTTCAAGGCGGCCATCAGCTGACTGCGTCCGCATTCGGAACCTCCCGCGGCCGGTTGGCATTCAAAGACCGCCCTGTGTCTTTTTTCGAGGCTAACTGCAAATTTGCTGAAACTTTAGCCTTTCCGGCCCGTAAATGCATATAGTTGCGGCACTTCCGCCCAACGAGATCGAACGGGGACTGGTGAGAGAGTATATGAATCGCTTTGGAGCCATAACGTCGATTATGGCGGTCCTATTGCTGGGCCCGATTGGGGGGTACGGGCAGCATACAATGGTGGACCTCAAGGATTTCTCCCCCGATGAGCTCTATGTCGAGAAGTTCTCCGTGACCGCTGCGTTGGATGTTCACGTCGAGGCGGTCGGCGCTATGTCGAAGTCCTCGAAATGGAACAAGGCTAACCCTATGCTCGCCTACGGATGGATGATCAATGGAGATACGCGGGAACTTGTCTGGGCCATGAACCTCTCGAATGTCAAGGAGGAATGGGGAAGCCGAAACGTTCGCTTTGAGGGCACGATTACTTTGAAGCCGGGTACCTACGAAGTATACTACTCCACCTTTGCCCAGAAGATCGTCCGGATATCCGGCTCCGAAAGTTACTTGAACGAGTTCCTGAAGAACCTGGTCAAGGTATTCATCGACGACCAGGACGTATTCGACGATATCGAGGACTGGCGCCTGCGAATCACATGCAAGGATTCCGACCGTGACCGATTCACTTCGGCCGCCGGGGCGTCAAACAATAACGTAATCGTTTCTCTCACCGGAGCTCGCGATTACGATTTTCTCGAAAAAGGATTTTCTCTCGACCGGGACATGCGTGTCCGGATCTACTGCAACGGTGAAGGGCTCGACGACCGCATGTACGATTTCGGGTGGATCACCAACGACCAGACGCTTCGGCAGGTCTGGGAGATGCAATACCGCATGACGTCCCACGGCGGAGGGGCCGAGAAGAACCGTACGTATTCTGGCATCATCACGCTGCCGGCCGGCGATTACGTCGCCACCTATGTGACCGACGATTCGCACTCCCCGGACGAATGGAACATGCAGCCGCCGTACGACCCGTCCTACTGGGGTCTCACGGTCTTCGCAACGGATCCCTCCGATCTAAAATTTACGCATGAGTACAAGAAATCCAAGCGGGTCGAGTTCCTCTCCATCAATCGAGTCGGTGACCGCCAATACCGCAGCGAGGGCTTCAAGCTTTCTCGAAAAACGGACGTTCTGATCTACGCACTCGGCGAGGGGAGAGACGGCCGGATGTACGACTACGGCTGGATCACCGACGAACAGAGCGGTGAACGGGCGTGGGAGATGCGCTTTTACGACACCAAGTCGGGCGGCGGCGACGAGAAGAACCGGCTCTACGAAGGCATCGTATCTCTCGATCCCGGCAACTACCGGGTCCACTACGTAACAGACGGCTCCCACTCCTTCGAAGACTGGAACGCGAACCCTCCGTTCAACCAGGCCAAGTGGGGTATCACGCTCATCCTCGTCAGCGCCAAAGACGCGGGCAATGTTTCCAAGCTGGACGAGGGGATGGAGAAGAATATCCTGGCGCAGATCACCCAGGTCGGGGACGATGAGTACCGGCGGACGCCCTTCAAGTTGGACAAGGACTCGAAGGTTCGAATCACGTGCATCGGCGAGGGCAAATACGGCCGCATGTACGACTACGGCTGGATCAAGAACACGCGGACCGGCCTCACCGTATGGGAAATGACGTATGCCATGACCCAGCACGCGGGCGGAGGAAAGAAAAACCGCATCTTTGACGGCGTGATCCTCCTCGAAGCCGGAGAGTACGAGATGTTCTACATAACGGACGGCTCCCATTCCTTTGACGATTGGAACGACGATCCTCCGGCCCAGCCCGAGTTGTGGGGTATGACCGTGCGCCTGATCAAATAGCTGCGTCATCCCCCGAATGGTGTAAGCCGGTTCACCCATTTGGACCGGCTTTTTTTTCGGCATGCTCCCGCGGGGTTGCATACCATCCACCTATTCGTTACCTTAAAGGCAGGAAATTTTGGAGGGCGATTGAAGTTTGAACCTGTGGATGCAGAGGACATCGAACCAGCACAAGGAATCAGCATGAATCTGTCGTCACATGCCAGCACCGACCGCTTCAAGAAGGAATTCGAAGAATTTCTCAGGGAGAAGTACGGCCAGCGGGACCCGGAGCAGGACAGTCTGGGACACAAGGCCGGCCCGGCCGGACACGCCGGAGAGGGAGAACCGCATTTTGACATAAAGCCGGAAGAGCTCGAGCAGTATCTCCTTCAATACGTCGAATGCCAGGAGGAGGCCATCGAGGTCATTGCCACGAAGATCGCCACGCACTACAACCGGATGAAACTCGAAAACGAGCTTTCCGAGGACGAGCGCATCGTAGGCAACATCAAGAGCAACATTCTGCTCATCGGTCCGACCGGTGTGGGGAAAACCTACATCATCCGGCTGATCGCCAGCAAGATCGGCGTGCCGTTCGTCAAGGGAGACGCTACCAAGTTCAGCGAGACGGGATATGTGGGCGGCGACGTCGAGGACCTCGTTCGGGAACTCGTGCGCGAGTCCGACGGGGATATCCAGCGGGCGGAGTTCGGGATCATTTATCTGGATGAGATCGACAAGATCGCCTCACCGGCCAATTACCGCGGCATCGACGTTTCGAGAACCGGCGTTCAGCGGAACCTGCTCAAGCTGATGGAAGAATCGGAAGTGGATCTCCGCGTTCCCCACGACATGGCTTCGCAAATGGAGGCCGCCATGGAAGCCCAGCGGACCGGCAAAGTCCAGCGCAAGAAGGTCAATACCAGGAACATCCTGTTCGTCATGAGCGGGGCGTTCGTCGGCCTGGATGACCAGATCCGGAAGAGGCTCAACAGCCGCCGGATCGGTTTTGGCGCCGAACCCGACAAAGTGACGTCGATGTCGAAAGTCGACGTACTTCGCCAGGTCAAGACCGAAGACTTGATCGAATACGGATTCGAGTCCGAGTTCGTCGGCCGCATCCCCGTGCTCAGCGTCCTCAACGAGTTGACCGTCGACGCACTGTTCAACATCCTGAAGAACCCCCGCGGCAGCGTTACACTGAGCAAAAAGCGCGACTTCCAGGCGTACGGCATCGAGCTGGAGTTCGACGACGACGCCCTGCGGATTCTCGCCGAACGGGCATACAACCAAAAGACCGGCGCACGAGGACTGGTCAATATTCTCGAGAACGTCCTGATCAAGTTCGAGAAGAAACTGCCTTCCACCACCATCAAGAAGCTCCGCGTGACGCGCGAAGTAGTTCTGGACCCGGAGTCGGAACTCCGGCAACTTTTGGTGTATCACTCGATGAAGGACTTTCAGGAGGCTTTTCTTTCCGGTTGCGGCATCGTGTTGGAGTTTACGGAACCCGCCTATGCCCGGATCGCCGAGGAAGCCGATCGCGAAAAGACGACCTTCGCCGCCGTCGCAGAGCGGCTATTCAAAGATTACGAGTACGGGCTGAAACTTACCGGTCAATCTCATTTCCGGATCGACGAGAAAGTCCTCGATGATCCCAAGAAATACCTGGACAACCTGATCAAACAATCCTATTCGCCCTCGTAAGGCGAGAAGCGGGAGTCTATCATGGAAAACGTGGTGATTGTTAACGGTGTTCGGACGGCGTATGTCAAGGCCGGCACGTCGTTTCATCGTCTGACGGCCGTCGATCTCGGGAAAACGACGCTCCGCGAACTGCTGGCCAGAACGGAATTCGATGCAAGGAAGGTCGACGAGGTCATCGTGGGGAACATCGCCAATCCGCCGGAGGCCACCAACATCGCGAGGAACATTGCTCTTGAGGCGGGCATTCCGAAACACATCCCGTCGTATTCTGTCCAGCGCAACTGTGCAAGCGGCATGCAGGCCATCGCCGATGCGTACCTGCGCATCTCCAGCGGTCTGGCGGAGGTCATCGTGGCCGGCGGCGTCGAATCGATGAGCAACATCCCCGTACTGTACCCCCAGACGTTCGCGGACAAAATGGGAGAAATGTACAAGGCGCGGACGATGCTGCAGAAACTCGGCGCGGCCAGCAAACTGCGTCTTCGGGACTTCAAACCGGTCATCGGTCTGGCGGTCGGGCTGACGGACGGTTACTGCGGCTTGAACATGGGTGAAACGGCGGAAGTCCTCGCCAAGGAATTCGGCGTGACGCGCCAGGAACAGGACGAGTTCGCGCTGCGCAGCCACGTGTTGGCCGCCAAAGCCACGGACGCGGGTATCCTCCGGCAGGAAATCGTGCCGGTTTATCTCCCGCCCGACTATACGAGAGTCGTGGACGAGGACAACGGAATTCGCAAGAACCAGACCATGGAAGCTCTGGGCAAGTTGCGGCCGGTATTCGATCGACGGATGGGAACGGTCACGGCGGGCAATTCGAGTCAGATCACCGACGGCGCCGCTTTCGTTCTCGTCATGTCGGAGAAACGCGCCAGGGCGGAGGGCTACCCCATTCTCGGCCGCGTACGGTCGTTTGGTTTCGCCGGCCTCGATCCGGAACGCATGGGCCTGGGACCTGTTTTCAGCACGCCCATCGCTTTGAAACGCGCGGGTCTGTCGCTGAAGGACATCCAGTTGATCGAGATGAACGAAGCGTTTGCGGCCCAGGTGATCGCCAACGAGCGATGCTTTGCTTCGAAGAAATTCGCCAACGACGTGCTCGACCTGCCTGAGGCCGTCGGCGAGATCGACCGCGACAAACTCAACGTCAACGGAGGAGCCATTGCGCTCGGGCACCCGGTCGGATCATCGGCGACACGTCTCGTGATCACCCTGCTCAAAGGAATGCAGCGCAGGGACCTTCGGTTCGGTCTGGCTACGCTGTGCATCGGCGGAGGCCAGGGCGGCGCCATGGTGCTGGAGCGCGCCTGAGTCCGGAAAGCTCATCTAATGAACCGTGATCCGGTACTGTCCGCCGAGGAACTTCATCGGTACAGCCGCCACATCCTCATACCCGATTTTGGCCTCGCGTCTCAGCAAAGGCTGAAACGCGCCCGCGTGCTCGTCGTCGGAGCGGGCGGATTGGGTTGTCCCCTGCTGCTCTACCTCACGGCGGCGGGTGTCGGTACCATCGGGATCGTCGATTTTGATGTCGTGGACGAAAGCAACCTTCAGCGGCAGGTGTTGTACACGAATGACGACGTGGGACATCTGAAGGTTGACCGAGCTATCCACCACTTAAGGGCAAGAAATCCCCACGTGTCGTTTGTGCCCTATCCGGTCCTCTTAGACTCCTCGAACGCTTTCGACCTTCTCGGCTCGTACGACGTCATCGCCGACGGAACGGACAATTTCGCGACCCGCTACTTGACCAACGATGCCTGTCTGTTCCTCGACAAGCCGCTGGTGTACGGCTCCATTTTCCAGTTCGACGGACAGGTGTCCGTTTTCAACCACCGCCTCTCCGACGGGACCCGGGGTCCGAATTACCGCGATCTGTATCCGACGCCGCCTCCGCCCGGGACCGTTCCCTCCTGTGCCGAGGCGGGAGTGCTCGGTGTGCTGCCCGGCATTGTCGGAAGTCTGCAGGCCGTCGAAGTCATCAAGATACTGGCAGGGATAGGAGAACCGCTTGCCGGCCGGCTGCTGATCTTCGATGCCTTGCGGTTCGAGGCGCGTCTGCTGAAATTCGCCTCAGACCCCGACAACCCGATCACCGGACTGCGTCCGACGATCCACGGCCTGATTGACTACGATGAGTTCTGCAGAGGTGGCTCAGCGACCGAAACGCAGGGCATAGCGGAGTTGACCGTCAGAGAACTTCACGAACGGCGGCGGAGGGGGGAGACTTTCCAGTTGATCGACGTGCGCGAAGCGTTCGAGCGCAGCATTGTGGACATTGGGGGGGAGCTTCTCCCGCTGGGCGAAATCGAGCAGCACCTTGATCGCATCGCCCACGACCGGCCCGTGATCCTTTATTGCAAGACCGGTTCACGCAGCCTGCGAGCGGCGCAGATCCTTCGAGAAAAGGGGTTCGACAACGTTTGGAACCTGAAAGGCGGGATCGTCGCGTACATAGAGGAGATCGATCCCTCATTGAGAAGATATTAGGACCCGGCGTACACATCCCGTTCCTGAGTGTCCCTGGAACGACCCGACGCCGTCGCGCACGGTACAAGCTGCCTCCTCCATCGACATCCGGAGAAGTGTTCCTGTGACACGGGGATCTGTGAATCGAAATTCAGAAGAGCCAATACTCCGAGTACGGCTTTTCAGGTCAGATCGAGGAGGAGGTTACGTCATCTGCCACTGGCTTGTGCCTTTGATAATCCTGCTCGTTACCTTGCTCTGCGGTTCCGCTGCATCGGGCTTTTCCCAAACCAGAATAGATTCAATGGCGTCGAAATTGATCATCTATTCGATCACGTACAACGGATCTGACGATCCGAACGAATGTTTGGAGTCGGTGGATTGGGGAGTACAATTGCCGACGGAAAGCGGAATACGTTTGTTTCAGCTGGGATATCTGATTCTCGAGAATATCCGGGCGCGTGTTGGTCCTGAGGACGAACTACACTTCGAAGTCGAATATTTCGACCAGCCCGATGAGCGGACTGGAGCAGCGGGATTCATTCGGAGGGTTGTACGAGACGGGCAGCTGATTTACACTCGGGATTGAAGCATTGCTGTTCCCCTAGGATCATAGCTAGGGACTAGGTTCGCCGCTCGATCTCCTCGATCCGCTCCCTCATCTCCTTCGGCATCTCACACTTCTGATTCCGGTTGTAGTCGTACACCACAACGAGCCCCGTTCCCTCCGCCGCGATGGCCTTCTGTGCCTCGCTCACGACGACATACTCCATCGAAAACCGGTCCGACTGCACGTCCACCACCCGCGTGCCCACGGCAATTTCATCCGGAAAGGTGAGCGGCAAGCGGAAGCGGCAACTCGTCGAATGCAGGATCACGCCGATTCGCGTCCGCGCCGCATAGTCCCACAACCCCATCCTCTGAAAGTACGCCGACCGGGCGCTCTCAAAATAGCGGAAGTAGTAGATATTGTTGACATGCCCCAACGCATCCATCTCGCCCCAGGCGATCGGAGTGCGGTAGATGACGGGATACTTATCCAATACACCGTGTTTCGTACCTGCCATCTACTTTCGACTCCTGACCGTTTTTCTCGAAGTCACGAAGATGGCTCTCCACTCAGCCGATTCCCTCAAGAGACTTCCAACTCGACCTGATTCCATGATTCGTTCATTGATAGTAAACTCAAGCCTCAAATTGGACTCATCGATTCCTCAATAACCAAAATTGGCAACAAAGGAGACTTTGATCATTGCAGGCCACCGACGTTCCGCAACGTATGAACTGTCCTCCCACATGACGTCCCGGCTGATGATCAGGCAACGATTGCGCCAGCTTCACACAGCGATGGGCAAACTGCTTCGTCCTCTGGACGATTTCGCTGCTGTCCATTTGAATTGCCAATTGTCAATCGTCCATTGTCAATGCTGTTTTATTCCTTCCTTCATTCTGCTTCTTCAACCACTCGTACAACGGCTGATAGTATTCCAGCATCGCTTTCGCCGAGAGGTCGTCGCCCGTCTTCTCATTGAGGACTTTTCTCCAGTCGCGGCTGGCTCCGGGATGCATGATGCTCTTCAGAAACTCGCCCACTTCCTTGCTTCCGTAGTAATTGCAGTTCCGAGGGTCCTGCTTCAGGATGTTCTTCGCGATGTGATGATGAAGGTGGAACTTCAGAACGCACGAAAGGGCATAATCGTAGTATTGACCCGGATCGTCGATGATGTGCGTCTTGGTCGCGGCGTCGCAGAATTCCTCGCCCCGGTCCGTCGGTGGCACGACGCCCTGGTACTTCTTCACGTGCGCCCACCATCGCTTGTTGAACTCGTCCTTCGGCAGGTTCTTTTCATACAGGTCGTATTCGAAATGCGTCATGGTACCGGCAGCGAACGGAAGGAACACAATGGAACTGCTGCTCAACGCATCGTTCAACAGGCGGGTGATCTCGTCCGGCTGGTTCATCGTATCAAGCAGGTTCAGGCTCTTCAAATACGCCTCCTGCGAGCACGCAATCGCGATTAGATCGCCCATGGCCTCGTGATAGCTGCGGTTGGCGCCCGCCCGTAGCATGAGCGGCACGTGGGGATTGGAATATTCGATGAAGTAATAGATGTGGCCGAGCTCGTGGTGCGTGGTCTTGAACCACCGGAAGTTGGCATCGACGCTCATAAGCGAGCGATAATCCTGGTCGAGGTCGAGATGCCACGCGGACGCGTGCGTGTTCTTCTTTCGCCCGCTGGCCGGGTCCGCCGGATACAGGTCCGAACGCTTCCAGAAATTCTCATTCAGTTTTTCGAATCCCATGCTCACGTAGAAATCTTCCGCCTGGCGCAGGACCCATTCGCGGTCCTTACCGGGGATCTCACCCTCCGACGCCACGCCTTCCACCAATCCCGGCCAGTTCTGCGCCCATCGGTTCGTCAACCAGTGGGCCGGTATATAGTCCGGAACGGGCTGGTTGTATCTCTTGGCCAATTCGTAGCGAACATACGTGTGGAGTTCCTCATATAGCGGCTGGAGTTCCGCGAGGAAACCATCGACCATCGCAACCATTTCGTCCGCCTTCATCCCATAGTCCATCGCCTCCAGGTCGAAAAAGGACGTGTAGCCCATTTCCCGCGAAACTCTGTTCCGCAGCGTCTGGAGGTCTGCCAGATAAGGCTTAAGGACCTTTCCGCCCTCCTTGGACGCTGACCAGACTGCCAGACGTTCCTTCATGTCCTTGGAGTTCAGCAGGCGGTCGTCGACCTCGTTGGCCGTGAGGACCTTGTTCCCGACCGTGTATTCGACTGAATATAATCTGTTCGTGGCCTCCGTCTGCGTTTTGATGAGCTGTTCCACGACCTCGGGAATGGTGCCCGGTTGATGCGCCGCGTCGAGCCAGATTTTTTCGAGCTGCCTTACCTGTATTTCGTCCAATCGGTCCTTCTTCGCAAGGAGCCCCTTCACCTTCTCGATATTCGTCCGGTTGCCGACGAATTCGGCGTACGCCTTGTTCGCTGCGACGGCGAGACTGTCGTGTTCGGGTGTGATGTCCGTCCCAGCCAGCCACTGGGCCTGGGCGGCGTCGTAGTAGATCTTCTGGTACTCTTTCAAATACTGGTCGAGGAACTCCTGCGCTTCCTGCCGCGGTGATTTTCCACAACTCAGGGCCACTGCCATCATGGCCGCGAGGGTAAGTATCTTCTTCATGGAGCCTCCGTTTGAGCCATCAAATAGTTATTGGCTGCCGAATATCGACGATGGCTCTTAGAAAAACAAGTTCAAACTTCGCCCTCAGGCCGACACACTCGGTCAACATGAACCCAGGTCAGGTGAAACCTGCGTGGCCACTTCCCAATTGCCAAAGCGGCATGGGAGACGTGTTCCGTCTCCCATGCTTTGTTGAGATTCCGGTTGACTGTATCCGAAATGTTCTTTGAAACTCGTATAGATTACAGACAAAGGACTCCTAATACTGAATTAGGCTTTGCTGCCTCTGTAGGTGATTGGAAACGTCTTGAGATCCAAGAAGAGGATTGGCAATGAACGGATGCAAAGATACCAGGTCGCTTCCTTCCTTTTCCAGCGTGCCGATGATCGGCACATGGGTGGTTTTCACGTTATATACGGCCATACCGTGTTACGCTCAGGATGCGTCCGCTGGGTTATTCAAGAGGATGTGTTTCGCCTGCCACACCATCGGCGGCGGGCGACTCATCGGGCCCGACCTCGAAGAAAAAACGATGGAAGTGAACTGGCACGAAATCGCTCCGATCGGAAAGATGGACCTCGTGGTCGACCTGAATTTCCGCATGGACAGTTCTGCCCTTTACTCCGACATCGTCCTCCCGGCCGCCTCGTGGTACGAAAAGTCGGACTTGAACAGCACCGATCTGCATTCGTTCATTCACCCCCTTTCTCAGGCCATTGCGCCGGTATGGGAATCCAAGACCGACTGGGACATTTTCAAGAACCTGGCCCGCGTGACCAGCGAGCTGGCGGGCAAATACCTGGCAGACCCGCAGAAGGACATCGTGGCTGTTCCGTTGCAGCACGACACGCCGGACGAAATTACCCAGCCGCGGATCCAAGATTGGTACAAAGGGGAATGTGAAGCTATTCCCGGAAAAACCATACACAAGTTAGTCGTCGTGGATAGGAGTTATCCGGACCTGTACCGGAAATTCATCACGCTGGGTGACAGCATTCGCGAAAAGGGCATGGGCGCGCACGGCGTGCACTATCAGTGCAAAGAGCAGTACGATGAGATGATAGAATCGAATCATTTTCCGGTCGAGACATGGAACGGTAAGACCTACCCTTCGCTCCGCGAAGATGAATGGGCCTGCAACGCCGTCCTGCATCTCTCTACGCTCACCAACGGCGCGCTGACCGTGGAAGCGTACAAGAACATGGAGAAGAAGACCGGTCTCGTTCTGGCCGATCTCGGACAAGGCAGTGCGGACGTCAAGCTCCGTTACGCCGACCTGCAATCCCAGCCGAGGCGGTACAACACTTCTCCCTTATGGTCGGGTCTTATGAACGACGGTCGGGCTTACTCCGCTTACACCTACAACGTGGAACGCCTCGTGCCGTGGAGGACCCTCACGGGGCGCCAGCATTTCTACCTGGATCAGGAAATGTACATCGCTTACGGCGAGCACTTGCCGACGTACAAGCCCTCACCCCGCCGGGAAGCGTATGGCGACCTGAAGCAGACGCTGAAAGACGGTAAGGCGTTGACGCTGAATTATCTCACCCCGCACGGTAAATGGCACATTCACTCCACGTACATGGAGAACTTGCGCATGCTGACGCTTTCCAGAGGCTGCGAACCCTGCTGGCTGAGCGAGGTGGATGCGGCTGCACTCGGAATCAAGGACAACGACTGGGTCGAGGTGTACAATGACCACGGCGTCTATTGTACTCGCGCGGTCGTCAGTTCCAGAATCCCTAGAGGTGTTTGCATCGTGTATCACATCCCCGAGCGAACGGTGGGCATACCAAAATCCCAGGTTCGTGGAAACAGGCGAGGCGGAGGCCACAACAGCGTGACACGCGTCCATCTCAAACCCAACTACCTGTGCGGCGGCTATGGCCAGTTCTCGTACCACTTCAATTACTGGGGGCCGATTGCCCCGCAGCGCGACACCCACGTGGTAGTCATGAAGATGGAAAAACTCGTCTGGTAACCCGAAACCAATGACCCCATTCAAGTCATAAAGCAGGCCCTATGGACGTACGATCTCAAATCTCGATGGTATTTCATCTCGATAAATGTATCGGATGTCACACGTGTTCGATCGCCTGTAAGAACATATGGACCGACCGGAAGGGCGCGGAATACATGTGGTGGAACAATGTTGAAACCAAGCCCGGCACGGGATATCCCACGCGATGGGAGGACCAAAACCTGTACAAGGGCGGGTGGGAAAAGCACAACGACAAGATCGGCCTCAAGGGCGCGGGTAAGAAGAAAGGTTTACTGAACATCTTTCACAATCCGCATCTACCCGTCATGGACGACTACTATGAGCCGTTCACCTACAAGTATCTCGATCTGATCGAATCCCCGCAGGGAGACGATCAGCCGACGGCGCGCCCTGTTTCCCTGATCACCGGCGAACCGATCGACATCAAGATGGGCCCCAACTGGGATGACGATCTAAGCGGCACGCCCGACTATGCGCGTAACGACCCTAATCTGGAAAGCCTCTCGCCCGCGGAACAGGAGGCGATGTTTCAGCTCGAAAAAATGGCATTCTTCTACCTCCCGCGGATCTGCAATCACTGCTTGAATCCGGCCTGTGTTGCTTCCTGTCCGTCCGGTGCGCTGTACAAAAGAGGCGAGGACGGCGTGGTTCTGATCAATCAGGAGGTCTGCCGCGCCTGGAGAATGTGCGTCACGGCGTGCCCGTACAAGAAATCGATGTATCGCGGGAACACGCGCACCTCCGAGAAG
>JBBIJR010000035.1:0-18455 GCA_037445875.1 Bacteroidota bacterium | reverse complement strand
TATTCTGTGCTATCCTCGCATCGAGGCGGGTTACGCGCCCGCTTGCATGCACAGCTGCGTGGGAAGAATCCGCTACCTGGGCGTGGTGCTGTACGACGCCAGCCGGATCGAAAGCGCGGCCTCCGCCGAACCGTCCGGCCTGATCGACCGGCAGCTGGACCTGATCCTCAATCCGTTTGACGGAGAAGTGATCGAGGCCGCGAAGGCCAATGGCGTGGCGGATTCCACGATCAAGGCCGCGCAGTACTCGCCGGTCTACAAGTTCGTCAAACAATGGGGTTTGGCCCTGCCGCTGCACGCAGAATTCCGCACCCTTCCGATGCTGTTCTATGTGCCGCCTATGCTTCCGGTCATGGCGACCCTCGGCCGACAGAAGAACCAACAAGAACAGTCGGAGAAACTGAATCCAATCTCCAAGTTCTGGGACGACACCTGGCTTTACGATACGAGCACGTCGGAATTGTGGGGTACGATCGAACAGGCACGGTTCCCGTTGAAATACATGGCCAGTCTGTTCGGCGCCGGAGACGAGAGCAAGATCAAAGCCGTTCTGAAAAAGCTGCTCGCCGTGCGAATTCACAGACGGCAAACGACCGTCGGCGATGTCGATGAAAGGAAGTCGAGCGATGTACTCTCTGACGCCGGTTTGACGGCAGGCATGGCCAACGATATTTACTACCTGACGTCGCTTGCGAAGTTCGACGACCGTTTCGTCATCCCGGCCGCACACCGTGAACAAGCCATCGAAATGATGGAGTTTACGGGAGACGTGAAAGGTTCCCTCGGATTTGGTTTTACGGAAACGCCTGAACGGGGCCTGTAGCATGCCGCCCGATGCCACAACGCATTCACCCGCGATCGAGGGATCGACAAGGGTAGGGCGCCCCAGAGCCCGCTACGACCTTCTGGCGGAGCTTTTTCAATATCCGGCGGTGTCCTTCGCATCGGCGGTAAGCACCGCTCAAGCGTACCTCGATCGGTCGTATCCGCGAGCAGGCGAAACGCTCAGGCCGTTCACGGAATTTATCGCGTCGGCCACACTCACCGAGATGGAAGAACTGTACACACGCTCCTTCGATGTGCAGGCCGTCACGACGCTCGACATCGGCTACGTATTATTCGGCGACGACTACAAACGCGCGGAGATGCTCGTCAATCTGAACAGGGAACACCGGGAAGCCGGCAATACGTGCCGCACAGAATTGCCCGATCACTTGCCGAATGTTCTTCGACTGATTACGAGAATGAACGATCAAGCCCTGGCTGAGGAACTGGTGGAGAAAATGCTCGGCCCGGCCGTCGCCCGAATGAAAGCCGAGTTTTCGCCCGAGCGCGTCGAGCAGAGGAATGCGTTGTACCGGAAACATCATAAGACCATCATTCACATGTCCGAGACGCATGGAAGGCTGTATGGCTGCACGCTCGATGCGCTGTATCTCGTTCTGAAGAAGGACTTCAACCTTCGCGAGGAGCCGCTATCAACGAAGTCCAGCGCTTTTCTGCGTTCTGTGGAAAGCGAAATGAGAACGGAAAAGGATTGAGAAGCAAAGCACCAACCAGACCAACCGGAAGCATTCACCATGACAGGCATGAGTCAGTTCCTGAGCTCGCTAAATAACTTCTTCTTTGTCGCTCTCCCGTACATGGCCCTGGCGATATTTGTAATCGGGACGATTTATAGATACCGGGCCAAGGGGTTCAAGTTTTCTTCACTCTCGTCCCAGTTCCTCGAAGGAAGTCAGTTATTCTGGGGAACCGTTCCGTTTCACTGGGGCATCTTGACGTTGTTTTTCGGCCACCTGACCGCATTTCTGTTTCCCGCGGCAACGCTGGCGTGGAACGGTCATCCCGTGCGACTGATTATCATTGAGATAGCTGCATTCATTTTTGGAATCACGGTATTGATCGGCTTGATTGCCCTGTTTGGCCGCAGGGTATTCTACTCGCGATTGACTGCGGTAACGACCCGAATGGATATCGTCATCGAGTTACTGCTGATTTCTCAGGTCGTCACCGGCCTCTGGATGGCATACAATTTCCGGTGGGGCTCGTCGTGGTTTGCCTCCGTTTTGACGCCGTACCTGTATTCGATTTTCACCCTCCAGCCGGATATCGCCGCCGTGAGCGCCATGCCGTGGACCGTCAAACTCCATATCGTAGGAGCGTTCACGATCGTTGGGCTGATTCCCTTCTCTCGGCTGGTACACGTCCTGGTTCCGCCGTTTCATTACCTCTGGCGCCCGTACCAGAGGGTCATTTGGAACTGGTCGAAGAACAAAGTTCGTAGCCCGGCAACGCCATGGTCTCTCCAGCGTCCTCGGAACAACTAACCGCACGTCTATCCGGCGCCCGCAGAATCACGCGATTAGGCGGTGTGCTCTTGAATGTCACGGACGAGCAGCTGACGGCATCCATCGTTGTCACGCTGCTCTTTATCCTGGTTCTCCTCGGGGCTATTACGCTCCTGTTATACCAACTCAAGAGAACGTCCTCTCCGCGCGGAAGGATCACACGGGTCGGCGTCGCCGGTGTCCTGGCGCTGATGGTCTACTTCAGCTTTGGACGCTTCGTCCTCGAATCCCACCTCCTCCTGCATCCGAAGTATGTGTCAGGCCGAACCATCGAGTACGGCAGCGTTTTCCTCAAGGGGGAAGGCATCGTTTTTGAGTATTCGGTGAACGGAATAACGTACCGAAACTGCAATACGTTCCATCCTGTCCCCAGGGATCAGATCCGCGTCCCGGGTGGTTTCTACCTGGTTCGGTGCGCGGATGGCTATGAAAGCGAAGGCAGGATTGATTTTAACAGACCCGCTGCGGAAGAGTGAAGGCATAGCCGTGTTCACGATATCCGTAGGCGGCGCGTCCGGCCTCATGAGAAAGAGCAGAGTACTCTGCCGTCCACGACGAAAATAGGAAGCCGACAAGGTGGATCCGATCGCAACCAAGAAATCACACGCAATCCTTTTTCTGAACACACTGGCCTTCACGGTCTGCTTTGCCGCCTGGATGATCAATGGCGTGCTGGTGACGTTTCTCGTCGACCATGGAGTGTACAAGTGGAGCCCGGTTCAAATTGGCTGGCTGCTGGGTGTCCCGGTCCTGGTCGGTGCGATTTTCCGTCTTCCCGTGGGGATGTTGACCGACAGGATCGGCGGCCGGTGGGTCATGGGCGGCGTTATGCTCCTCAGCGCGGTACCGATGTTCTTCCTGTCGCACGCTGATAACTTCGAATCCTTTCTTTTGCTCAGCTTTGGATTCGGGTTGGCCGGTACCTCCTTTGCCTCCGGCGTGGCCTATACCTGCATGTGGTATCCAAAGGAAAGACAGGGAACGGCCCTCGGCATTTTCGGTGCGGGAAACCTCGGTGCCTCGTTGACAACGCTCTTTGCCCCGACGCTCCTGATGCACTTGACCTCGAACGCGACGGACCTTGACTCGTGGAGACAGCTGCCGCGGTGGTATGCAGTCGCGCTCGTGGTCATGGCCGCGATCTTTCTGCTGGCCACAGAAAACCGCAAACCGGCGGCAGTCAAAACCATGAGTGAACGCCTGGCGCCGCTGAAGGAAGTCCGCGTGTGGCGCTTCGGGCTCTACTACTATTTCGTCTTTGGCAGTTTTGTCGCGCTCTCCCAATGGCTCGTTCCTTACTATGTCAATGTTTATTCGATGTCCATCGTGGCGGCCGGATTCATGGCCACGGCCTTCAGCTTACCGGCCGGTCTGGTACGCGCCCTCGGGGGATGGCTCGCCGACCGCGCAGGTGCACGGCAAGTGTTATACTGGGTATTTGGAGGCAGCGCGATCTGTCTTGTTTTCCTTTTCGTTCCCCGGATGGAAATAAAGGCGCCGGGCCAGGGGATCATGGCGATGCAGGCCGGGACGGTCACCTCTGTGTCCTACCGTGAAATCATGATTGACGACGTGAGATATGCCGTCCAAACGAAGCATGACACGACATCCATGGTCATGATTCGGTACGGCATTCATGAGAATGAAGAGGGTTTCCTGCCGCTCCCGACGGCTTTGTTCTGGCAGGAGCCGCTCGTGCGCGTAGGCGATACCGTGTCCAAAGGGCAGCTGGTAGCCAAGGGTGTTACCGAAATCTATTTTCAGGCCAACAAGTGGATATTCTCCTGTCTCGTTCTGGTGATTGGTCTGGCCATGGGAATCGGCGCGGCAGCCGTGTACAAGCATGTTTCGGACTATTATCCCCAGAGTGTGGGCACGGTGGGGGGGAATCGTCGGTGTACTGGGAGGACTGGGAGGCTTTTTGGGTCCCATCCTTTTTGGTGTTTTACTGAAACAAAGCGGTATATGGACAACGTGTTTCATGCTCCTGTCCGTCCTTGCGTTGATCTGCATTATCCTTCAGCGTTGGGCCGTAAAGGCTTTGCAGACCCTCCACAGGCGAAGCAGCGACCGCTGACGAGTTGGGAGACTATGGTGCGCGCTCTGGCAAATATTCATGAGACCATCCGCCACCTGACGCCGGCTTACTTCGCGATGGTCATGGCGACAGGGATCGTCTCCATTGCATCGCAGTTGCAAGGCATGCCGGCCATTGCGTGGGGCCTGTTCTGGCTCAATATCGCGGCATACACTGTCCTGTGGATCCTCACGGGCCTGCGTTCGATCCGATTCCGAGAGTATGTTCTTCGGGACCTCTTCGATCATGCCCGTTGCGCGGGGTTCTTCACGACCGTTGCGGCCACATGCGTTCTGGGAATGCAGTTCATCCTGCTGTTGGGGAATTACCGCGCTGCGGCGATATTGTGGCTCATCGGGCTGCTGCTATGGTTGGTCCTGACGTATTCGATCTTTACGGCGCTGACCATCAAGGAAGACAAGCCGAGTCTTTCCGAGGGCATCAACGGGTCCTGGTTGCTGGCCGTGGTCGCCACACAATCGCTGGCCGTCCTGAGCTCCAAGCTGTCCATGCACTTCGTTGCCTACAAACTCATCATCAATTTCTTTGCATTCTCGATGTGGTTGTGGGGAGGCATGCAGTACATCTGGATGATCTCTCTTATTTTCTACCGTTATACCTTCTTCAAGTTTTCACCCGGCGATCTGTCGCCGCCATACTGGATCAATATGGGCGCCATGGCGATCTCCACACTGGCCGGCGCACTACTCATTATCAACACGCCGGACGCTCCTTATCTTCTTTCAACGCTGCCATTTCTCAAGGGCTTTACGGTGTTCTACTGGGCGACGGGCACCTGGTGGATTCCGATGCTGGCCATTCTTGCCGTATGGCGGCACGTCTATAAGCGCTTTCCGCTGACCTACGACCCTTTGTACTGGGGCGCCGTCTTTCCCCTCGGCATGTACACCGCCTGCACATACGAAATGGCTGAGGCCATGCATCTGGACTTCTTGCTGCCGGTTCCCAGGTACTTCATTTATGTGGCTTTGCTGGCATGGGGCGCGACGTTTGTCGGTCTCGTCCGCAGCGTGATCCGCGGCCTGTTTGCCGAGCAGCTTTCGGATGCTTCCATCTTGAGTAAAGGCGCCGGTCAAGGGAGGATCATGACATGACCAGGAACACGACCGATCCTGTCAGCAAGCAACCCGTTGTCGAGCTCAAGGCGAAAGGGCTCTCGCCTATGGACCCTCCCGATGCCTACGATCCGCCGCAAAAGGATGCCGTGCCCTGCGAAGACCTGCATCCGTTCTTGCGTCAGATGTTCGATGAACACAGGAAGTTTGACGCTGCATGGGACGCCATCGAAGTCCTTATCGGGAAAGTGCAGAAAGAAGGGCTCCACAAAGAGGATGATGCACAATTTGCCCGGTTTTTCAGGATGCTCGATGAAGACGTTCTTCGCCACCAGCGAATCGAAGACTTGCTGTTGTTTCCCATTCTTCACCAACGGCTGCTCGACCACAACGAACGCAGCAAGGGGCGGTATCCGATGACGGCGGTGGACATGATGGCGGACGATCACGTGAGTGTCGTACAGTTATCGGCGCTGACCTTCAACTTCATGAGTCTCGCCTTCCGCCTGCCCGACCGGGCTTC
The DNA here is from genome assembly GCA_037445875.1 of Bacteroidota bacterium. GTDB lineage: Bacteria > CLD3 > CLD3 > SB21 > SB21 > JBBIJR01. The sequence continues at coordinate 12,428 of JBBIJR010000035.1, read as the reverse complement.
CAGACTCGCCGTGCTCGACCTCGCCATCGAACAATGCAAGCGTTTGCACGAAGCGCTCAGGCTCCACATATTCCGTGAGGACCACGTGATCTGGCGCCTCGCCCACAAGTACCTGACCGAAGAAGAACTCGATGCGATGTTCGTCCGGGCAAAAGCCGTAAGCTCCTGAGTCCCTACCCCTGCCCCACGGCCGTACGCGTTCTTCATTCTATCCCCGCTTCCTTGCCACGATCGCTGGTATTTTTCCCGTTGTCCTCAGAAAGCGGTTGAATTTATTCGCCTTTTAGCTTAAGTTGCGTCGTTTGAAAGAAATCGCAAGAGCCAAGGAGAGATCATGTCGGTTGCCGAACGAGTGAACACGAAGCAGACTTACATACCCTGCAAGGTCAAGGACCTGTCGCTGGCCGAGTGGGGCCGCAAGGAGATCCGGCTGGCCGAGGCGGAAATGCCAGGCCTGATGTCGATCCGTGAGGAATACGGTCCGAAGAAGCCGCTAAAAGGCGCCCGGATTGCCGGATGTCTTCACATGACGATCCAGACAGCGGTACTGATCGAGACCCTGATCGAATTGGGCGCCGAGGTCACGTGGTCGTCGTGCAACATCTTCTCGACGCAGGACCACGCGGCGGCCGCCATCGCCGCCAAAGGCATCCCTGTCTATGCCTGGAAGGGCATGACCGCCGAGGAATTCGACTGGTGCATCGAGCAGACGCTGTTCTTCGGCCCGGACCGCAGGCCGCTCAACATGATCCTCGACGACGGAGGCGACCTGACCAACATGGTGCTCGACAAGTATCCGGAACTGGTTCAACACGTGCGGGGCATCAGCGAAGAAACGACAACAGGCGTGCATCGGCTCTATGAACGCGTCACCAAAGGCACCCTGCCCGTTCCCGCAATCAACGTCAACGATTCCGTCACCAAGTCGAAATTCGACAATAAGTACGGCTGCCGCGAATCACTGGTGGACGCCATCCGCCGCGCGACGGACCTGATGCTCGCGGGCAAGGTGGCGGTCGTGGCCGGCTTCGGCGACGTGGGCAAGGGCTCGGCCGAGTCGCTGCGCAACGCCAACATGCGCGTGATCGTGACGGAAATCGACCCGATCTGCGCCCTGCAGGCCGCGATGGAGGGATACGAAGTCAAGCGCATGGACGATGCTGTGAAAGAGGCCGACGTGATCGTCACGGCGACGGGGAACAAGAACATCGTCGCGGAACGCCATTTCCGCGCGGCCAAAGACAAGGCCATCGTCTGCAATATCGGCCACTTCGACATCGAGATCGACATGGCCTGGCTGAACAAGCATTACGGCCACACCAAAGAGACGATCAAACCGCAGGTGGACAAGTACACGATCGACGGCAAGGACGTGATCGTGCTCGCCGAAGGGCGCCTGGTGAACCTCGGCTGCGCGATGGGCCACCCCTCCTTCGTCATGTCCAATTCCTTCACCAACCAGGTGCTGGCCCAGATCGAGCTGTGGAACCGCTCCGATCAGTATGAGCACAAGGTGTACACCTTGCCGAAGCACCTGGACGAGATGGTGGCGCGTCTGCACCTCAAGAAGATCGGCGCCGAACTGGACGTCCTTTCGAAGGAACAGGCCGACTACATCGGCGTCAAGGTCGACGGGCCGTACAAGCCAGACTGGTATCGCTACTGATCCGATTTCCTACAAAGGCTGATAAAGAAAGCGATTCCGGAGGCGGGATCGCTTTTTCATTTGAGCGAGGCACGAACCCCTCTCATTCCCCTTGCGCGCCCTGGCTTCTCGTTGTTGATGTCACCCGGAACGCGCAAGGGAGGGCAGGGAGGGATTGGACCAGACAGTCATGGGGAATGCGAACCACAACGCATGGCCCGGAACTCTTTCGTCTCCCACAACCAAGGAGCAGTTCCAGTTGTAATTCAGAATACCCTGGGCTATATTGCTTAAAACATCGAAAGCGAGTGGTTTGATTTTTTGGTGCCAGTATGTTGGCCTTAAGTGAAATAGCAGCGAAACTCAGCAAGCGCAAGCAGCTGTATCACGAAAAGTACGGCGTGACGCGGATAGGTATATTCGGCTCCTACTCGCGAGGAGACCAGTCTGACTCAAGTGACATTGATATTATGGTCGAATTCGACCGGCCCATCGGACTTGCGTTCGTTGACCTCGCCGATGACCTGGAAAGAGTGCTGCAGACCAAGGTGGATCTTGTTTCAAGGAAGGCGATCAAGCCGAAGAGGCTCGAAGTTCTGGAGTCGGAAATCATCTATGTCTAAGCGATTGCTGACCTTCTTGCTGGAGGATATCTTCGAAGCCATTGGCAGGATAGAAACTTATTCCGACGGACTTTCCCGTGATTCCTTCGCGGCTGACCGGAAGGCTGTCGATGCGGTGGTCAGAAACCTCGAGATTATTGGTGAAGCGGCAGGTAATTTGCCTCAGAGTTACAGGGAGACCCATGCGGACATTGAATGGGGACAGATTGTTGGATTTCGCAACCGAGAACTTCCCTGTCCGAGGCTTCTTCAAAAAATAATTCAGGAGCTTCCTGGCGTTGTGTCGAGCTTCTTCAACGGAAGAAGCCTGGCTAGCGATATCCAGCTCGGGACACAGCGTGACATACATGTCGTCTTCTCGTGCGATAATAGCCGTTTGTTCTTCATACAAGCTCATCAGAGCCGTGATCCAATAGACCTTTCATCTTGGATTTCAGGATAGGCAAGTCATTCTGGCCAATGGTCCAAATCATGTCGACGTCGATAGAATGCATACGGAGATTTTTGTCACCCGGCTCGAGGTAGCGGTTGGGTAAACTTCTGAGATTGTCTGGACGTGAAGTCTGCCAGATCTTCATGCACCGGTTGTGCACAGATCCGACAAGCACGACTTAACTCAAAAGCTGATGGCCAAGTAACACGCAATGTAACGATTCGTCTTCATGGACAAGTATTACATCTGGAGGGTCCAATGGGCTACTCGTCATACTTCGAAGACATTATGAATCGCTTCCTGGCTGATGTACATTCGATTGAGTCCAACCTCTCATATGACAACTGCGCCATTCCAGATGACCATCGTGGACGGCTCGAGAAGATGCTTGATAGCTTACGGCAGAATTTGATGCCTTGGTGGACTTTGTGACGGCTTCAACATCGCAACCGGAGGTTGTTCTTTATAACTTGCGATTATCAATCGAGAAATTAGAAACCGACAACTCGCATCTGCAGCACCAGCTTGACAGCATGGCAAAAGACAATACTGCGTTGCGAGAAAGAGTCCAGCAACTTGCGACGGAACTTGACGAGGTCACGACAAGCTATGCACAATTGCTAAAGAATTACAAGAAGGCTGTTGAAAAGTCGCCGGATGAGCTTACAGACGAACAGTTCCGAAAGATGTACGAGGATTCCCTCGATCGACAGAAGCCCGAGCGTCGGTGACTTTGTACCTAAGGCAAGCACCATAACCGCGTTGCCGCTGTCTCGCAATGTGCTACCTTCATTGCATTGGCCCGCGTCAGGTCACTCTGGTACTGTTGTACTCACATGGTCTCAGTAGAAGGCACATATGGAGTATTTTTCAGCGTAAGGCCTGACACGATGAAAGTTCCAACATGCCCCTCCCCTTCCTCAAACTCCTGACCGAAAAAGTCGTCGTCTTCGACGGCGCCACGGGGACGAACCTGCAGGCGCAGAACCTGACAGCGGACGATTTCGGCGGTGAAGCCTTTAACGGCTGCAACGAGTATCTCGTCATGACCCGGCCGCAGGCGGTCGAAAAGGTTCACGTCGATTTTCTGAACGCCGGAGCGGACGTGATCGAGACCGATACGTTCGGCTCGACGTCGCTCGTGCTCGCGGAATACGGACTGGCCGAGCGATCGTACGAACTCAGCAAAGAGGCCGCCCGGATCGCGAAACGGCTCGCCCTCGAATTCTCAACTCCGGACAGGCCGCGCTTCGTGGCCGGTTCCGTCGGACCCACGACCAAGCTGCCCTCCCTCGGACACGTGGACGTCGAGGCCTTGCGGCTGTCGTTCTATACGCAGATGGCCGGGCTGCTGGACGGCGGCGCAGACCTGCTGTCCATCGAAACGTGCCAGGACATCCTCCAGACCAAAGCCGCCCTCTGGGCCGCGCTGGACCTGTTTCACGAGCGCAAGACGCGCATCCCCGTGATCGTGTCGGTCACGGTGGAAACCACCGGCACGATGTTGATGGGCACGGAGATCGGCGCGGCCCTGACCGCCATCGAACCGTACGACATCGTGGACGTGATTGGGATGAACTGCGCTACCGGACCGCAGGAGATGTCCGAGAACATCCGGTACCTGTGCCAGAACTCTCCGAAACCCGTTTTCTGCATGCCCAATGCGGGCCTTCCCGAGAACGTCGGCGGCAAAGCGCATTACCGGCTGAGTCCGGAGGAACTGACACGCTGGCTGTCGCATTTCGTAGGCGACCTGGGAGTGAATGTCGTGGGCGGTTGCTGCGGTACGACACCCGAACATATCCGCCTGCTGGCCAGCGCCGTCGGCTCGACGTCGCCCCGCGCCCGTACGTGGGAGTACACGCCGTCCGTTTCGTCGATCTATTCGGCCGTGCCCCTGCACCTCGATCCCCCCCCGATCATCATCGGGGAGCGCACCAACGCGAACGGATCGAAGAAGTTTCGCGAACTGCTGCTCGAAGAAAACTGGGACGAGATCGTGTCGATGGGCAAGGAACAGGTCCGGGAGGGCGCCCACGTCCTCGACGTGTGCGTGGCCTACGTCGGACGCAATGAAGTCCACGACATGGAGGAGGTCATCCGGCGGTTCAACACTCAGGTCTCCATTCCGTTGATGATCGACTCCACGGAATACCCGGTGATCGAGCGGGCCCTGCAGTTGCTGGGCGGCCGGGCCATCGTCAACTCCATCAACCTGGAGGACGGAGAGGAACGCGCCGCCAGGGTGCTGCCGCTGTGCAAGCGCTACGGGGCCGCCGTCGTCGCCCTCACCATCGACGAAGAGGGCATGGCGAAGACGCGGGAAAAGAAATTCGCGATCGCAACGAGGATCCGTGAACTCGCCCTCAGCAAGTACGGCATGAGGGAGGAAGACCTCATCTTCGACACGCTGACGTTTACGTTAGGATCGGGCGACGAGGAGTTCCGCAAGGCCGGGATCGAGACGATCGAGGCGATCCGGATGATCAAGAAGGCCTATCCGAAGTGCCGCACGCTGCTGGGCGTGAGCAACGTGTCGTTCGGGCTGGATCCGGAAGCGCGGCACGTCATCAATTCGGTCTTCCTGCACTACGCAATCGAGGCCGGACTCGACATGGCCATCGTGAACGCGCAGAAGATCATACCTCTCTACAAGATCAACGAGAAGGAACGGGAACTGGCACGGCAGCTCATCTTCGACGAACGGCGCTGGGACGCCGTCGCATAATCCCGTAGTGCCTGGCGTCATCGTGTGCAAGAAAAAGCGTCATGGTTAGACTTCGCTGACCATGACGCAATACAAGTCCGGTTGTCAAAAACGGTTCGTGATTAGAGTCCCAGCGCCTTCAGCATGTCCTCGACGCGGGTAAACTTCACGCGCGGACGGCCGGCTTTCTTTCCGTTCTCCACCTCAAGCTTGTCCAGCCGCATCCAGTCCTGATACGTGACGAAGCGAACCTTTCGCTCCCGCAGGAGCGCGTCCACCGTTTCTCGTGCGGACACGGAAGAACAAAGCACCTTGCCCGCCTTGAGGTCTTCCATGGCCAGGTTTACGCTTTCCTGTGCGTCGGGTTTGTTCGTGCCGATGACGCCCGACGGGCCTCGCTTGATCCAGCCCGCCGCATATACTCCCGTCACGAGTTGTTCGCTCTTCGGATCGTACACGCGTCCCTGTTTGTTGGGTATCACGCCGTTCTTTTCATCGAACGGCACATCCGGCAAAGGAACGCCTTTGTACCCGATCGAGCGGAATACCAGCCCGGCGTCGAACGTCTCGAACCTGTCGGTGGCCTTCGGCCGCAGGGAACCGTCGCTGCCCTGATGAAGGACGTTCTTCACGATCTTCACCGTCTGCACGCGGTCCTGCCCCGTCAATTCGACCGGTGAAACGAGGAAACGCATGAAGATCGTCTTCTTCCTTCCCTGCTTCGGCCTCTTCGCGTATTCCTGCAGTATTCGCACGTTGTTTTCGACGGTGGAATCCGGATGGGCCTGGAGCGCTTCCCGGCTCAGCGCGTCCAAATCCGCTTCGTCCGTCTTCACCGCGATGTCCGCCTCCTCCATCTCCCCCAATTCTTTGATCTCGGGATTGGTAAACGCCGCCTGGGCCGGTCCGCGGCGGGCCAGCACCAAGATCTCTCGCACCTTGCTTTCTTTAAGCGCCTCCAGCGCGTAGTCGGCGATGTCGGTCTTCACGAGTTCGTTGTAGCTGCTGGCCAGAATACGGGCGACGTCCATCGCGACGTTGCCCACGCCCACGACAACGGCCCGCTCCTGCGTCAGGTCGAACTGCAGTTCCCGGTAGTCCGGGTGGCCGTTGTACCAGGCCACGAATTCCGTGGCCGCGTGGCTGCCAGCGAGGTCTTCACCGGGAATGCCCATGGCCTTGTCGGTCTGGGCGCCAACGGCAAAGACCATCTGGTGGTAGTACTTCCGGACGTCCGCCATGTTCAGGTCCCGTCCGAACTCGACGTTGCCGAAGAACCGGAAATTGGGGTGCTGGGCGATCTTGTCGTAGACCTTGGTCACCGACTTGATTTTGGCATGGTCGGGGGCCACGCCGCCGCGTACGAGCCCGAACGGCGTCGGCAGCCGGTCGAACATGTCGATCTGGACGACGAGACCGGGTTGTTTCTGGTAGTGGTCGGCGGCGTAAAAGGCCGAGGGTCCGGAGCCGATAATGGCCACCCGGAGAGGGTTCGATGCAGTGCCTGGTTGCGTGCTCATGTTCATGGTCCTCGTTGTGCCCGATGGGCGCGGTACAGTATGCCGTAATGCTTGCTCAGTCGTGCCAAGGTAGTTCTTCGGGGGTGCTCCGGACAATGACAAGGGTCATGTTTTGAACATGACCCTTGAACGCGTGCCGTACGATCGGAATGCGGTTCAAACCCGTTCGACGACCAGGGCGCTGGCCTCCCCGCCTCCGATGCAGATAGCCGCCATGCCGCGCTTCTTGCCGTGATGGCGCATGGCGTACAGGAGCGTCGTGAGAATGCGGGCACCGCTCGCGCCGATTGGATGGCCGAGAGCAATGGCCCCGCCGTGGACGTTCAGTTTCTCGGACGGGATGTTCAGTTGAATCGCCGCCGCAAGGCTCACGACCGCAAACGCCTCGTTGATCTCGAAAAGATCGACGTCGTCCAGCTTGAGATCGGCTTTCTTCAGTACTTTCTGGATCGCATCGATGGGGGCGGTCGTAAACCACTCCGGCTTGCGAGCCGACGAGGCCTGCGCGACGATGCGCACGAGCGGCTTGACGCCCAGCGCCTTCGCCTTTTCGGCAGACAGGACGACCAGTGCGGCCGCTCCGTCGTTGATCTTGGAGGCGTTGGCCGCCGTCACCGTGCCATCCTTCTGAAACGCCGGCTTCAGGGTAGCCATCTTCTCGAAGTTCGCCTTGCCCGGCTCCTCGTCCTCCGACACCACGACATCGCCCTTCTTGTCCGTCAGCGTCACCGGTACGACCTCATCTTTGAAACGGCCTTCCCGTATGGACTGCTGGGCCCGCTCGTAGCTGAGTTTGGCAAACCGGTCCTGCGCATCGCGCGGGATGTTACACTCCTTTGCGCACAACTCGGCGGCGTGGCCCATGTGGAAGTCGTTGTACACGTCCCACAGGCCGTCTTTGATCATGCTGTCCATCAGCTGGCCGTGGCCCATCCGGTATCCGGTGCGGGCCTTGTCGAGCAGGTAAGGCGTGTTGGACATGCTTTCCATTCCTCCCGCTACCACGACCTCCGCATCGCCGCACTGGATGGCCTGGGACGCAAGCATCACCGCCTTGAGGCCCGAACCGCAGACCTTGTTGATGGTCATGCACGTGACGGCCTCCGGCAGTCCGGCGAACAACGCCGCCTGACGGGCGGGCGCCTGGCCTTCTCCGGCGGTCAAGACGTTGCCCATGATCACTTCGTCTACATCGTTTTTCTGAATGCCCGCTCTTTTCACGGCCTCCTCGATCACGAGGGCCCCTAATCTCGGTGCGGGTACTGAAGCGAGCCTTCCTTGAAACGCTCCGATCGGTGTTCTGGCCGCACTGACAATAACTACGTCTTTCATGGTACTCTGCCTTTCCTGTTCAACCTGGGTAGCGTCAAGTCATGTCATCATTCTCGACTTCGCTGAATCGAAAGATTGGATTTCGTATCGGCGCTCTGAACTTCGTCGTGATTTTCGTAAGCCTCAATGATATCGCGCACGAGCCGGTGCCGCACCACGTCGGCGCGCGTGAACATGACGAACGCGATACCTTCGATGCCGGCCAGAATGTTCTGCACCTCGCGAAGCCCGGAGGTCATGCCGCGCGGCAGGTCGCTCTGCGTCACGTCGCCCGTGACGATAGCGCGGGCATTGGCCCCTAAACGCGTAAGGAACATCTTCATCTGCGTGGGTGTGGTGTTCTGGGCTTCATCGAGGATGACAAAGGCGTTGTTGAGTGTACGGCCCCGCATGTAGGCCAGCGGAACGATCTCGATCACACCGGACTCCATAAAGCGCATCAGTTCCTTATGCGAGATCATGTCGTGGAGCGCGTCGTACAACGGCCGCAGGTACGGGTCGATCTTCTCACGCATGTCCCCCGGGAGGAATCCGAGACTTTCCCCTGTTTCCACGGCGGGCCTGGTGAGGATGACCCGTTCCACGTCCTTGTTCTTCAGCGCCGCCACCGCCAGCGCTACCGCGAGATACGTTTTGCCGGTTCCGGCCGGACCGATCGCAAAAACGATGTCGTTTTCGTGTGCCTGCCGGACGTACTCGGCCTGGACGTCCGTTTTGACCTCGATGAAATCACGGTGTGTGAACAGCACCACCTTGTCGAGGTCCCGGGCATGATGAACCGGCTCCTTTGCGGTACCGCCTTTTTGCACCGGGGCGGCCGCTCCACCCGACTTCACCAGCCGGATCAGCGTTTCCACATCCGTGCTGTCGATTTGAGGTTTCTTGTGGCCCAGGAAGATCAGCTCGGTAAACAACTCCTCGAGCTGCTCCACCTCATCCGGCTCCCCTTTGACCGTGATGGTAACTCCACGAACGACGATCTTTGCCTTGAACTTTCTTTCGATGATCCGCAGATTGGAATCATTGGCCCCCAGCAGTACGACGGGATTGGTATCCCGCATGGGAATCACACGCTCGACGGTTTCGCTCAATAAGGTCTCCTTGCGTGTAAAATAAGAAAGCTCCCGAACGTTTCCATCCGGGAGCTTTCACGCTTACATCGTATTCACACAACCCGCCATTCAGCACTCGCAGGTCAGTCTTTCGGAACGATCAGGATCGTGTGTGGATAGATCCTGGTCGCATCGTCTCCGATAATGCTCTTGTTCGCATTGTAGATCTTGACCCAGCTGGCCGGGCTGCCGTACACTTTCTGCGCAATCAGTTTCAGATTGTCGCCGCGCATGACCCAGTACTCGTTGGCCTCCTGAGCCCGCGGGATCAGGAACGACTGCCGCGGGAAGATCAGGTCCGGATTGCGAATCTGGTCCCGGTTGGCCGAATAGATCTTCATCCACTGGAACGGGTCCGCATAGATGTCCTGCTTGCCGGAAATGCGCCACAGGTAGTCACCCGTCACGACGACGTACGTGTCGTGCTTCGGTTTGGGCGGCTGGTAGTTCTTGCCTCGCTGGATAAGCTGGTCGCAGCGATTGGCCAGGTCATTCACCTTGTTGAAGATCTCGGTCAACGCGTATCGGCGATCCTGTCGATAGGCCACCACTTCACTCTTCAGCGCTTCCAGTTCCGGGATCTTCTGGCTCAGGGCCTCGTCCGACATCTTGGCGTATTCGTTGATTCGCCCTTCGAGCTCCGTCAATTTAGCCTTGATCTCTTCCACACCGGCTTTGTCCGTGCCGATGGCGGCATAAATCTCGTTCCAGAGCTGCTCGGTTTCCTTGTCGTAACCGGCGCCCTCGTCCTTCAAGCTGTTTATGGCTTTGTTGAGACTGTCGATCTGATACTGGAGCCCTTGCTGCTGGCCGGTAAGCGAATTCATCTCATTCTGCCAGTCTTCCTTTTTCATTTTGGCTTCTTCTTGCGCCATGCCGGCCGAGACAACCGCAACAAGCAACAGACCGGCGAATACGAAGCTGAACAATTTCATGACAACTTTCTCCTTGGTTGTGAGGACTTCGTTCGTTTCACCTTACTGTGCCTGTTTGGATTTTTCGATCTCTTCCAGGCGTTTCAAAACGGCTTCCTTTTCTTTCTTGGCTTGGTCCAAACGTTGTTTTTTCTGCTGGACTTCCTGCTCCGACTTCTTCTTCTCGTTCGTCAGGTCCGTCACTTTCTGACGCATGGACTGCACCTGCGCCCGGCGTTCATCCAACTGCTGCAAGTCCTCCTTCGAGGCATACGATGTACAACCCCAGATGGTCAACAGGGCCAGCGCATACACGGCGGAGAGGATTCTGACCTTCAATCCAACCATTGTGCTACCTCCTTCATGAGTTCGAATTATTCTCTCTTGTCTAAGACTTTGGAACCTGTGTGTGTTATGCTATCTCAAGTGAATGTAAAGGTTTGGAAATGCATTGTCAATAACAAAAATCGTGGCTTCAGGAGTACTTGAGGTTTATGATGTTCTTTGTCTGGCAATGCTTGCACAAGAATTGAGGATAATCTTGGCCATAATCGACCTCTACCTGTTCCTCCTGGCCGCACTCCCGACACCAGTATCGAAGAGAAATGCGTTTTTTCCAGATGGTCTTGAGCGTTCTCAACCCGTTGATTCTGAACGGCGTCACCACGTACAGGGCCACCTTTTTTTCACCTCCTAAAGGGACCTTTCCAGCCCGACGACCCATCGGAGCGCAAACGGCCGCCTTTCGCCATTGATCGATGGCCGGCTCACCCAGAGGGGAAATTCCCACCGTACGACATACGATCCCATCCAGTCCGGTATGTAGGCCAGGTTGTAGGTCAGGCCAAGGCCGCCGTCCATGAGGACGATATCCCGGACCGGTTTTCGCAATTCAGCCCCCCGATTCCACAGCACACCTCCGTCCCAGAAGAGAAACGGATAAAAGCGCACAAGACGCGGAACCCGGTCCACCACCAGACCTACGGGGTTTTGCATCATCAGATTCACATTCAGGGCCACGATACGGCGGGCGTGCGGATACGCGTTGGCATAACCGGACAGGCTGCCCTCCCCGTTCAGGTAGAGACGGCGATCACCGGAGTTGTTGAGCCACCACGAGGCCGGAAGGGTCCCCGCCGATCGATAGAAACGGTCGTCAAACATCTGGCGCGGCGACGCACCGGCCAGGTAGAATTGTTCCTGCACGGGCACCTTTCCGACCGCGTAGCCCGCAAAGGAACACAGTTCAAGCGTGGCAAACCGTCGGTCGATGACCCACGGCCATTTGGCGGTAAGGACAAACTTGGAGAAGGACCAATCGGATCCGAAAACGGATGTTTCAATACCCGAGCGAACGACCGGCGAATCCCGCCGTCTCGTCTGGCCCCGCCATCCGACCTGCAGGATGTTCACCTGTCCACCCTCCCATTCGACGCCCCGCGGCAGATACGCGGCATCGTAGCGTACGCTGCTTCGAAATCCCAGGTCGAAGTCGTGAACCGGTGCTTCGTCAAAGGTCCGCGCATAATAGCGTTTCTGCAGCCGCACGGCCTGCTCGCTTCTGCCTTCCATCCGGTAGCTGGTCAGCTGCAGAGTGGTTTGACGTCCTGCGCTGTACAGCGGTGTTGAATATTCCAGCCGGTAGTCGACCATACCGCCGGACGTTCCGTAGAACACACCTGCCGCAAGCCGGTGCTCGTCGGTAGCCCAGCGGCCCCGCAAGACGTAGCCCACCCGGAGTGCGTCGGGTCCGTTGTACCAGGCGGACGGCCGGTGCTCCATCACGTATGTGTCCAGCGTGGGATATCGTCGCAGGGGCATTTGCAGGTGCCACTCGACTGGAGGAAGTATGCCGGTTCGATTGTCCATCCGAAAACGGTCGGACAGGACACGGGACGTATCGATGGTCACCCGGGAAACGGCATGGTCCAGTTCGAGCCACAGGGTGTAGCGGGTATTGACGGCATTCCAGACCGGGCGCCGTTCAAGACCGGGCAGGTCCGGGTCGTCCGGATGAGCGGGAATTCGGAATCCGATGAGCGAATCGTTATCCAGCTTCACGAATACGTCGACCGGCATCGCGATCCGGCCCACACGCTCCAGTTCGATCCGCACATCGAAGTATCGCCGTCCGTTTTCCCA
>JBBIJR010000034.1:29166-35286 GCA_037445875.1 Bacteroidota bacterium | reverse complement strand
GATCGTCGGTGGGGACGGGTGGGCATACGACATCGGATTCGGCGGTCTGGACCACGTGCTGAGCTCCGGCCGCAACGTCAACGTCCTCGTGCTCGATACGGAAGTCTATTCCAATACGGGCGGGCAGATGTCCAAATCGACGAACCGGGGTGCCGTAGCCAAGTTCGCGGCCGGCGGCAAGCGTACCGCCAAGAAGGACCTCGGCATGATGGCGATGAGCATGGGCAACGTGTACGTGGCCCAGATCGCACTCGGCGCCAACGACAGCCAGACGGTCAAGGCGCTGCTCGAAGCCGACGCGCACGACGGACCTTCGCTCATCATTGCGTACAGCCACTGCATCGCGCACGGGATCAACATGGGCCTGGGCATGCGGCAGCAGAAACTGGCCGTTGAATGCGGGCACTGGCCGCTCTACCGCTATAACCCGGCTCTGACGAAGGAAGGCAAGAACCCGCTCTTGCTGGACTCGAAAGCTCCGTCGGTCGCGTTCAAGGAGTACGCGTACAACGAGACACGCTACAAGATGTTGTCGAAAAGCGATCCCGATGCGGCCGACCGGCTCGCACGGCTCGCTCAGGAGGACATCACGAAGCGGTGGAACCATTACGATCAACTCGCCCGTCTGGAGTACGGCGAAAACGGAAACAACAAGCATTGAAAAGCGGATGAGAATAGTCATTGCCATCCTGATCGCCGCCGCCCTGAGCGCCGGCGCGCACGCGCAAACCGACGAGCATGAGACGCAGGCGAAGGTCCCGGAGCTGGACCGGTTCCACGCCGTCATGTATCGCCTGTGGCACGAGGCCTGGCCCAACAAGGACTACGCGTTGATGAGGACGCTGCTGCCCGAGATCGAGGAGCGCAGCGGCGTTTTGATGAATGCCGAATTGCCCGGCATCCTTCGAGACAAGAAAACGGAGTGGAACGCCCGGCTGCGAGTGATGGAGGTCGTGGTCGCGGAATTCCGGCGCGCGGCGGAGAACAACGATGAAACAGCCATGATGTCCGCAGCCGAGCAATTGCACAGTCAGTTCGAATCGTTGGTGCGGATCATTCGACCGCCTCTCAAGGAAGTGGACGCATTCCACCAGGTCCTGTATTTGGTGTATCACTACTACAGGCCGGACCAGGACGTCGAGAAGATCCGTGCTTCGGTTCCGAGGTTGAAGCAAGCCGCGGAGCGCATTCAGTCCGTTGCCCTCCCGGACCGCCTGAAGGACAGGCAAAAGGCGTTTGAGGCTGCGCGCGCGGCTCTGTCGGAATCCGTGACCGGGCTGGAGCAGGAAGCGTCGTCCGTGGACGCCCGCCGCCTATTCGCCGCGGTCGATTCCGTGCATGCGCGGTATCAGGAACTCGAGAAGGTCTTTGAGCCGTGATCCGAAGCACCAGGAATGGTAGCCGAACCCTTCAGGGTTCGTCAACCACGGTTCGTCCGCCCCGGTCCGGTAGTCGAACCCCTCCGGTTCGTCGACGTCTCCGGGCCGCAGCCGTTCACAAAGTGGCGACGCGTATCGATGCGGGCGTTTACGACGAGGAAATGCAGGTCGTGATAAACTCAGTGCCTTTCATAGAAGCCATGCCATAGCAAGGAGGAGGTATGGACTTAACCACCCGATACATGGGACTGACGCTCAAGAGTCCGTTGGTCCCGTCCGCGTCGCCCCTGTCGCGGGAGATCGATCACGTCAAGCGGATGGAGGACGCCGGCGCGGGCGCCGTGGTCATGTACTCTCTTTTCGAGGAACAAATTCATCACGAGGCCCTCGAGCTCTATTATCATACCACGCACGGCGCCGAAAGCTACGCGGAAGCGCACAGCTATTTCCCGGAGATGTACACCTACAACCACGGCCCCGAGCAGTACCTCGAACATCTCCGACGGGTGAAGGAGGCCGTTCGGATCCCGATCTTCGCCTCGATCAACGGCTCTTCGCAGAACGGATGGCTCGAATACGCGCGGCGCATTCAGCAAACGGGCGTGGACGGCATCGAGTTGAACATGTACTACATCGCCGCCGACTTCGACAAAACGTCGGAGCAGTTGGAGGAGCGGTATGTGGGCGTTGTCCGCTCCATCAAGAACCTCAAGATCCCGGTGGCCGTCAAGTTGAGCCCATATTTTACCTCCTTTGCCCACTTTGCGCGAAAGCTCGACGAAGCCGGCGCCGACGCGTTGGTGCTCTTTAATCGCTTTTACCAGCCCGACATCAACCTCGAGTCGCTCGAGGTCGCTCCCAACGTCATTCTCAGCCATCCGTCCGAGATGCGGCTGCCGCTTCGCTGGGTCGCGATCCTGCACGGGCGGATCCAGGCGAGTCTGGCGGCGACAACGGGTATTCACACGGCGGAGGACGTACTCAAAATGCTGATGGCCGGGGCGAACGTGACCATGCTCTGTTCCGTCCTTCTCAAGCACGGCATCGGCAAGATCGCGGAGATCGTAGCCGACCTGAGACGATGGATGGAGGAACATGAATACGAATCGGTCGGCCAGATGATCGGGAGCATGAGCCAGAAATCGTGCGAGCATCCCTCCGAATTCGAACGGGCCAACTACATGCGCGCGCTCACGGGGTATACGCTTACGAACGACTTGAAGTATCATACGTAACGGGTCACGCAGACTCTGAAACAAAGAAGGCGCTCGGATGGGCGCTTTTTTTGTTGGGATGAATGGAGAATTAAGGATTATGAATTCATAATTCATAATTGTAAATTAAAGACGTGCTGACGAACCGAATCTATCTCGACCACCACGCGACCACGCCGGTTGATCCGCGCGTGTTGGATGCGATGCTGCCGTATTTTAACGAGCGGTTCGGCAATGCGGCCAGTAAGACCCACCCGTTTGGATGGGAGGCGGAGGCTGCCGTCGAGATCGCACGGAAACAGATCGCCGACTTGATCGGCGCGGATGCACGGGAGATCGTGTTCACCAGCGGCGCCACCGAAGCGATCAATCTCGCGCTGAAAGGCGTGTTCGAAGCGTACGGCTCTAAAGGGCGGCACTTCATCACGTGTGCGACGGAACACAAGGCGGTCCTCGATACATGCCGCCATCTCGAACAGCTCGGCGCGCGCGTTGCGTACGTTTCGGTGCGTCCCGACGCGTCCGTGGATCCAGAGGCGTTGAAGCAGGCGATCCAGTCGGACACGGTGCTTGTGTCGGTGATGCTGGCCAATAATGAGGTCGGAACGATCAACGCCGTTCGCGAGATCGGGGCGATCGCACGAGAGCGCGGCATCCTGATGCACAGCGACATCGCCCAGGCGGCCGGCAAGATCCCGGTGGATGCCGACGAGCTCAACCTCGACCTGGCGTCCCTTTCGGGCCACAAGATATACGGACCCAAGGGTGTGGGCGCGCTGTTCGTGCGGAGGCGCCAACCGCGTGTGCGCCTCGTGGCCCAGATGGACGGAGGCGGCCACGAAAACGGTATGCGTTCGGGAACGCTGAACGTGCCCGCCATCGTGGGCATGGGCCGCGCCGCTGAACTGTGCCGCCAAGAGATGGAAAAGGACTTCCGTCACACGGCCGCGCTGAGGAACCGGCTCTTCCGCTTACTTGACGATGCGCTTCCGGACCTGCATCTGAACGGCCCGGCCTTCGAAGAGTGTGACGGGCCTTTCATGCCTTGCGCGCGCCTGCCGAACAACCTGAATGTGAGTTTTCCTCACGTGGACGGGGAAGGGCTGATTCTGGCCCTGAAGGACATCGCGGTCTCGACCGGATCGGCCTGCACGAGCGCTTCACCGGAACCGTCGCACGTGCTGCAGGCCATGGGCCTGGACAGGGAATTGATGCTGGCCTCGCTGCGTTTTGGTGTGGGACGATTCAATACGGTGGAGGAGATCGACCGGGCGGCGGAACGGGTCATCGATGTTGTGCGAAAGCTCAAAAACAAGTTCGTCTGATTACGAAAAAAGTTCGCCTCGATACGCTCACTTCGATCACACTCGGCCAGCGGTTCCGGGGAACGGCTTCGCAGGTCGAGATGACGCATCACCCGGAAAATGACCACAAGAACTCTTGAAACGAGATTGACATGAATACAGAAGATAAGAAGCGCGCGCTGCGCATGTTCCAGTACGGACTGTTCATCCTGACGTCCCGTTCCACCGATCCCACCGAAACCATGCCGTACGCCGCGGCGACCGTCACGTGGGTCTCTCAGGCGTCGTTCGAGCCGCCGCTGGTCATGGTGGCCCTGCGCCGCGACAGTTGGACGCACAAGGCCGTCAAACAAAGCGGCGTGTTCGTACTTAATATTCTGCGCGACGACCAGAAACCGATGGCGGGCCGGTTCTTCAAACAGATCGAAGTGAACGGCCACACGATGAACGGGCACGCTTTTGAGATAGGGGCCACCGGAGCGCCGGTGTTCCTCGAAGCCCCCGCTTACCTGGAGTGCGAGGAACAGACCCGAGTCGAGCTGGGTGACCACACGGTGGTCATCGCCCGCATCGTCCATGCCGGTGTGCGCGACGGGGCAGCCATGCCCATCCTGCTTCGCGACACAGGATGGAGCTACGGAGGATGACATGAACGCGTATCGTCGAACAGGCCTTCCGCTTCGCATACTCGCGGCGGTTCTGGCCGTCGCTGTCGTGAGTGCGTGCGAATCGCCGATCGAAAAAGAGCGCCGGGAACTTCGCGAGTCGCTCGAGAGTCCAGAGACGCTGATCTATCGTGGCTTGAAAGTGGCTCTGCGCGGCATGCCCTCGGCCGCGCTGGCGGACACGAACATGACCGAAGAGCGTTTCGATGAGATCATGAAGAGCTCGCGTCCGGAATTCCACGCCACCAGAGTCTATTTCCTTACCCTTCGGCTTCTCAACGACGTCTCGTACCGGCGCGTTCCGGTGTCGGTGGAGGATGTGGTACTGTACGCCCGCGCGGCGAAGGAACTGTACGAACTCAAGAACGAACTGAGGAAGATCGACGAGGACCGTTATCCAACGGTGCTCGAGGTCATCCTCACGGCCAACGGCTCGAATCCCGTGAAGTCAGGCCTGTCGTGGTACAACGGCGACTACGAACATCTTTTCTTGTGTGCTTTGTGGACGGGCAGCCGCGTCGCGCCTCGTTCGTTCCGCACGTACGAATTGTCCGAGATCGAACCGGCTGGCCTTTCCGATCCCTCGCTCCAACTGCTGGCCTACCTCCTCCGAGGCGCAACCTTCGTCTCCGAGCACTGGCCGTACATGGCGGAGGAGGAGTTCACCCGTTATCTGGAGACGCTGGAGCGACGCCGTGACGAACTGGAGGGTATGAAGACATTTGGATCGGCTGCACACGCGTCCGGGGACACGCTGTATGCGTGGTATCATGCTCCGGGTGTGCTGCTTCGCGGCCTTACCCGGCGTCAGATCGGAAAAGAGGAAGAGGCCGTCGAGGATTTCGAGGCCTTTCTGATCGACGCGCGGCTTCTCGGCATCGAAAACGAAGGTGTGTGGTTGATCGGTACCTACGTGAGCCTGAAAAAGGACCGGCCGGAGGAGGCTGTCGCGTATCTGGAGAAACTGGCCGTCAGCCCAATGTTCGACGAAGACGAGAAGCAACTACTCCGACAGGCCATTGGGTATCTGAAGGAACGTGATTCGGAAAGAGCTCTGACGAGCATTTCGGACAAGGTGTTTGTGGCCCGGATGATGATCGGCTACCTGAAGACCATCCTGAAGGAGACCGGATGGTTTGAGCAACTGGAAAAAAGCGAATCGGGACAGAACCTGATGAGAACGGCCGAGGGCGTGCAGCACAACCACCACGCTCTGTTACAGGCAGCCGATCCTACGCAGTGGGGCGGAGAGTTGAAGGAGCGGGCAACATCGTGGTGGAAAGAGCTCATTCCATGAGCAATAAGCAATGAACAATTATCAAATGAAAGGCGCAACCGGGCGAGTAGCCGAATACTTGAGGATTTGTCCGCTAGCCAGCTCCATCCTTCCGCCAAAAAAAGGTTGACATTACACTCCTGTTTTCTGATACTAAAACTGTTGGTTCTTTTCTATAGAAGCGACGGATACGTCCACTACCAACTCGGAATCGGTCACCTTTAGCTAATTCTTCATTCCCACCGGGTACCCCGACCCGGCCTTCTATCACATCATTAACTT
>JBBIJR010000034.1:0-29150 GCA_037445875.1 Bacteroidota bacterium | reverse complement strand
CCGAAGGTGTAGCGATGAGGAGGATAATTCGCTACGGTTTCTTGTTGCTTATGCTTGGAGTGTCGTCTTCGTTTGCCCAGGCGATCTTGTCGGATCGTTTGAAGAACGAATTGGACAGGGCCGCGGCGATCAACGAACCCGTGCAGGCGCTGGTCGTGCTGAGCGACCAGATCGACATCGAAACCATGGACCGTGACCTGTATGCGCAAAAGGCGTCGATGAACTACCGCGCCTTCCGGGTGATCACGGCTTTGCAGGAAAAGGCGGAATCCACGCAGGGCGATCTTCTCGCTTACCTGAATGCGCAACCCACCACGGAGGTCCTATCCTTCAAGAGTTTCTGGGTGATCAATATGGTCGTGGTCAACGCCACTCCGTCCGCGCTGCTCGAACTCAGCCGTCGGGTCGATGTGGGTTACATGGACCTTGACGCTTTCCTCGACTGGGACCGGCCCGTTGAACGGATGGTTGGCCCGCGTGTGGTGCCGGGAGGAACGGAACCGGGCCTTCGCGCGATCAACGCTCCGCTCATGTGGGCGGCAGGTTATACGGGCGCTGGACGCATCGTCATGAACATCGACACGGGTGTGGACGTGGCCCACCCCGCATTGAGCTACAAGTGGCGCGGCAACCACGTGCCCGCATCGCAGGCCTGGATCGATCCGGGGGGAGGCACGACGACGCCCAACGATTGCGACGATCACGGCACGCACACGATGGGCATCATGACCGGACTGGCCACGGCGACCAGCGACACGATCGGCGTGGCGTTCGGTGCGGAATGGATCGCCGCGAAGACGATCTGTACGTCGCCGCACACATCCAATTCCATCGCCGCCTTCCAGTGGGCGATGGACCCGGACGGCAATCCGGGAACGATTACCGATATGCCCGATGCGATCGGTAACTCGTGGTACGACCCGGACGCGACGGACTGCGGGACCAGCGTGTACAAGCCGGTCTTCGACGCGGTGGAAGCGGCAGGCATTGCCATCGTGTTCTCCTGCGGCAATGCGGGCCCGGGAGCCTCCAGCATAACAATTCCCAAGAACATCAACACAACGCTCGTCAACGTATTCTCGGTGGGCAATCTCAACGGCAACGACCCGAACCATCCGATTGCCAACACGAGCAGCCGGGGACCTTCCATTTGCGGCGGTACGGGTTCGCTGTTGATCAAACCGGAAGTTTCGGCTCCCGGGACCAGCGTACGTTCCTCCGTCATCGGTGGAGGCTATGCGAACTTCAGCGGTACGTCCATGGCGTGTCCGCACGTCGTCGGAGCGATCGCGCTGCTGAAGGAGGCGCATCCCAACAAAACCGGCGCCGAGATCAAGCTGGCGTTGTACAACACCGCCTGGGAAGTGCCGGCGGACGGCACGCCTGGAGAGGACAATAACTACGGAATGGGATTGATCGATGTGTGGGCAGCGCATCTCGCGCTGGCAGACCCGCTCGATCCGAAGCCGGTGACCAACGCATCGGCGTTTTCCGATTACACGACCCCGACCTCTGTCCTTCTCAACTGGACGGACCCGAACCGGTTCGAGAGCGGCGACACGCTGATCAATTTCGATATCGTCATTTTCCGAGACACCGTGCCCGTTGATACCGTGGCCAGCGGCGTCGAGACGTACACCGACGTCGGTCTGACCGATGGCGTTTCGTACGACTATACGATCCACGCTCGTGCCCTTCCGTCCGACAGCCTGAGCCAGGGCGTCGGCCTTTCGGCGATCGCCGGCGGTTCGCCGACGCCGGGCGCTCCTGCCGGTCTCACGGTAACCGGCGACGCGGCGAACGGATACGTGATCCGGTGGATCAATCCAAACACGCAGGCCGACGGGACGATTCTGGACGACTTCGCGGGGATTCGCGTCTACCGCAACGGCGGTTTGATCGGAACGCTGGTTCGTGCCGCTACCGACACGGCCCGGATGGACAGTACGAACGATAACCCGGGAGCGGGATTGTTCTCGTATTACGTGACCGCCATCGACAACGAATCCACGGTCCACGAGAGCGATCCGAGCAACACGGGACTTACACCTCTGAGCGTGCCCTTCTCGGACGAGTTTCCGGTCTCAGGATCGCCGAATCCGGGCATCTGGATCGCCACCAATGTGGTCGTGGATGACCGGGCCGTGGACGAACCGAGTCCGCCTTATTCGCTCAATCTGAACGGAAGTCCCACGGGCGGCGGCGATGTGTGCGAGACGCTGCCGATGGACCTCACGAGTATGGGCGGCACGGGACTGACGCTGGCCTATTACTGGCAACCCAGAGGTACCGGTGACACACCCGAGACGGCGGACAGCCTGATCGTGGAATTCCTGAACGATCAAGGCCAGTGGATGCCGGCTCGAAGGTATCCAGGTTCGTCTACGGCGGTGTTCACGCTCGAAGCCGTCAGTGTGGACGGCGTCGGTGCGGGTACGGGTACGTTCTTCTTCAACGGTTTCAAGTTCCGGTTCCGCAGCAAGGGTACCACCGGTGCGTCCGACGACTGGTTCGTCGACGACGTGTTCTTCGGTGTGCCGTCGGGCGCGCCGATGATGACGGTGACCCCCCTGACGATCTCCGACACGGTGCTGACCGGATTGGTGGACACAACTTCGTATGCGTTCACTATTGCCAATGCCAACCCGTTTGGCTCGCCGCTGAATTTCACGGTCGCATCGGATACCGCGGCGGGATGGCTGACGATCGCGCCGCTGAGCGGCTCGGTCGGCGCCAACGGCGAGCAGGCGATCGAGCTGCATGTGGACTTCTCGACGGCCACGGCCGGCGTTTACTCGGCCGAACTCGTGATCACAGGCAACGACACCACCAACGCCGCGGATACAGTCGTGGTCACGTTCATCGTGAACGACTCGCCCACCATTGCCGTTGCGCCGGACACCTTGATGTTCAGCCTGCTGATCGACCAGGTCGACAGTTCGACGTACACGATCTACAACACCGGAGCGGGACCTTTGATCGTTACCGAGATCGAGGCCAGCGAAATATCCAGCCCGTTGAGTTATCCGTTGTTTGTGCAGGACCAGCGGGTCACACCTTCTATTTCTAAAGGCGAACAGGAGCCCGTGCACGATCCGATCGTCGAAGGCCAGGGAGGACCCGATCCGTTCGGCTACAAGTGGATCGACTCCGACGAACCGGGTGGACCGACCTACATGTGGAACGATATCTCCGGAACCGGCACGCAGGTCGCCGGTTGGGTGGCCACGGGGACGTATGATCCCAGGGACGAAGGCTACGCCGGGCCGTTCAACCTGGGTTTCAGCTTCAGCTTCTACGGTCAGACCTATTCGCAGGTCTGGGTCTCGAGCAACGGTCTGCTGGAGTTGATCAGCCCGACGGCGACGAACATCTTCACCAACGCCGCGATCCCGAGTTCGGCCTATCCGAACGCGATTATCTGTCCGTTCTGGGATGACCTGGATGGGAGCACCGGAGGCACGGTGCACTACGAGGCCATGGCGGGCAAGTTCGTGATCCAATTCACCAACTGGCCGCGCTACTCTACCACGGGCAGCGCCCTCACGTTCCAGATCGTGCTTCACAGTACGGGGAAGATCGAGTACTTCTACAACACGATGACCTCGACGACCCTGAACTCGGCGACAGTCGGGATCGAGAACGGCGACGGCACGATCGGAACGCAGATCGCCTATAACGCGGCGTATGTGCACGACAATCTCGCCGTACGGATCAGCCGTGGCGCTACGTGGTTGACGCAGAGCCCGACGTCGGGCGTCGTGGCCGCCGGCGATTCACTCCTCATCACGGCCCGCGTCGACGCCGCGGATCTGGTCGAGGGCACGTACATCGCGTCCGTGCGGATCTTCAGCAACGACCCGGCCCAGAGCGTTCTTGAAAAGCCCGTTGTCAGGCTGGACGTGACCGACATACTCGGCATCGAACGGGAACTTGCATTGCCGACAACGTATGCCCTGCACCCGAATTTCCCGAATCCGTTCAATCCTTCCACCGTCATCCACTATCAGCTGCCCGTCAGCGCGGCGGTCAGTTTGAAAGTGTATAATCTGCTGGGTCAGGAAGTGCGGACCCTGGTTTCGGACGCTCAGACGGCGGGATTCAAGAAAGTCGTCTGGGACGGACGAAACAACGCCGGCCAGTCGGTTTCCAGCGGCATCTATATTTATCGCCTCAAAGCGCCGGGCTTCGTGAAATCTCGGAAAATGATGCTGCTCAAGTAGTATGGAGACGGCGTAAAGTCAAGTGTTCATAAAAAAGACTCGAGATGGACATTCCTGTTTTTGCGGAAGCAGCGCTTTGCAACGACAAGAACCCGGCGCCGCTTCCAACCAAATCCTCAGCAATCCGAAAGGAGGTTAGCGATGAAGGGAATATCTTTACTCATCCTTACGTGGTTTTCTGTCCACGTTCTGAGCGCGCAGGAATTCGAGTTCCAGCACCCGCGGCCGACCAGCAATCACGTCAACGATGTGGTTGCCCTTGACGCCAATAACTGGTTCCTGTTCTGCGATGCGGGTGCCATCGTTCGTACAACAGACCGTGGAGTGACCTGGACCACGAGTTACCCGGACGACTCGGTCCGGAGCATCTACGAGGCGACGTTCGTCTCGCCCACGACCGGCTTTGCCTGCGGGCTGGACGGCCTGCTCTTGAAGACCACCGACATGGTACAAGTTAGGGGCCGGAGTAATTACGGACCTATGGTACATCGACTTCGTGAGTCCCGATACCGGACTGGTCATTGGTACGTCGAGTACGGCTCGACAGACGACAGACGGCGGGGCCACGTGGCAAGCGGTGACGGTGGGCGGCGCGACGACGCTGTATAAAGCCCACTACGTGGACAAAGATACGATCTACATCGGAACGGGTAGCGCGACGCCGGGACGGTTGATGAAATCGACCGACGGCGGTACTACCTGGTTCAGCGTGACGGGATACACGGCCACCGGTACGGTCCGGGGCATCTTCTTCATCGACGCCGATACGGGCTGGGTCTCCGACGGCTCTTATGCGATCTACAAGACCACCGATGCCGGAACAACCTGGTTTAGCCAGGGTGATTTCGGTACCGGAACGTTCTATGAAGTGAAATTCTTCAACGCCCTGCAGGGCGTGGCGGCGGGCGCCAACGGCGAAGTGCGGTACACGACGGACGGCGGCACAAACTGGCTGTCGTCCAACATCGGCTACCTGTCCAACCTGTACGCCCTCGGGCTGGTCGGTTTCTACGGCGAAGGCACTCCCACCGTAGTGGCGGCGGGCGAGCACGGAGCGATAGCGAGTTCCGAAGACTACGGCGCCACGTGGTTTCCGGTCTCCACTTCGGTGGCGCAGGAAGAACTGAGAAGAGTCCAGTTTGTTGACGCAAGTATCGGCTACGCGGGGGGCGGATCCTCCCTGACCGCCGACAGTCTTGGACAGATCCTGAAGACGACGGACGGAGGACAGAACTGGTATCTCCTGAATTACAATCCGAAACACCGCGTGTATTCGATGGATTGGGTCGATGCCAATACCGGATACGCATCCACGAGAGGGCCCAGCGGTATTTTCAAGAGCACCGACGGAGGTGCCTCCTTTGAGATGCAGAGTCCGGGCGTTGCGACCAGTACAGAAATCTGGTACAGCATCCGTTTCGCCAATGCGGACACCGGTTACGCTTCGGGCAGCGGGAACAACATGGTCAAGACGACGGACGGCGGTGCGACCTGGCTGCCCGTGACGACGACGTTCGCAGCCACGGACGTGATCTATACGCTCCATGTGTTCGACGGGCAGACGGTGGTTGCCGCAGGTTCCGGAGGAAAAGTCCGTATAACGACCGACGGCGGAACCACGTGGATTACGGCAACGGGCGGGACCAACGTTATCTACGACATGGAATTTGTGGACGCCACTACCGGCTACACGTGCGGCACCAGCGGTTCGATGCGCAAGACCACCGACGGCGGTCTGAATTGGTTTGCTCTCACGACCGGAACAACGTCCACGCTCTACAATGTTGAATTTGCCGACGCCGACCTTGGCTGGGTTTGCGGCTCGGCTGCAACGCTGCGCGTGACGACGGACGGAGGGGCCAATTGGACGCCCATCGCGCCGATTCACAATAAGATTCTCTACGATATGAACGTGCTTGGTTACCTGTGGGTGGCCGGCGCGAGCGGGACAATTCTCCGTTCCACTTCGCTCGTCGTCAACGATCCTCCGGGGGCATTTGATCTGTTGTCGCCGCCGGACGGAACGCGGCTGCTCGTCAGCAGCGTCTCGGGGAGTTCGCTCACGGCGACGTGGTCGCACGCCGTCGATCCCAACGGCGACCCGGTGACGTACACGTGGGAAGCCGATACGAGTCTGAGTTTCGGCGCCACGACGCTCAGCCTGCCTTCCAACGGTTCCGGCGCGGACTCGGCGATCACGGTGGCTTACAGCGCCATTGACGCGTACGTTGGAGGTTTGGGCGTGGCGGTCGGCGATTCGGTCACGGTCTACTGGCGCGTGATAGCGACAGACGGCCAGGCGTCCACGAGCAGTATCCAGACCTTCTCGCTGAACGTGGTTCGCGACGCCAATCCGGTGATCTTCTCCGACGACTTCGAATCCGGTACGGGCAACTGGACCCTGCAGGGCACGTGGGGTCTGTCGACCACCCAGTCTCATTCGCCGACGCATTCCCTGTCGGAGAGCCCGGTGGGGAACTACGGCGACACTCTCAACATCACGGCCACGATGACCAGCGGCCTCGATCTTTCCACGGCCGTGGATGCGACGTTGTCGTTCTGGGGGCGCTATGTCATCGAACTGGGCTTTGACACGATGTACGTCGAGATCTCTCCCAACGGAGGGACTTCGTGGGTGACCATCGCCGGCTTCAACGGCGAGAATCCGCCCTCCTGGCAGCAATACACCTACAGCCTGAGCGGATTTGTGGGTAACTCCAACGTCAAGGTTCGCTTCAGGTTCTTCAGTGACGCGGGATACAATGTGGACGGCATGTATATCGACGACCTCCAGGTAACTACTTCCACGGTCGACGCGAGCGGGCCGTTCATAGTATACGAAGGGCCTTCATTCTACCAGGGTGTTTTCGGCGATAACGTGATCGAGGCCGACATCACCGACCTCTCGGGTGTGGAGACGGCCGAGCTGACCTATACTCCCGAAGGAGGAGGACCGGTAACGGTTTCCGCCGACAGCAACCTAGGAAGTACGTACTACTTCACCATACCCGGACAGCCGGCAGGATCGCCGGTGGAATACTACCTCAGGGCTGTGGATAGTGTTGCCAACGAGACCGTGACGGATTTCTACGAGTACCTCGCCGGCAACTACATTTTCTACGACGATCAGTCGGTGTCATTCTATAATCCCGTGGCGGCTCCTGCGGGTGTGGCCATGCGCATGACGGTCCCGAGTTCGGCAACGGCGCGGCTCGTTACGGCGCTGATCCGGAACTATACGGACATCAACAATCCGAACGATTCGATGCTGGTGCACGTCTGGGGTGTGAGCGGCGGTAATCCGGGAGCCGACCTGATTACTCCGTTCAAGGTCTTTCCGGCGGCCACGCTTTCCAATACGAGCCCGATGACGGTTGTGGATCTCAGGCCGTATGCGGCACAGTTGAACAACGTCTCGGGCGATTTCTTCATCGGATTCACGGTGCCTTCTGGAATCGTGAACCACACCGAGACCAATGTTGCTATTTCCGGGCGAGCCAGGGCGTACAATGGCTCGACGTGGAGCACACCGACGTTTGACTATCATTTCCGTGCCGTGCTCGATACGCTGCGGATTGTCGGTATCGGCGAGCCGGGTGACCAGTTGCCGACGGCCTTCGCGCTGCATCAGAACTACCCGAACCCGTTCAACCCCACGACGACGATCAAGTATGACGTGAGAGAGGACGCGCGGGTGGTGTTGAAGATCTACAACGTGCTGGGCCAGGAGGTTCGGACGCTGGTGGACCGGAAGGAAACCGCCGGTTTCAAGTCCGCCATCTGGGACGGACGGAACAATCTCGGCGAACAGGTCTCGTCGGGCGTGTACATCTATCGCGTTCAGATGGGCAATTTCGTGAAGTCGCGTAAGATGATGTTCATCAAGTAACCGCCCTGTATGATTTTCTCAGCAAAGCCCCTGCCGGAACTCCGGTAGGGGCTTTGTTGTGTACTCGGCCAACCACCTCCCTGCCCTCCCGTTGCGCACATAACTGTGTTGGCAAGACCGTGATGTGAATGGGAAGATTGGGGGGTTCCGCTGGCCTTTTGATGCGGCGTTGCGTATATTGTCGCCGCAGACTGAAGCGATAACGTATCTATGCACGCACCTCCTCGCTTTCTTCCCCTCTTTTTTCTTGTTGCTATCATTTCCTCCTGCGGCACACGAAAAGAACAGGCACAGAAGGAACTGGCCTACCTCGGCGTCCCGTATGCGGAAACATCGTTTCTGAGTTCCCTGCGGTCCGGCGACGCCATTCTGGTGCGGCTCTTCCTGAACGCCGGCATGGACCCCAATATGCGGTTTTACGAACTGCCGGATTCTGCTGCGATGGCGGAATTCAACGAACCGACACCGCTCATGGTGGCGGCGCGTGAAGGCCACACGAAGGTCGTACAGACGCTGCTCGAAAGCGGCGCCGACGTCAACGCCCGGGCGAAGAACGGCCACACGGCGCTGATGTACGCCGCGCGCTATGCGCCGTGGCCGTGCGTGGATGCGTTGCTGAAGCGCGGGGCGGACGTACGAGCGCAGGACGAGGACGGCAAGACCGCGCTGACGTACGTCGTGCTCTTCGACCGGATCGACGTTGCGGCGGGACTGCTGGGCAGCGGGGCGGACCCCAATGTGAAGGACCGCTTCGGCATGACGCCTTTTCTACAGGCATCGATCAAAGGCAAGCCGGATGTGATCCGGCGTCTGCTCGACCACGGCGCCGATCTGAAGACGCGCGCCCGCGACGGCAAAACCGCCCTGATGCTGGCCGTCGAATACGGAAGAACGGCCGCGGTCCGCCTTCTCCTCGAGCGAGGCGCTGCAGTGGACGATCGCGACCGGACGGGGCAAACCGCATGGTCCATGGCCCGCCGAAACAAGGATTCCGCCATGGAGGAGATCCTCATCCAGTACGTCAAGGATTGACCCGTGGACGATACACGCTTTGACGTTGTCATTGTGGGAGCCGGGATTGTGGGACTGGCCTCGGCTTACCGGATCACCAACCGCTTTCACGACAAACGCGTCCTCATACTGGAAAAAGAGGACGACGTTGCGCGACATCAGTCCGGACACAATTCCGGCGTGATCCACTCGGGCATCTATTATAAACCCGGTTCACACAAAGCCGTCAACTGCCGGGCAGGAAAGGCCGCACTGGAAGCGTTTTGCATGCGGGAGAACATCCGCTTCGAGAGGTGCGGAAAAGTGATCGTGGCGGCGGACGACAGCGAGCGGCCGCGTCTGCAGGACCTGTACGAACGCGGACTGGCCAACGGCGTTCGCTGCCGGCTGATCGGGCCGGAGGAACTGCGCGAACTCGAGCCACACGTTCGGGGTGTGCAGGCGATCCACGTGGCCGAAGCAGGGATCGTGGATTACAAACAGGTCTGCCGCAGGCTGCGTGAGCTCATCGAGCAGCAGGGCCATTCGTTCCGTTTTTCCGAGCGATTGAGGCGTGTTCGAAACACCAGAGGACGACTGCATCTGCAGACGACCCGGGGGGAGTATGAGGCACGTCTTCTCATAAACTGTGCAGGCCTGCACTCCGACCGCGTGGCCCGTATGGCGGGGACGGAGCCGCCGGTGCGCATTGTTCCTTTCCGCGGCGAATACTACAAGCTAAAGGCGTCGGCCCATCGCTTGTGCTGCAATCTGATCTATCCCGTTCCCGATCCGGACTTTCCTTTTCTCGGCGTGCACTTTACCCGTCTCATCGACGGGGGGGTAGAGTGCGGACCGAATGCCGTTCTGGCCTGGGCGCGGGAGGGCTATCGAAAGACGGATTTTCGCGCGCGGGACCTGTGGTCGACGTTCACGTACCCGGGATTCTGGAAGGTGGCCCGATCGTACTGGAGAACCGGCATGGGCGAATTCTGGCGTTCATGGAACAAGCGCGCCTTTGTCCGGGCGCTGCAGCGGTTGCTGCCGGACCTTTCCGAAAACGATCTCCAGGCCGGGGGCTCTGGCGTTCGGGCGCAGGCCATCAGCCCCGACGGCCGGATCGTGGACGATTTCGTCATCGAGCGCACGCCGAGCGCTGTCCACGTGCTCAATGCGCCTTCACCGGCCGCGACGAGCGCGCTGGAGATAGGAAGGGTGGTGGGGGAGTACCTGCTCGAAACGAGGGGTCCATCAAGTCAACGTAAGTCTATTATAGAGTTGTAATTGTCACGTCCTTTCTTTATTATTAGCGCTTGAAATGACGATCAAAGACAAACAGGTTCTTGTAACCGGGGCAGATGGTTTCATCGGATCGCACCTGGTGGAGCAGTTGGTGGATAGGGGCGCCCGTGTGAGAGCCCTGTCTTACTACAATTCCTTCAACCATTGGGGTTGGCTTGAGGACGTTCCGGTCCTGGATCGTATTGAAGTCGTTACCGGTGATGTCCGTGACCCATATTATTGCAGGCGATTGGTTAAGGACATTGATGTGGTTTTTCACCTGGCAGCGCTCATTGCAATTCCGTACTCGTATATGGCACCTGACACTTACGTGGAAACGAACGTGAAGGGTACACTTAATATCTGCCAGGCGTCCCTCGAGGCCAGGTGCGAGAGAGTATTGGTCACCTCGACGAGCGAGGTTTACGGGACCGCGGTTTCGGTTCCGATCACTGAGGATCACCCGTTGCAGCCCCAGTCTCCTTACAGCGCGAGCAAGATTGCAGCGGATGCCATGGCGATGAGTTTCTATCACAGCTTTGAACTTCCCGTGATTCTGGCCAGGCCGTTTAACACGTATGGTCCGCGGCAATCGGCGCGGGCGGTCATCCCGACCATCATTACGCAGATCGCCTCGGGCCGCAGGGAGATCAGCCTGGGGGACGTTACGCCTACGCGGGACTTCAGCTATGTGCTGGATACCTGTCGCGGCCTCATTGCGTTGGCGGAGTGCGACCGGGCCGTCGGAGAGGTGATCAATATCGGATCGAACGCCGAGATCAGTGTTGCCGACCTCTCGGTACTGATCCAGCGCTTGATGGGAAGGGAGGTCTCCTTGATAACCGATGACCGACGGCTGCGGCCTGCATCGAGCGAAGTCATGCGACTGTGGTGCGATAACGCGAAGATCAGGGATTTCACTGGATTCGCACCGGCCTATTCACTGGAGTCCGGTTTGCGGGACACCATCGATTGGTTCTTGAAACCGGCCAACCTGAACAAATACAAGACGACCATTTACAATGTCTAGACGCGCCGTGATCCTTGCGGGGGGCCGCGGGACCCGACTAAAGCCGTACACGGTCGTGCTCCCCAAGCCGCTGATGCCTGTCGGGGAGTATCCGATTCTGGAGATCGTTGTTCGTCAGTTGGTTGCGGACGGTTTTGATCACCTTACCTTTGCCGTGAATCACCAGGCTGACATCATCATGGCCTTCTTCGGAGATGGTTCGAAATGGGGTACTCGCATAGACTACAGCCTGGAGGATAGACCCCTCAGCACCATGGGTCCTTTAAGATTGATCAAGGATCTGCCGGAACATTTTCTGATCATGAACGGAGATGTGCTCACGGACATGAGTTACGCGACACTGTACAACGATCATACCTCACATAAACACATATTCACGATCTCGGCCCATGAAAGGACGCAAGTCACAGAGTACGGGGTTCTGGAGACGGACGACCGAGGCGTTCTTGTTGGATTCAAGGAAAAGCCTGCAGCCAGGTACCTGGTCAGTATGGGCGTTTATGTCGCGCACCGATCGATAGTCGACTATGTGCCTCGAGATACCTTCTTCGGGTTTGATCATCTGATGGCGGCCCTGATTGACCGAAGAGTACCCGTGAGCGTGCGGCCCTACGCCGGCTGGTGGCTGGATATCGGCAGGCCCGATGACTATGCGGAGGCGGTCGAGGTGTTTGAAAAAGAACGACGGTTGTTTCTGCGGGAGCCGAAGTAATGGAGTGGAGGATCACCCTCGGAGAGCCCGATATCGGCGATGAGGAAATCGAAGCCGTTACGAAAGTGCTGAGAAGCCGGTGGCTGACCATGGGCGCGGTTACCGAGGAGTTCGAAAGGGCTTTTGCCGAGAAAATGCAGGTGAAGCACGCGATAGCCGTTTCGAATGCCACGGTGGGCCTCCATTTGGCCAACGTTGCTCTGGGCATCGGACCGGGCGATGAGGTGTTGTGTCCGGCCCTGACGTTCGTGGCGTCTGCGAACGCGAGCAGGTACACCGGGGCTGACGTTGATTTTGTGGATTCGATTTCGGAAAACGACCTGACCATGGATCCTCGGGATGTCGAGGCCCAGATATCGAGTCGCACGAAGGCGATTACGGTCGTTCACTATGCTGGCTTTCCCTGCCTTATGGACGAGATCATGGATATTGCCCATCGTCATGGTTTGAAGGTCATCGAAGACAGTTCCCACGCGCCCTTCGGATGGTATCGGTTCCGCGACGGCCAGAGGCGATTCACGGGAGCCATAGGCGACGTCGGTTGTTTCAGTTTTTTCGGCAACAAGAACCTGACGACGGGTGAAGGAGGTATGGTCACAACCAACGACGACCGTTTGGCCGCGCAACTCCGCCTTCTTCGATCTCATGGGATGACGAGTCTGACCTATGAACGTCACAAAGGCCATGCCAGCGGATACGACGTCCTGCTTCTGGGTTACAATTACCGCATGGACGAGATGCGTTCCGCTATCGGACTGTGCCAGTTAAGAAAGATTGACCGTATCAATGAAAAACGGCGAGCGATCTATCGATGGTATTGCGAGGCCCTGTCCGGCTACTCGAATGTTGTCATCCCGTTTCAGGACCGGCCCCTGGAACAATCGACGTGTCACATCATGCCGGTACTTGTGGAGGAAGGCTACGACCGCGTGAGAAAGGGGTTAAGGGATGCCGGTGTCCAAACCAGTAAACACTACGACCTGATTCCGCATTTCAGTTACTATGATCGTCCATCGTTCCAAAGCAAGGTTCGACTTATCGACCGGATCCTGACCCTTCCGATGCATGGGTCCCTAACGCGCGATGACGTGTCGTTCGTCGCCGACACGATTCGCCGGTATGAGCCGTCGTACGCCGGGGAATAGTGAGACAGCATTTCGATGAAGAGAGCTTACACCAAACGGAACGGATCCTTATGGATGTGTTGATGGAACAGGAAACAACCGCCACGCCACACCAACCTCAAGAGACGACCTTCCTCGACATCGCGGTCGTACTCGTGAAAAGGCGGCGCTTTGTCATGGTCTTTGTGTTCAGCGTCATGGTGGTTGCTGCGGTGGTTTCACTTCTTATGCCGAAGTCATATGAGGCCAGCGCGGTGATAACCTTGCCGTCCAATACGTCCACACCCTTTGACTTGCTAACAGGGGACCTCAGTATTGGTGCCAGCATTCTGGGGCTTGGTGGGTCACAGCCCCACTCGAGATATCTGGCCATTCTCAACAGTCGGCGCTTGAAGGAAACGGTTATTGAAAAATACGGCTTGATATCCGTGTATAACGTGGAAAACATGGAGAAGGCCATCAAGGTGTTCGATAACCACTTTAACTCTACCCATGACAAGTTGTTGGGAACGATCGGTATCAGCTTTGAATACGAAGCGGATCCCGACAAAGCCGCCGAGATTACAAACTTCGTGGTCGCTACGCTGGATGAGATCAACCGAGAGCTGGCCACGGAGCAAGCCCGTTCGGTGCGGCGTTTTCTCCAGGACCGGTACCGGCAAGCTCGATGGGATCTCCACCAGTTGGAGGATTCGCTGAGCGCCTTCCAGAACAAGCACGGCGTGATCGCGATTCCCGAGCAGACACGGGCTGCCATCGGGGCGGCGGCGGACATCCAGGCTCAGATCATTGCGATGGAGACCGAATTGAACGTCAAAAAGAAGTCCCTGGGTCTCAATCACCCTGACCTCGAACGGCTGAAGTCAACCATAGATGAGCTTCGTAAGGTGGAGCGCAGGATGGAGTACGGTGGGTCCGACATAAGTCTGTTCATACCGTTCAAACAGACTCCTGACCTGGCCATGAGCTATCTTCGGTTGTTTCGTGAGATTCAGATTCAAACCAAGATAATGGAGTATCTGGTTCCCCAGTATGAACAGGCCAAGATCCAGGAGGCGAAGGACACACCCACCTTACAGGTTCTGGACAGAGCCCAGGCTCCGGTGAAACATGTGAGTCCGAAGAGGACGATCTTCACCCTGGTGGCCGGGGTGTTGGGTTTCATGGTTGCCGTGGCGTGGGTCTTCTACAAGGAATTCAGAAATAAGCTGCTCGAAGAGCCCGAACACGCCAGGAACAGAAAGTGGGCATTCGTACTGGAGAATCTGAGACTTAGAAATCTGTTACGAAAGTACTGAACCCGCGGTTTGGACTTGGGTCCCGCCTCAAGCGTTCATGCGTGCCTTGACGGGTATCACGATCATTGATGAACATCGCGAATATCGGCGTCTATCCCCCTCCTTTCGGGGGAGTTTCTATCCACATCCAACGGCTGAAAGCGCATCTGGACCGCAGGGGTGTTCCCAATGTGGTGTTCGACGTATCTGAAACCGAGGCACCTGAAAGGAGGGCCCCGGGTGTTCATCGGAAGAGCATGGTCAAGGTTGTGGGGCATCTACTCTTGCGGGAACGGTCCATCGTGCATATGCACAACTTCAGCTTGCGGAACTGCTTTTATATGGGTCTGCTAATGCTGAAGCACCGCGTTATTCTCTCGCTGCACAACGAGCGCTTTCTGGATGAAATCGCGTCACACCCACCGTGGCTCCGACGCATGGCTGTAGCCTTGCTTAATCGGGTCGATCGGATCATCGTCAGCAGTTCCAAGAGCGCGGAACTCGCCAGGACGATCATACGTGATGGGTCGAACGTTCTGGTCATTCCGGAGTTCATACCGCCTGCAGGGATACCGGATCTCGAACCCTCCCACCCCATCTGGCGGCAGCGCCAAAACCACCGTTACCTCATAGCATCCGGCGCGTGGCAATTGTCCTTTTACAAGGGGGTGGATTTGTATGGCGTCGATCTCCTTGTCGAATTGATCGGCGCACTTTCCAGGGACGGTTACGATATCACGTGTTGCTTCCTGCTTCCCCAGATTGGAGATGCGGGGTATTTCGACATCATCAACCGTCGGGTGGATGCACTGGGCATCCAGGATCGGTTTCATTTCATCACCCATCCGATCCCCGAAGCGTCGAGTTTGTGGAAGATTGCTGACCTTGTTATACGGTCAACCAATACGGATGGAAATTCGGTGACGGTCATGGAAGCATTGGCAGTCGGGACGCCGGTACTGGCCAGCGACTGTGTTCCCCGACCGGAGGGGGTTCTTCTGTTCGAATCGAGGAACAGGGAGGACCTGGTCCGTCAATGCATCTTTGCGCTTGACAACCTCGACGAATTGAAAAGGCGGGTCGGGTCGTCGTCGGTCGAAAGTAGTGTCGATGCGATACTCGGTCTCTACCGGGCTGTGTCCGGCCTTGCACGGCCGGAGACCGGTATCGAGGCGGCGTTCTCGTGAATCGGACTTTTTGGAACACCATGGCCGACGACCATGGAACGACGGGATACAGCGATCGGTGGGTCTATGCCTTTGACCAGCTCATGCGGATCCGCTGCATCGAGCGCGTCCTCGGGGAGATTGTGGATGTGCGGCTCTGGCCTGATCTGACGCTGCTGGACTTTGGATGCGGCCGCGGGGATTTCATCGAACACTTTGGCAGATTCTTCAAGCAGTCGGTGGGTTACGACTGGAGCGACAGGGTTATCCGACTGGCAGCCAACAGGTTGACCGGTCGGTCGAACGTTACTCTTCTGGATACTCTGGATCGTCTGCAGGGGCCCTTTGACGTCGTCTTGGCCGTGACCGTGTTGCAGCATATGCTTTCTGACGAAGAACTGCTTCGAACCCTTCGCACGGTTTCCAGCGTGTGTGCTCCCAAAGCCGTCCTGATCGCCCTGGAAAGCCGTGAGGGCAGTGGGCAGTCGGTCGATTTCCCGCCCCACGTACGTGCGCGCACGATCGATGAATGGAAGCGCCTCCTCGATGAGGCCGGGTGGATTTTCTGCAAGGACTATTCATTTTATAATCCGTACCTCATTCCGACAAGATCCTTTGAGGAGTATCGGCGGACGACCCGCTGGACACGGCGTATGTATCGTGTCTTGAAAAGGATGCATGTGGACGCTGATTGGATCGGAACGCGATTTGAAAAGCAGGCCGCCCGGATCCTCGAGCAGGGGGTGGACGGCATCATCGAATCGGATTCGTTCAGCAAAATAATGGTCTTTTCCAAAGGCTCGGCTTAAGGCGCTGTATGAATCGAGCCAGCCGGTTCCTGAACGACATCTGGAAAAAGGGTTTTTTTCATCTTCTGACCTCCAATCTCCTGATGCAAGTCGTCGGATTCGGTTCGCAACTGTTTGTGGCGTGGATCCTATCTCCGGAGGACGTCGGCCGTATTCGTATCATGCAGACGTTCGTCGGATTGGCCGTGATTGTCGCCGGCCTGGGATTCAACACGTCCGTGCTCAAATTGTGTTCCGAATCCCGACCGGCCGGTGAGAAGAAATATCTCTTTCGAAAGGCGGTCGCGTATACTTGGTTGGTCTGCCTGCCGGTATACGGTGTGATTGTTGGCTGCTCGCATAGGAATATGTTCTCTACCGACCCTGCGATCAATGCGTTGCTGCCTCTGTTTGGCCTTGCGTTGATTCCCCAGGCGGTCAATCGGGTCATGATCGTCTACTTACAGGCATTGAAGTACTTCAAGGAGATGGCTGCAATACAGATTCTCTCCAAGTTGATATCCATTGGGCTGATCATCGGGGCCACGTGGGTATGGGGACTGATGGGTTTTATTCTTGCCTCCCTTGGGGGCATGTTGTTTTCCGCGGGTTTCGCTCAATGGCGTGTCAACCGATTGCATCTGCACGTGGAAACAGCTGTCACGGAGCGACCCTTCCGCCAGCATTGGTTCTACGCCCGGTTCTCCTTCCTGGCCAATGCGATCGGCCAGATCAGCCTTTACCTTGACTTGTATCTAATCAACTACCTGATTGAGGACAAAGAGCAAGTCGGATATTATGGGTTCGCCGTTACGTTGATGTTGGCGCTGCATCTGATTACTGGGACTGTGCAGCAGGCCGTGACACCGTATTTCTCGGAAAAAGCACCCAATGGACAGGAATTCCTTCGTGTGTATCACAAATACAACCGTCTGTTCATGATCGTTTCCGCCGCTTGCGCCACAACGAGCATTGCGCTGGTACCCCCGATCATCCATTGGATCTTTCGCGGCAAATACGACGCGTCTATGGTATATTTTCAACTGTTAACGATCGGATGGTTTGTGCGTAACCTGTTTGCGCTCAAAGGCGTAGCGCTCCTGGGCATGGGCAGAATCCATTTGAATTTCTATTCCGTTCTGCTTGCGCTTCCGATTTCCGCCTTTAGCACGTTCGTACTGATCCGAGAATTCGGAATGGTGGGGGCTTCGTTCGGCGTCATCGTCGGTACGGCGGTGACCTGGGCGATCGTCGGTCTGCAATTGCGGAGAGTACTGGCTGAACTGAAGGTCCAGGGAGCCTGACGTGCGGGACATAGACCAAACAACGGGTTTGCCATGAGTTCCTCTCGCGTACTGGATAGACTCCTCTCACGGCCGGTGTCACGATGACGCCTTCACGCATCGTGTCGCTGGGGCTCAAGGGTTGGCGAAGGCTGCGACGTCGATTGGAGGACGTTCGGCGTGAACCGTGGCGCTCGTACGGACGAGGCACCCTCCGGACGGGCGTCGTGCGGCCGGGTGATGTGAACGTCGACGATCTCACGCCTGACGTGATCGCCCATCTCGTCAAAGAATACCTCGCACATCGATTTGACCTTCTGGGCAGCGGATGGGTGGACGTTGCCTATTCAGCGAAGGCTCCGGGTTTTGAGGGTCGAACGTATAAGTCCGGGCTGGCCGATCTGCACCCGGATGCAGCGGGCGAGTGGCTGACTCGTGTCCTGCGGCCCGCCCACGTGCCGCGCGCCAGACAGGTGTGGAATGCGGTCTCGAGTTCCTACCAACCGATCGATTGGCAGCGCGACGCGAAGAGCGGATATCGGTGGAATGCGTGTACCTGGTACAGGGATATTCGACTCAAACCGGCCTTGGGAGCGGACATCAAAATGCCGTGGGAACTGGCCAGAATGCACCACCTTCCCCAGATGGCCCTTTTTGCCTTGCGCCTCCCGGAATTTCGAAAGGCGCTCACGCTGGAATTTCGCAGCCAAACCCTGGACTTCATCGCCTGCAACCCGCCCCGCATGGGGGTCAACTGGGCCTGCGCGATGGACGTGGGCATTCGTGCCGCCAACTGGCTCCTGGCCTTCGACCTTCTGGCGCAGGGGGACCGGTGGCATATCCTGGACGACGACTACAAGCGGATCCTTACCGATTCGATCTACGATCATGGTATCGAGATCCTCGAAAACCTCGAAATCGGCGGCACCATGCGCAACAACCACTATCTGGCCGACCTGGCCGGTCTGCTATTCTGTTCCATCTATCTTCCGCTCGACCCGGAGACCGTTCGCTGGTTTGCCTTCTCCGTTCAGGAAATCGTTGAAGAAATGAGGGTGCAGTTTCACGACGACGGGGCCAACGTCGAGGGTTCGACGTCGTACCATCGGCTGAGCGGTGAAATGATTACCTTTGCGTCTGCGGTGATACTGGGACAGATGCCGCGCTTGAGCGAGCAAATCCGTTCCTGGGAGACCGGTCGCTGGCCGTATCGACGGCCGTTACGCCGTCCCGCCGATCAGGAATTCACGACCTCCGGCGACGTCTTCCCCCCGTGGTATAGAGAAAGATTGTACAGGATCGGTCGATTCACGACCGATCTCATGGATGCAAGGGGCGACGTCCCACAGATAGGCGACAATGACAGCGGGCGTTTCCTGCGGCTGTCGCCGAACGGCCGGTTTCAGACGCGCACACAGGCGCGACAAGCATATCTCAATTTAAAACACTATGCCGACAACGATGAGCTGCATTGGGATGAGAATGACTTGAATCACCTCACTTTTCTCTCAGCGCTGGAGGGTCTATGGGATGCTCCATTCCCGTGCACTGCCTCACGGCGGTTTCACCTCGAGGAGTCCGTCGTGCGTTCAATGGCCGGGGGCCGGAAGCTGAAGACTGAGCCAGTCGTTGAGTGGTCGTGTGCGCCCACGACGAAGTTTGCGCCCGTACACGACCGGTGGCTCCACAGGCATCGGTGGATCTTCTCCGACCGGAGCTCACCGACACAGTCCTTCGCTGCGAATCTGAAGGTCTGTGTGTATGATAAAGGGGGATACTATGTGTTGCGATCCGATCGTGTTCGGATAACAGTGGCGGCCCCGAAAGCGACGCCTTACAACGCACTCGGTCACTTTCATAACGATCAATTGTCTGTGGACCTCCAGATCGATGGGCGGCCCGTTTTGATTGATCCCGGGACGTACGTATACACGGCAAACCCCGCGAGAAGAAACGAGTTCCGTAGCATACGGGTTCACAACAGCCCTCAGCGGGATCGTGACGAACCCAATCGCTGGAACTATTCGCTTTCAGGGTTGTTCCAAATGACCAATGAAAGTGTGTGCGAGCTTGAGTCCTGCTCCGAACGGTCTCTTGCTCTGCAGCTAACCTACCGCCACGTCGTCGTGCGGCGGCAGGTCACCGTGGAAGACGCCAGAATCGTCATCGAGGACCGGTCCAACGTGCCTTTCCGAGTTCCGCTCAATCCATTCCGGGAATGGTCGAACGGCTACGGAAGGCTTCTGCCCAACGTCTTCACCCTGGATGGCCTCTCGGTAGCCGAGGAATACTTGTGACCATCATTCTGAGCATAGCGTCTCTGGTTTTGGCGGTGGCCGTGACCGGCGTCCCCCAACATATGTGTGTGATAACGAGCCTCGTACTCGTGTCCTTACACTACTATTTCAAAGGGCAATGGACTCTTGATTTGACGACGGTCAGTCTGCTGCTCACGGGCCTTTATGTCGGTTTCACGTACTGGCAGTATATGAACGCGATATCTCTCGGATTTCATGATGGTATCCTCTATGGGCCAGTCGGCGGGATCAACTACGATGACATGCATTCGTACTATTACGTGTCCGCATGGACGGCGCTGGTCTTGGGCGGTCCGGCGTCCGATTTATGGTGGGCCGGAGCGCTTCAAACGCCGGAATCCTTCAACATGTATCACCCGTTCGTCGTCTTCAACGCCGTTCTCCGCCTGATATGGGGGGATGACCTGATTACGATGATCCTGATCAAGTTGCATTTCTCTGTTTTCTCCACTTACCTTCTTTACCATATCTCTCGCACCTACCTGCAACACAAGTACGCCCTGGGTGTTGTGTTTTTGTTCGGGTTGATACCCTCCAATATCCTGGTATCTGCCAGCCTCCTGAGAGACAACTTGCTGGTATTCCTGGTGTTTTCCTTTGTTTACAGCGTGATCGTGTGGCGAGAAAAACCGTCGACACCGCGGTTGGTTCTTGTCGTCATTACGGCTGTCTTCATGATTGTGTTCAGAATATACCTGGCGCTGGTTCCGATGGCCGTCCTGCTGTATTACGTCCTGAAAACTCGGATCACCTGGAAGCTGTTCGCATTGTATGTTGTTCTCCTGGTGTCAGGGTACGTTGCCTTGTTTAATGTGGCCACCGTGTTTTCGCTGGTGCTCCAGCTCATGGAACGCACGCAGATCGGACCTGCCTGGGAGGTCAAAACGACCGAGGGAGTAAAGCTGTATCTGTATTGGTTATATTACCTCTTTCTGGGTCCCGCGTTTGTTGTTGAAGAAACATACTTCAGGATTCTCCAGGATGTGCTGAACAAAGTGAGCTATCTGTTTCTCAACCAGGTGGCCGTTCTCTTTCTACTGTCTTTCGTTGGGTTGGTCCTGAGCAGGCAAAGGGTGGACAAAAAGGCGCTGGTGGTTTTTGGATTCGTTCTGCCGTCGTCTCTACTTCTTCTGCACAATCTGGTTCTCGGTTACCCCATTCCCAGGATCTACTTGATGTGGATTTGGATCGAGTTGATCGTTATCGCTTATTTTCTTGCGAGGCTTCCGTCCAATTCGCGAGCCGTCTTGATTGGATCGACGACAGGCCTTGTGCTGCTGTACACCTTGTTAAGGCAATAACCGTCCTAATGGAGGCACTGTCCATGCAATTGCCCGTGAACTCCTGCGGATCATCAGCAGCCTGTAGGACTAAACGCACCGGGCCTGAGGAGTCTAGATGAAGATCCTCATGGTCGCCTTTGACTTTCCTCCCTATGTCAACGGAGGCGGCGTGATCCGCACACAGAAATTCTGCAAGTACCTTGCTCGCAAGGGCCATGCGTTGGTCGTGCTTTCGGCCGCTCAACGTTACCGCAAGGCGGGCCAGGTACCCGACGACCTGCATCAGAACGGCATCCAACGAGTGTATACCTCTTATGTGGACTGGTTTCGAACGTTAGGCTCGGTTACGCGACGGCTGACGGGTTGGCTTCCAAAGAAGTCACCGGGAGCGACCGAAACGCGTGAAATGAACGTCGTGCAAGCCATCGACACGAGCAACGAAGCTACGGCCAGAATCAAACGATGGGTGTTGAAGATTTGTTTTCCCGATGAACATTTTCTGTGGATTCCCTGGACGGTTCTCGCGTGGGTCGTACGACACAGCCGAAAGCACTCCCCGGAATGTGTATACGTCACCGCTCCGCCCTTCACGTCGTGCCTGGTAGGGTATTTCTTGGCCCTCCTCTACGATAAACCGTTGTTCCTCGACTACCGTGACTCGTGGTCGGGCAATGAACTGTACCGACACAAGGCGGCATGGTTAAGGAGAATGGAGGAGCAGTGGGAACGCAGGATCCTGAAGCGTGCAGAGAAGGTCATCGTTACAACCCCGCCGATGAAAAAGGACTTGCAGGAGCGCTTCGGTGGGTCTATCGATTGCGACGTCATTACGAATGGGTATGACGAGGAGGACTTCGAATCCGTGCAGGCGGTACAGAGAGAAGGCGGTCATTTCATCATCGGATACTTCGGAGGTATCGAT
The DNA here is from genome assembly GCA_037445875.1 of Bacteroidota bacterium. Classification (GTDB taxonomy): domain Bacteria; phylum CLD3; class CLD3; order SB21; family SB21; genus JBBIJR01. Next base: position 6,864 of record JBBIJR010000034.1, on the reverse strand, counting down.
GTCGGTCGCGACCCGCTGTCCGTTTTTCAAGCGTTCCGCGAACTGAAGAACGAGGGGTTTGATCGAGCCGGCCACGTGCGCTTTGAATTCACCGGCCATTTCCCGTTTCACAAGGGAGCCCGGATGTTGGGTGTGGAGGAGTGGCTCCATCATCACCCGCCGGTGAGCCAGCGGGAAAGCGTGAAGAAGATGCTGGAATGTCAGGCGCTGCTGGTCACTATCAAGAAGGAACAAGGGTCGCGGACCGCTATTCCGGGAAAAACCTTCGAGTATCTCAGGGCCGGGAAACCGATCCTGGCCGTTGCGGACGACGGTGCGCTGCGCGATATGTTCAAGAACCATCAACAATTCTACTTCTGTTATCCGGGATCCGTTGCTGACGTGAAGCGAACGCTGGTTCGCCTGTTCGACGACTGGAAGTCCGGCCGTTTCCAGGTCATGGCTATGGATGAACTGCGGCGCTTTGACAGGCGGCACCTGAGTCTTCAACTCGAGCAGGCTCTCGCCAACAGACCGAAAACAACTTGATTGTTGACGCGAATCTTGTAACTTATAGTGTTTTAAAGAGATACGAACATTCTTCTACAGGATATCCGGTTTTGAAAATCCTCTTCGTTGCGAACCGATTTCCCTATCCACCTTTCCGAGGGGACAAGCTCAAGATCTACAATCTGGCCAGGATCTTGTCCGAGCGCCACGAACTCCACCTTGCCACTTTCGTTCAGAATCGCAGCGAGTTGCGGCACGTGGATGATCTTCGGAAGTATTTCAAGACGGTGAATGTCGTATACTTGCCGAAAGCCCTGTCGGCCCTGAAATGTCTGGTCCATGTGTTTTCTTCGAAGCCGTATCAGATCATTTATTTCCGGTCGAAGCGCATGCACCGGCTGATCGGACGGTTGTTGCGGGAAATCGACATCGACGTCATCCACACCCAGCATCTGCGCATGGCCCAGTACACGGCGTTCCTGCCGTCGCATCGCCGGATACTCGACCTTCCGGATGCCTATTCGTTGTATTGGGCCCGGCGGTCCAGACTGAGCGGCAATCCAGTCATGAAATGGTTCAACCAGTTCGAATACGGCAAGGTCGTCCGTTACGAGAAGATCATCACGAAATATGACCTGAACCTCGTATGCTCAGTGGAGGACCAGGAGTTCCTCGCCGCCGAGCACGGCCGAACCAACATCCGCGTGCTTCCGAACGGTGTTGATCTGGACGGTTTTCGGTCCCAGAACCACGATTATTCGATCGGCGACAAGATCATCTTCACCGGCAACATGGACTATTTTCCGAACATCGATGCGGCCGCTTACTTCGTCCGTGAACTACTCCCGGCCATTCGCCGGAAACACCCGGATATACAGGTCTACATAGCCGGACAGCGTCCAGTCAAGAAAGTGAGGGCCCTGGCCTCCGCGAACGTCCATGTGACGGGATTTGTCGAAGACCTGGCCCGGCTGTATAACGACTGCGCCGTTGCGGTCTCGCCGATTCGATACGGAGCCGGTACACTCAACAAAGTGCTGGAACCCATGGCGCTCGGAGTTCCCGTCGTTTCCACCGAGGTGGGTTTCCGCGGGCTGGGCACAGCCTCAGGGGAGGGTGTGATTCTGGCTGAAAACAAGGAGCGCTTCGTAGAGGCGGTGTGCTCTCTGTTGGAGGATGCGGCTCTCCGGGAACGAGTGGGGACTAGGGGTCGGCAAGTCGTGTTTGAGAGGTTTGGTTGGACGGACGTGGCGGCGCTGCTGGAGAAGTACTTTCGTGAAACCGCGGGACCGATGCAGGGTAGCGGATTCGTGCGGGGAGGCACCTCCGGCCCGCCGGTCAGGGTTCTGTGAGGACGAAATGTCTCCAGCACACATGGCGGGGCAGAGGCGGGATCGATAATAGCCGACGTTTCCGCTCAACCATCCGGTCGGACGAAGCGGTAAGGAACAACCGGCAGCAGGACACGTCGCCGATGAGGAAGGAGTGGGTTGCGGCGAGTAGCTCCCATGCGGATAGTGACCGTGTATGCTCGTTTCCCATAAGAATCTTCCGGCCCGGTTTCTCGTCGGGTACGCGGATGATTCTCTGGTTGCCACGACGTCAGTACAGCTTGGAGTCTGCCGTGATGTTCCGGCCGTTTTCTTCCACTACGACGACCTTGCCCGAAGCGCAGGAGAGATGAAATGCGGAATCTTGAACGCTTGGCCAATCGGTTCGAGGTGATGCAGTGCCCGGTTTTGATCAGCCTCTGAGGTGCCGTACCGTCGTGCCGGTACGATTGTCAAGCGACATGGAGCGTTCGCGCGAATGACCGTACGGGAAACAACATCGGACCCGATGGTGGCTGTGTGCGTGCTCACGTGGAATGGAGCGGCCCGTACGATCAGGTGCATCGTGTCCGTTACGCGAAGCGCCTATGCAAACTGGCGCCTGGTTGTGATGGATAACGGGTCGGACGCGCAGGACTACGGGACGCTGCTCAAGGGGCTCCAGGAGATCGGGTTGATGCCCGGGCGTACGGTCGGCAAGGACTCGCCCGGTACCTCCACGGTCTACGATAACGATCGTGTGGCCGTTCTGCGTAGCGGTGCTAATCTCGGCTTTACCGGTGGGCACAATACCACCATTGCGATGGCGCAGAAGAAATGGGCGCCGGACTACCTCTTTCTTCTGAACAACGACGCCGAATTGGATACGGAAGCGCTGGGAAAGTGCGTGCACGTTGCGCAGACCAGCGGCGCCGGCATAGTGGGGGTTACAACCCTCACAAAGGATACCGGCCGGTGCCATTTTACGGGAGCCGACTCCTACATGGAACTGTACGTTCGAATTCCCGTGCGGGACCTGGCTCGTCTGCCCGACGTGTGGGATACGCTGCACGCGGACGGGTCGGCCATGCTGATCGGCTCAGGCGTACTTCGATCCGTCGTAGATCGGTACGGAGAGGCCTTCGACCCGAGGTTGTTTGTGTATGGCGAGGACGCAGAGCTCTGTTACCGGGCCCGCCAATTGGGATTTCGTGTGGTCATGACGAAGGTTCCACGCATTTATCACGAGGTGGCCGGTTCCAGCGGAGGGTACGGCAACACGATCCAGCGCTACTACATAACCCGAAACCGGGTCTGGCTGGGCGAGCGCTGGCTCCACGGGCCGCATCGGTTTTTTTTTCGTTTTTACTATCCTCTGTCCAGGGCGGGCCGATCCATGCTCCTTGTCTTGAGAGGACAGTGGCGCCTTGCTCTCGCGGTCCTGGAAGGACTCCGGGACGCGTATGCCCACAGGACCGGGCCGTGGAGAAAGCATGGTTGAACGTCGATCGACCAATCGGGATAGCACAGCGGAACGAACGGCCATCGGTTTATGAACATTCTACAGCTGACCCACATTTTTCCGTACCCGTTGGATGACGGCGGCAAAATCAGCGTCTACCATCTGACGCGGCAATTCTCCCGGCTCGGTGCCCACGTTTATTACGCAGGTCTGCAGCCTTACGCACCCGAGACGCAACACGTGGAAGCAATCCGGCAATGGTGCAGGGACATGCTGCTGGTGCCTGTCGACCGTCGATACACGGCCGGCGCCCTCATTCGTAACGTATTTTCCTCCGTCCCCATCAATATTCACAAGTACCACAGCCGTAAGATCCTCCGGGCCATCCATCGGTTTGCAGCCGATAAACGCATCCACCTCATACATACGGACCACCTGCACATGGCCTACTATGGTCTCGCCTTGAGAGAACTTCTGGGCACTCCGGCTGTGCTCCGTGCCCATAATCTGGAAATGAAAATCATGAAGCGGTTCGCCGAGCATCACCGCAATCCCATCGTCCGAACGTATGCCCGCCTGCAGGCACGCCGCTTCTTGCAATACGAGCCGATGACGTGCCGTGCTTTTGATCGCTGTCTCATGATCACTCGTGAAGACGAAGAAACCCTGCGACAGATGGCGCCCGACATACGTACGGACGTCATCCCCGCCGGAGTTGACACGGAGTTCTTTCGTCCACAGATCGAAAGCGGGGAAAAAGACACTATCGCGTGGATCGGCAATCTGGAATGGTGGCCCAACGTGCATGGCCTGATGCGCTTTGTGGAAACGGTGCTTCCGCGGCTTCTCCGGATAAAGCCCTCGCTCCGCCTGGCCGTTTACGGCAAGGGGGCCGACGATGGAATCCGCGCGCTGCACGACGGTAAGAACATTTTCGTCAAAGGATTCGTTGCCGATATTCGGGATGCGTTTCGCTCGGCCAATGTACTGGTCGTTCCACTCTATGTGGGCAGCGGTATCCGTATCAAGATTCTCGAAGGCATGGCATCCGGAAAGGCGATCGTCACTACGACGGTCGGTTGCGAGGGAATCGACACGCAGGGAATGGAATGTTACGACGTCGCCACTTCTCCCGATGAATTTGCCACGAAATTGTGCGAACTTCTCGACAACGAAGAAAGACGTATCCGCCTGGGTACGCTGGCGGCCAAGGTTGTGAGCGAGTATTATTCGTGGGATGCAATTGGCAAGCGTTTCATGAGTTGTTATGAAAAGCTGGTTCGGAATACGCAGTGTTCTGGCAACGGGAGACGTGCCTATGATTGAACTTAGGATTGGCCACACCGCAGCCGGCCGCGTATGCGGCTTTGTCGGCGCCGTTTTCATGTTTTTTTTCGCATTCATACTCCCAGCCGGCCTCGCGGCACAGCAACTCCGTCCCAGTGTCAACCTGCCCCTCGGCCACTTCGTCTACGATTTCGTCGAACGCCTCGAGACCCGGGGTATCATCGCGCGTGACATTCGCTGGCGAAACCGACCCTTTGCGAGGAATGCCGTGGCACGTCTGATCAGCCAGGTGGATGCCGGTCTCCGAGAAGGCCTGCAGCTGTCCGAGACGGACAGGGAGCTCTTCGAGAAGCTCAAAGGAGAATTCCACGCGGAACTGGCCGAAACAGAAGTCGAAATCCCGGAGAGGGAAAAGGAAAAACATCTGATCCAGTGGAAGACCGTGACGGACGGCGCATCGAATTATGTTTTCGGCGATGCCGTGGTCGAACAGAACGTGGAAGGGTCGCGTGTCACGGGCCGCGGCGACAGCCTGAACGAGACGGTCGGCAACACGACGGTCTCCGGCGTGTCCCGCGGTGTCGTTGCGGACGCGCTGGCGTTCTACGCGGATTTTCGCAGCACCATGATCAAGGGGTCCGACATCGAGACCTCGAACTTCCGGGCGACCCGGCTGGGCGTGATCAACCGGACAAACAACGTATATTCCCTGGAAGCGAATGCCTACGTCGTCGTTGAGCCGAAACGGCTGCGTATTCAGTTTGGCAAAGACAAGTTGTCCCTGGGGCCGAGTCCGCGCAACAATTTGTTGTTGTCGGACCATGCGCCCGCCTTCGACAACCTGCGGCTCGACGTGACCTTCGATCGGATCAAGTTCACCTACTTTCACGGATGGCTGCGAAGTGAGCGCCTCCGCTTCAACGACCGCGGGGACAGCACGGACCGCAAATATATCGTCGGCCACCGGCTGGAGTTCCGGGTATTTCCGTGGCTCTTTCTCGCGGGTAACGAGAGCGTCGTGTACGGGGGGCGGCCGCTTGAAACACAATACCTCAATCCGATCATGGTGTACCACATCGCGGAACAGTATTCCGGCGATAAGGACAACAATACGATCAGTTTCGACGCAACCGCTTTTCCTGCCCGTGGACTCAAACTCTACGCGAGCCTCTTCCTCGATGACTACCGATTGGCCGATAATCCCTTCACCTACTGGAAGCAGACGTGGGCGGCCCAGTTGGGCCTTTTCTGGGTTAATCCTTTCCGCGTCGAGGATACGGACGTGCGATTCGAATTCGCCCGCATCGAGCCGTTTGTGTATGCCCACAAATGGGACTTGATCAACTACTCCCATTTCGAGCAGTCCCTCGGATCGTTTCTGCCGCCGAATTCCGATGACTACTTCCTGGAGATTCAGCACCGGCCGTCGCGCAGGCTCAACATCGGCGTGCATTACGAACTGACGCGCCACGGGGAAGGAGACATCGCGGTGTCGGGAGAGGAACTGGGCTACGGCCAGCCGGGCAAGCTGAAGAAGGAGTTCCTGATGGGCGTGAAGGAAATCAAGCACGCCGTAGGTGTCAACGGGCGCATGGAGACCTTCCACAACCATTACGCGTATCTGTTCTACGAGTATCAACACATAAGACGCTTTGAAAACGTCGTGAACCGGAACGCCTCCCGACACAACTTCCTGATCGGCTATCGCCTTGACTACTGACGAAACATCGCGGGACGGTATCGTCCTGTCCATCGTGGTCCTTAATTACAACGTCAAGGATTTCCTGGAGAACCAGCTTCACTCCCTCCGCAGGGCATCGTCAGGCCTTTCCGTGGAAACGTTCGTTGTCGACAATGCCTCCTCAGACGACAGCGTGGAAATGGTGCGGGCGAAATTTCCCGAGGTGCGGCTGATCGTGAACGACCAGAACGTGGGATTTTCGAAGGGGAACAATCAGGTTCTCCGCCGGTGCAGGGGCCGGTACATCCTGATGATCAACCCGGACACGCTGGTGCAGGAAGACACGTTGACGAAGATGGTGGAGTTCATGGACGCCCATCCGGAGGCCGGAGCGGCCAGTTGCAGAGTGCTGAACTCGGACGGCTCGCTGCAGTTGACGTGCAAGCGGTCGTTTCCGACGCCCTGGGTCGCCTTCACCAAGATCGCGGGATTGAGCCGGTTGTTTCCCAGAAGCCGGATCTTCGGACGGTACAACCTGACCTATCTGGACGAAAACGAGATTCACGCGGTCGATGCCATCGCCGGTTCGTTCATGTTCCTGCGCCGTGAGGTCCTCGACAACGCCGGCTATCTGG
>JBBIJR010000033.1:1368-36802 GCA_037445875.1 Bacteroidota bacterium | reverse complement strand
CCCACCTGCGCGTTGAAACCGTTGTTGGTCGAACTCTTCACGCCGTCCGGGTCGAAGATGTTGATCACGTAGCCGCCGCCGACGAACATCTTCGCCACGGCGAAGCTGTACATCGTGTACTGCACGTCGAGGTTGACTACGTGGGACTTGGCGTCCTTGACGAACACGTATTCATAATTGGGGGCGAGGGTGATGAACGGCATCTTCAGTTCGACCTGGCCGCCCGCGAAGAAGTCGTTGTTCTCCGTCTCGGTGCCGATGCGCGGTCCGACGGACAGACCGACGGGAAGCTGTGCAAACGCGGACGTGCCGGCAAACGTCAGGGCAAGAAACACCGCAAGGATGGAAAGGGACTTCATGGTTCCTCCGCTAAGGGTTCATGTTTCTGGATTCAACGGTACCAGTCCAAATGTATCAAATCGGCGTCAAAAAGAAAATTCTTCTTTTCCAGCAGGTCGAGGAATTGCTCGTCCTCTTTGGACAACACGTCACCCGAGAGGCTCTTGCCGGCCATTTCCGCGAGTTGGCTGAAATTGTGGTGGTGCTCGATGAAACGTCGCGTCGCGTAGTCAACGGCAGATTTCGTGCTGATGAGGAACGGCCAGTCCGACGCCTCGACCAGGAGGAGTTCCCGAACCATCTGTTTGAGTACACGCCCGGTGTCGGGAGCGGGTTCAGCGCCCGCGCGGCGTACCAGGCTGCGCAAGAGGAGTTCGTCCTCATAGACGTGTTGCCACATCCAGGCCACTTCGTCGTTGAGCCAGACGTAGTGATTGCCGCCGGCGCCCCAGGAGCCCTCCGGCAAGGCAATCACGTGCTGCGGAGGTTCATCGTCCATCACGCCGGCGCAGTGTTTCACTTCGATATCCGGCTCGTTCGCCAGTTTCTCGAAGACTTTCTTGAGGAAGAGCGGTCCTTCGAACCACCAGTGACCGAAGAGTTCCGAGTCGAACGGAGCGGTGAGCGTGCCCGTTGCTCCGTGGGTGTCGCGGAACCGGACCAGGGCGTCGCGGACCGACTGCACGAAGTGCTCTGCGTCGCGTTCGAGTTCAGCTTCGATCCGGTGCGGTTCGTAGAGCGTCTTCAAGCCGAGATCGGCGTGGATGCTTGTTACGCGCCAGTACCGGTGGCCGCTGAGATGGTGCTTCTTGTGGAAGTCGAGGTACCACTCGCCGCCGGGGTAACCCTGTTCGCTGCTCCAGACCTGCATCGAGGTTTCCACGTCGCGCGCAAACGCGGCCGCCGGACGATGATGCGTCTCGGTCGACGATTTGACAAGATACACTTCGTACACGGAATGGGCGGGCTGCGTCGCAGCCGGAGATCGTTCTCGTACCCACTGCGTCATCAGTCCCCGCAGGGCCTCGAATCGGCCGAGGTACATCGGGATGAACTTCCCCGCCTCCACGAGCGAACTATCGACGATGAAATACTCGAGATCGTTCTCTTCGAGGATCTCTTCGACTCCTTTTCGCATGAACGGTTCCTCTCCCAGTGCGGAGGGGACGGGCGATTTCCACGCGTATCGCGGCCGGTAGGCGCATTCCGGGAGCCAGATCCCGCGGGGCGGTTCGCCTAGGTGTTTCTCGTGGACGGCTTTGGCCAGGCGGACCTGCGCCTGGATGCTTTCGTCGGTTCCGAGCAGGGGGAAGTAACCGTGCGTGGCGCCGCAGGTGATCACGTCCAAAACGCCTTCGTCCTGCAGGTCGCGGAACGCTCCCATGATATCGGCGTGGTAGCGGTATTCGAAGTCCTCATGAATGAGGGTATAAAATTGTTTCCAGAACCGGCCGAGCGGCAGCAGGTTCGCTTCAGCGGGCGTGGCTTCGAAATAGGCGATGTCCTTGTCGGCGCGAATGATCTCTTCGGCGAGGAACTCGCGAAACGCTTCCACGAAGGCGGGCGAGGCAAGCTGTTCGGCGAGAACGGGGGTGAGGCTGATCGTGAGTCTTGGACGGATGCCTTCGGCAAGCAGGTCGTTGAACGTATTCAGCAGCGGGATGTACGTCTCCGAGGCGGCTTCGAAGAGCCACTCCATCCCATGCGGCCATTTGCCGTGATGAACCACGTAAGGCAGGTGCGTGTGCAGGACGAGTACGAAGTTTCCCAGTTTTGTCATACGCCGAATCCCGGAGTCGATGCAGGGTGAGAGGCAATTGGAGATCGCGCCTCAATATAGGCAACCGAATTCCGGCAATCAAGCGGTTTAGGGGAGAGCGGGCAGGAACACGTAACCTTGTTCTCACCGGGTCCAGTTAACGGGGGCTCCCATTGTTGGGGTAAGTGTCATAAACTTTAATAGTTTATGTTACGCACACTCTCGAATTGTAAGACGTGTTTTGAATGGTCCCTAACCGTTGATCTCACAGGTGTTTACAACCCAAGGGCTCTTATCGGTGACATATATAAGCCTGTTTATGATGCTTATGGGCCAGAGAGCTACTTTGAGACCAAGGAATCAGAGGCGCAGTAACGCGTTCCCTTTCCCTTGCCTTCTCTTCTCAAGGGGCCCCTCGATTCGAGTTCCCTCAGTTGTTTCAGAGCGGTCAACCGATGAACATTTCCCGCTTGGAGCCTGAAGTCCGCATTCTTTAACCTCCTCTTGGTCCAAGAGTATTCCATCATAGATTTTTTTATCGTCTCCCCGCATTTCCTGACCTGCGTCATGGTATTGTGCGCGTCTTTTCCGTATCCTATTTGTGAAAAAAGTCACATAGTGGCTTTTATTTATGCTTAACATATTACTAAACAATCATTTAGTTATTTAGAGCTCAACGTCACCCTGGAGTGCGTCATGAAAAAGCACCTGGTTACCTTGGTCATGCTGACCGGCCTGCTGGCTGAAACAGTGCAAGCGGGTACGAACGGCTACCTCCTAAACTGCTTCTGTGCACGGTCGTACGCGCGCGGCGGCACGGTCGTGGCCATCCCGGACAACAGCGCCGTCATTCTCTCCAATCCCGCCGGCCTGGCCTTCATGCAGCAGCGCGCGGTCGGAATCGGGCTGGGCGTGCTGATCCCCAGAGTCCAGTTCCGCAACGACGCTAATGCCAACACGACGGCCGACCAGAAATTCTACCCGATGCCGTTCTCCGGGTACGTGGACCCGCGGCCCGGTTCGAAATGGGCCTGGGGCTTCGGCCTCAACGTGGTCGGTGGCATGGGCGCGGAGTACCAACTCGACCATGACCTGCTCGGAGCGGACCAGAAGTACTATTCGAACTTCGGCTACATCAAAACCGGTCCGGCCTTTGCATACCGGATCAACGATCAATTGGCCGTGGGCGCCGGGTTCCAGCTCTTCTACGGCATGCTCGATTTCAAAATGCCGTTCAGCATCGACCCGGTCGCCAACCTGCGCGGCGTCGCCGACCCAAATTCGGGCATGACCTTCGGCCAGATGTTCGCCGCCGACCCGGCGCAGGGAGGTTTCGGATACGATGAAGTCACCGCCTACGCGCACATGAACGGCCTCTCCGGCTTCGGCGCGGGCGCCAACATAGGGGTCTTTTACAAGGTCAACGATCGGTGGTCCGTCGGCGCTTCGTACACGAGCCCGACGCGCATGTACCTCAAGGGCAAGGCCACGATGGACATGAGCGCACAATTCAACGATGCCTTCGGACTCGCCGTACAGGGCATCATGGCCCAGAATCCCGGTTTGACCCAGGAGGAAGCCCAGGCCCAGGCCGCGGCAATGTTCACCAACCTCGGTATCAACTTGCAGGAAGGAGTCGCCACGGAATACTCCAAAGCCGAAGCCGATTTCGACGTGCCGCAGAAGGTCTCGTTCGGTGTCAGTTACCGGCCCACCCCGCGCTGGACGCTCGGTCTCGATCTCGAATGGATCGATTGGTCGTCCGCGTTCAACAACATGCCCATGCGGCTCAAGAGCGGTTCCAATAACAACATCAATCTGATGATCAACGGTTCCACGACCGACGGCACGTTTGAATACGATTTCCCGCTGGAATGGAAGGATTCCTACAACATCAAGGCCGGAGTGGATTACCTGTGGAACGAAGGGACTCACCTGCGTGCCGGATTCATCCACGGCAAGAATCCGGTGCCGGGCAACACGGTGTTCGCCATCTTTCCGGCTATCGTGGAGAACCATGCAACGGTCGGATTCGGCCAGAAACTTACGAAGAACCTGACGCTCGATGTCGCGTACATCCTCTCGTTCAACAAGACACTCAGTGGATCTTCCACCGACCATCTCGTAGGAAAGGAATACGCCAACAGCCGCAATCAGTTGACCGAGCACCTGATCGTCACTTCGCTGGCGATCGGACTGTAAAGGAGCGACCATGAACGCCGTCTCGCGAAGGAAGTTCCTCAAGATCGGCGCCGGCACGGTTGTCGGTGCGGCGGCCTCCGTGGGTGCGCTGCATGCCCTGCAGAAGAGCGGAGCGCTGAACGCTCTGGCCGGGGAGCGGGTCAAGGGTCTTCGCAAAGTCCCGACGTTCTGCGACATGTGCTTCTGGAAGTGCGGGGCGATCGCGTACGTGCGGGACGGCAAGCTGTGGAAGGTGGAGGGCAATCCGGACGACCCGCTCAGCCGCGGGCGGCTGTGTCCGCGCGGAACGGGCGGTGTGGGAGCGCACTACGATCCGGACCGCCTCCGGGCCCCGCTGCTGCGCAAGAACCTGCGGGGAGAGGAACAGTGGGTCGAAGTGACGTGGGACGAGGCGCTCGACTACATCGCCGGCAAGATGAAACGCATCAAAGCGCAGTACGGGGCGGAAGCCATGGCGCTTTTCAGTCACGGCATCGGCGGCACTTTCCTCAAGCATTTGATCAAGGCCTACGGCTCCCCCAACGTCTCGGCGCCGTCTTTCGCCCAGTGCCGCGGCCCGCGCGACGTCGGTTTCCGCTTGACGTTCGGCGAAGACGTGAGTTCGCCCGAACGGACGGACATCCGCAACGCGCAGTGCCTCGTGCTGATCGGGTCGCATCTCGGCGAGAACATGCACAATACGCAGGTGCAGGAGTTTGCGGAGGCGGTGGAAAACCACGCGTCGATCATCGTCGTGGATCCTCGGTTCTCCGTGGCGGCGAGCAAGGCGAAGTTCTACCTGCCCATCAAACCGGGCACGGACCTGGCCTTGCTGCTGGCGTGGATGAACGTGATCGTACGCGAGAACCTGTATGACAAAGCGTATGTCGAGCAATACGGATTCGGGTTCGAACCACTTGCCGCCGAGATCGCTTCGTACTCCCCGGAATGGGCTTACCCCGAGACCGGCATCGAGCCGAAGCTGATTTACGAGACGGCGCGCGAGATGGCCCGGTACAAGCCGGCGACGCTCGTTCACCCGGGCCGCCACGTGACGTGGTACGGCGACGACGCGCAACGCAGCCGCGCCATTGCCCTGCTCAACGCGCTGCTGGGCAGCTGGGGCCGCAAAGGCGGCTTCTACACGCCCGTGAGCATGGACGTGCCCGCGTATCCCTATCCGCCGTATCCGAAGTCCGAGAAGGGCAAGGTGGACAACCCGGACCACAAATATCCGTTCGCGCACGAGACGATCACCACCGGCATCCGCGAGGCCACGCTTACGGGCAAGCCGTACCCGATCAAAGGATGGATGATCTACGCGACCAATCTCCTGCACGCGCTTCCAAATGAACAAGAAACGATCCGCGCGATCCAGAACCTCGACCTGATGGTCGTGGTCGACGTGATCCCCAGTGAAATTGCCGGATGGGCGGACGTCGTACTTCCGGAGTCGGTGTACCTCGAACGCCACGACGACCTCAACGTGGAATGGTTCCGCGAACCGTTCATCGCGATCCGCCAACCGGCCGTCGAGTCTCCGCACGAACAGAAACCCAACTGGTGGATGGCCAAGAAACTCGCGGAGCGCCTCGACCTTGGGCACTATTTTCCGTGGGCAACGATTGAGGAATACCTGGAGAAAAGGATTACGTCGGCGGGACTCGACTATCAGGAATTGAACGCAAAAGGCATCCTTCGGGGAGAGCAACAGCCGATCTACTTTGACGAAGGCGTGACCGCGGAGTTCCCCACGCCCTCCGGCAAGATCGAATTCTACTCCCTGCAACTCGCCGAGGCCGGTTTCGATCCTGTACCGAAGTATTCGCGTCCACCCGAGCCTCCCGCCGGCTATTTCCGGCTGCTGTTCGGCCGGGCGCCCGTGCATTCCTTCAGCCGTACGCAATCCAATCCCATCCTGATGGACATGATGGATGAAAACTCCATATGGGTCAACGCCGACGTTGCGCGACGGTACGGACTGAAGACCGGCGACCGCGTCCGCCTGAAGAACCAGGACGGAGTCGTGAGCAATCCGATCAACGTACACGCTACCGAGCGCATCCGCACGGATTGTGTGTACATGGTGCACGGCTTTGGACATAATTCGAAGACGCTCAAACGGGCGTTCGGCAAAGGCGCCAGCGATGCGCAGTTGATCACCCGGTACACGACCGATCCGCTCATGGGAGGAACGGGGATGAACGTCAACTTCGTAACGTTCGAAACGGAGGCGTAGTCATGGCACGGCTCGCCATGGTCATCGATACGGCCAAATGCGTCGGGTGCATGGACTGCGTCGTGGCCTGCAAGACGGAAAACAACGTGCCCGAAGGCTTCAACCGCGACTGGATCGTGCAGGACGTGCAGGGCAAGTTCCCGACCCTTCATATGGAAATCCGGTCTGAGCGCTGCAACCACTGCGAGAACCCGCCGTGCGTAACGTGCTGTCCGACCGGCGCCAGCCACGTGCACGAGTATGGCGGCGTCGTGCTGGTCGACCACGATCGGTGCATCGGCTGCAAGGCCTGTGTGGCCTCCTGCCCGTACGACGCGCGCTTCATCCATCCGGACGGCTACGCGGACAAGTGCACGTTCTGCATTCACCGCGTGGAAAAAGGTCTCGAGCCGGCTTGCGTCGCGGTCTGTCCGACGCGCTGCATGTACTTCGGCGATCTCGACGACCCGCATAGCACCGTCCGCCGGCTGATGAAGGAACGAAAACACCACACGCTGTTACCGGAGGGCGGTACCAAACCTCATGTGTATTACCTGACGTAGAAACGGACGAGGCCGGTCAATGAACGAGATCTGGAATTCACGAACCAATCCGATGATCGACCCCACCTTGCATATCTGGGGATGGGAGATCCCGGTCTATCTCTTCCTCGGCGGTCTTGTGGCCGGGTTCATGATCATTTCCGGTTACTTCACGCTCAAGGGACACCATCGCCACAGTTACTTCTCGAGCTTCTACCTCCCGCACCTGAGTCTGATCTTTTTGAGCCTCGGCATGTTCGCGCTGTTCCTCGACCTCGAGTACAAACTTCACGTGTGGCGGCTTTATACGACGTTCGAGATCACCTCGCCGATGTCCTGGGGCGCGTGGATTCTCGTACTCGTATATCCGATGCTCCTGCTCAACACGCTCGTCAGCATACCGGAGCCGTTTCGCAATCGCATCCGCGTGTTCGACCGGTTCTCCGATTGGATCAACCGACATCCCTACCTCATCAAGAATATCGGGATCTGGAACATGATCGTGGGTGCGGTGCTCGGGATGTACACCGGCGTTCTGCTCAGCGGACTGGCGGCGCGTCCTCTGTGGAACAACTCGATGCTGTGGGTGCTGTTCCTGACCAGCGGCTTGTCCTCCGCCGCGGCGCTGGTGCATTTGATCAGTACGGACAAGGTCGAGCGGGTCGCCTCCGCCCGCGCGGACAACGCGTTCCTCACCTTCGAGCTGCTCGTACTGGCGCTTTTCATCGTCGGCATGTTGTCCTCTGCACGCGCGCAGCAGGAGGCCGTCTTTCTGATCCTGAGCGGTCCTTACGCAGCCGTGTTCTGGATTTTCGTGGTACTGCTGGGCATCGTGATACCTCTGATCATTCAGTTGCTGGCCGTCAATCACAAGATCCGCCATACGCCCGTGGCCCCGATCCTCGTTATGGCCGGTGGGGTGATCCTGCGCTTCGTCATTGTATATGCCGGACAGTACAGCCATTGGGCCCAACCGGCGATGTCGTTTTGATTCATCCAAGGAGTGGACGATGATAGATACCGAAGTAATCGAACAGGAAGCCGCGGACGATCGGCTCGAGCACGCGCAGCCCAAGCCGTACTGGAACCCGTATCTGGCGGGTATAGGCCTGGGTCTTGTCTTGTTGCTGTCGTACCTCGTCATGGGGCGGGGACTCGGCGCCTCGGGGGCGTTTTCCACGGTCGTCTCGGTCGGCGTGAGCGCCGCCGCGCCCGACCATGCCTCGACCAATCCTTTCTATGCCGAGTACCTCGGGGACGATTCACGCAGTCCGTTCAAAGACTGGCTGGTCTTTGAAGTGCTCGGCCTACTGGTGGGAGGCTTCGTCTCCGGTGCGCTGGCGGGACGCGTAAGAAAAACGATCGAAAAGGGGCCCCGCATTTCCGCTCGCTCGCGTCTGGTCTTCGCCTTCGCGGGCGGCGCGCTCATGGGTATCGGGGCCAAACTCGCCCGCGGCTGTACGAGCGGACAGGCCCTCACCGGCGGCGCCATCCTCAACGTGGGCAGCTGGGCGTTCATGCTGATGGTCTTTGCGGGCGCGTATGCGTTTGCCTATTTCATGCGGAGGCAATGGACATGAATCTACCGCTTTATAAGTATGGTTTTTTCGGAGAAGAAATCAGCCTGGTGGTTGCGTTCCTCATCGGGATCGGATTCGGTTTCTTCCTTGAGCGCGCCGGCTTCGGCAGCGGCCGCAAACTCGCCGCGCAGTTCTACTTCACCGACATGAGCGTGTTGAAAGTGATGTTCAGCGCCATCGTCACGGCTATGTTGGGCGTGTTCTTCTTCGCCGCGTTCGGGTGGCTGGATCTGAGTCTGGTGTTCGTCAACCCTACGTATCTCGTCCCGATGATCGTGGGCGGTCTGATCCTCGGCGTCGGTTTCGTGATCGGGGGTTACTGCCCGGGCACTTCGGCCGTCGCAACCGCCACCGGCCGCATCGACGGTCTGGTGTATCTGATCGGGGTAGCAGCGGGCATTCTTGCGTTTGGCGAGGCGTTTCCTTCCATCCAGTCCTTCTACGAGAGCACGCCGATGGGCGCGGTGACGCTGCCGGAACTGTGGAATGTGTCGTACGGCTTACTCGTGTTCGCGGTCGTGCTGATGGCCGTCGGCGCGTTTGCCGCGGCTTCCTGGGCGGAAAAGAAATTCAATCGATCGGAGGTCTGACATGCGTTCCCTTCTGGCGAAGCTGACCCTCAACCAGCGCCTCGGCGGCGCCGCCATCGTATTGGGGCTTCTCGCACTGGCCGCCGGCGGACCGGGCAACGGACAACGCGTGACGATCGATCCGCAGGAACTGGCCCTGATCGTCGAGAAAGAATTGGACCACGTGAGCGTGGAGGAACTGGCCGACTGGATCATCCAGGGCCGGATGGACTACCGATTGCTCGATTTGCGCGACGGGAAGGAATTCGCCGAGTACGCGATTCCGTCGTCGGAACACGTTCCCCTCGCCGCCCTCGAGTCTTACCCGTTGCTGCGCAACGAGAAGATCGTCCTGTATTCCGGAGGAGGCATCCACTCCGCGCAGGCGTGGTTTCTCCTGAAAGCGCGGGGATACAAGGGAGTCTATATGCTTACGGGGGGCATGGAGGAATGGAAGGACAGGATTCTTTTTCCCCGCATTCCGGAGAATCCGAGCAACGACCGGCAGGCCTCTTTTGAGAAAATGAAATACGTCAGTCAGTTCTTCGGCGGGTCACCACAGTCAGGCATCGGGGAGGCCGCGGCGCCGGTGCGGCGGCCCATACCCAAATTGGAGACGAAGTCGCAGCAGATTCCGACCGGTAAAGGAAAGAAGAAGAAAGAGGGGTGCTGAGATACAGGAGCCCGTTTACTGATTGCTGCTTGCCGGCAATTGTTGCTGTTCACCGTTCCCTGTTGACCTTCTCGGTACGTTTTCGTACCTATGACCGCTTTGTTTCCAATTGCACAATGTACGGAGCATGACTCATGAAAACGGCTGTATTTCTCTGTCTCGCTGCATTATCGGTTTCGGCATCGGCCCAGGACAAAGGAACCGAACAAGTCTATGGGAAAGGAGTGGTGTCCACCGAGTTGGTCAGTATATCCTCGCTGCTCGATAACGCTTCGACTTTTGTCGGCAAGACGGTTGCCGTCGAAGGAAAGGTCGTCGATGTCTGCGCCAAGCGCGGCTGTTGGATCGAACTGGCCGGTGACCGGCCTTTCGAAAAAATGCGCGTCAAAGTCGACGACGGCGTGATCGTGTTCCCCATGGAACTTCGCGGCAAGACGGCGCGCGCCGAGGGTACCCTCGAGGCAATCGACCTTACCAAAGAGGACGCGATCAAACATTTCGAGCACCAGGCCGAGGAAAAAGGAGAAACGTTTGACCCCGCGACGGTAACCGGTCCGATGAAGATCTACCGGATCAAGGGTACCGGCGCGATCGTGAGATGACCGGCCATGACGTGGAACGGTCTCAAACGCCGGGTGAACCGGTGGAACGCCATCCTTCACCGCGACATCGGCTATCTGTCGGTGGGACTGACGATCGTTTTTGCTGTATCCGGAGTGGCCGTCAATCACATACGGGATTGGAACCCGAACTACTCCATCGAACGCATCGAATCCCGTATTGAGCCTATCGCAATGACGGACGAGGCAGCGGCGGTCCGTACGGTCGTTGAGCGTGCGGACCTCCGCGTTCCCGTTCGCAGCAGCTTCCAACCATCGCCCGATGTGCTGCATGTGTTTCTCGAGGACGGCAGCAAGCTGGAGGTCCGGCTGGCTTCGGGTGAACTGGTGCATGAGGTGGTGTCGGAGCGTTGGCTCGTTCGGGCGTTCAATTATCTGCACCTGAATGAGCCGAAAAAAGCATGGACGTATGTTTCGGATATCTACGCTGTCGCCCTGGCCTTTCTGGCTATTTCAGGGCTATTCATTTTGAAGGGGAAGAACGGGCTCACAGGCCGTGGGGCGTGGCTTACGTTGATTGGGATGGCCATTCCGATCTTGATGCTGATCGCTTATCGCTAAGCCGTAGGCCTTTCAAGTCTGCCCTCGAGTTCCTCGGCCACCCGGTCGTTGTGACGGAAAACGGCGCGGCGCAGGAGCCAACGGGTAATGATCCAAACCAGGGGAACAGTAAACCGGGAGCGTGGTGTGACGATGAAGGTGCGGGTCATTCTTGTCCCGCCGCCTGGCGTATCGGCGAGGTCAACGTACTCCTCGATCCGGTCCATGAGTAGAGAGGCTGGAGGCGAAAGCTCCATGCGGACACCATAGAATCGTCCCGGCTCGAACGCAATTACGATTTCGTGGTGAATGCTCCCATCCGTGTTGTGAACACAGACACGAGCGCCGGATCCCATGCGCTGCCCTTCCGGCAGCGACGCATCGGCAATGCCCGGCAGCGGGCCGAACGCCTTAAACGAGGTCCATTTGGAGAGATCGATGATATAGGCGAAGACATCGAAACGTCCCCGCCGCACCTCCTGTACGGTCACGAACTGCGGCATGTTTCGAAGGAGATTCGCTTTTAGAGACGCGATGATTATCTATAACTTAATGTTCGACAACCTGCCTGTCAAGGATGCCGAATTCCAACACCGGCCCGGAATCGACGCCGCTGCAAGGAGTGCGCCCAACAAGAATTCCGTGTCGCGATGGCGAATATCCCAATCTTTGAGACGCCCAGCGTCGGGAGGTTCCTTATGTCATCATTGCAAGATCGTATAGTACTCATCACCGGAGCCAGCAGCGGAATCGGGGAGGCGACCGCCGTTGCGATGGCTAGAGCCGGCGCGCGCTTGATCCTGACGGCCCGCCGGAAGGAGCGTCTCGAAAAGCTCGCACGCGTACTGAAAGAACAGCACAGCACGGAGACCCATATCCACGCGTTCGATGTCAGAAAACAAAAAGACGTTCAGTCGTTTATGGACGATCTTCCGCCAGCGTGGAAAGCGATCGACGTACTCGTCAATAATGCCGGTCTCGGACGCGGGTTGGACAAACTGCACGAGGGCCGGATCGAGGATTGGGAAGAAATGATCGACACGAATGTCAAAGGCCTGTTGTACGTGAGCCGCACGGTGATTCCCGGAATGGTCAAACGAGGCCGGGGTCATATTATCAATATCGGCTCGATCGCCGGCCACGAGGTTTATCCGGGCGGCAACGTCTATTGTGCCACCAAGCATGCCGTGGACGCCCTTACGAAAGGCATGCGGATCGACCTGGTGGATACGCCGATCAAAGTCAGCACGGTGGATCCCGGTCTGGTCGAGACGGAGTTCAGCATGGTCCGCTTCAAAGGGGACGCAGCGAGGGCGAAGAAGGTGTACGAGAAGATCGTGCCTCTCACCGGTCGGGACATCGCCGAGGTGATCGTTTTCATCGCCTCGAGGCCCGAGCACGTCAACATTGCTGAGACGATCGTGTTCCCCACCCACCAGGCGTCGGCGAGCATGGTCTTTCGAAAACCGTGAACAGGCATCCAGATTTTTCTTTTGGAATTGTTGATCTTGAATTGCTATAATTAGATACCGTTCTCGATTTAGACCGGTCCTGAGATGGGGGCATTCAGCAATAGTCGGAAGGAGGTTCATATGACACAGTATCGTTACGGTCTGCTTATGGGGGCCTTTGCCATTCTTGTCGGGCTTGCATTTGCCGTTCAACAGGGAGACAAAGCCGTGCTTAGCGACGAAAGGGTGGATAACGTGTCCTCGGAATTTCGGACGCATCCGTCGTTGTCCGTCGAAGGCTTCAGCGTGGAGCAGTTCGAGGGCGACTTCCCGCCGGCCGGGTGGAGTATCGTCAACCCGAACGCCGGCAGCATCACGTTCGAACACTACGACGGCGCCAACGGCCCGCGTTTCGGAGGAACGAAGTCCACGCGCATTGATTTTTTTTCCTACAGTTCAACCGGTCACCGGGACAGTCTGTTTACGCCCGTGTATGCCGTGGCGACCGGCGACACGTTCAAGTTTGACTGGGCCTATGCTCAGTACACGACCGCCTACATTGACAGTCTCGCCGTGCTGATGTCCGACGATGGCGGTGTGACGTGGAGCTACGTGCTCTTCCGGCGCGGCGGCGGGACGCTCATGACGGCTCCGCCCACTACGGACCCGTTCGTGCCGACGCCGTCGCAATGGTTAACGTTCAACTACGGGTTGAGCGGCTTCTCGACGGTTCGGTTCGTTTTTGTGACCTACAACGCGTATGGGAACAACCTGTACATCGATAATGTCTCGGTGGGGACACAGGTCGCCCATGATGTGCAGCCGATTTCCATCGTCAACCTGCCTGCCGACACGTCGTACACGATCGGCGGCGCCAACCGCACGCTTCAGCCGGTGGTCCGGCTGGTCAATATCGGCAGTTCGGACATCGGCACTGCCTTCGACGTGACGCTGCAAGCTTCGCCGTCCGCCTACTCGAGTACGAAATCGGTCGCGTCGTTGAATGCGGGCCAGACCGTGGATGTTACGTTCGATTCCCTCACCGTTAATCTGGGCGAACCGACAAACCTGATGGCCTACAGCAGCCTCGGATCCGATGGCAATCCGTCGAACGACACGCTGAACCAGTACTCGCTGCTGCTCACCGGCGCGATGCGCCACATGCTGCTCGAAGAGTGGACCAGTTCCACCTGTCCGCCGTGTGCCACACAGAACCCGACGATCGATCTCTTTGTCGACGAACGCTGGGACAGTGTGGTGGCCATCAAGTACCACGTCGGATGGCCCGCTCCGGGTGACGATCCCATGTATCAGCACAACCCGACCCAGTCGTACGACCGACGCTACTACTACGGGGTCAACGCCGCCCCGACGGTCATCATGGACGGCGTGAGCTATCCGGAATATCCGTACAGTACGTACAACAATCTGCTCAATCCGTACACGGATCGCATGGACATTGCCACTCCGATGACGATGGCGGTCGTCAATTCCCGTACCGTGGCTGACAGTATGCACGCGATCGTGACGGTGAACATTCTGTCACCGATGCCGGAGGGAAGTTACTACCTCCGCGTACATGCTATCGAGCGTCAGATCGATTATACCGGCACCAACGGCGAGCCGCATCACTACGACGTGTTTCGACGCGCCTATCCGAATTCGAGCGGCACGCCCGTAGAGAACGTCGTGGGCACGCAGGTGTTCGAGTTCGACTACTGGATCAATTCCGTCTGGGCGGATACGATGATCTTCACTTCTGCGTTCGTGCAGAACGATCTCACGAAGGAGGTCATGAACTGCGCCAAGGGCGAGCAGACGCCGCACATTGTGGGGATCGGCAGCGACGGCGCTTCGGTCCGTCGGTTCGCGCTCGAGCAGAACTATCCGAATCCGTTCAATCCGACGACCACCATCCGCTATCAAGTGCCGTCGGACGGACGCGTGGTACTGAAGGTGTACAACGTGTTCGGGCAGGAGGTGAGGACGCTGGTGAACGGGCGCCAGTCGGCGGGGGCGCGTTCCGTCGAGTGGAACGGCCTCGACAATCGCGGACGCGCCGTCAGTTCGGGTGTGTACTTCTACCGTCTCGAGGCGGCCGACCGCTCGTTGACAAAGAAGATGCTGATGATCAAGTAAGTCTGAGTTCCCCGGAACAAAAAACCCGCCGTTCATGCACGGCGGGTTTTTTCATGGCGCGCTGCCGGGGGCCCAGTGAATACCATGAGGGCACCGGGGTATCGCTTCGTTCCGCAGCTGCTCGACCGGTTGAACCGGATCCACGTAAGGGAAACGCTCCTCAACGGAAATTTTTCCTCAGGGGATCGGTAACTTCGCCATCCCAGAATCGCTCGATACTTCCCTCCTTCAACCAGTAGATTCTCGGCGGTGCGTTACCGATGAAATCGAGGAATTCGGCCAGTTCGATCATGCGGTAAGGGAAACGAGAATTTGTCACCGTAAAAAACGAGTCGGGCGTGACGGCGTCTTCGCTGAAGAACAAGACGTACACTTCGGGCAGAGGTGTGCCATCGCGCTGCAGGGAAGCGAGTTCTCGCGCCGCCTCCTGGCAATGCTCACAATCGAGATTGAATACGCACAGTAATTTCTCGCCGTCGCTCAGGTCGACGCGGCCGACCGGCTCGAACTGCGTATACCTGGAAAAGGGGAAATCACCGATCGATTTCACGGGCGCCCACGCCCACACACCGATCAGGGCCACCGCGGCGAGACCCGCAGGAATTCTCCACGTTCCCTGCACCGTCTCCAGGCGCCTGTGGACGAACACGACGATGGCCAACAGGAGGATATTCTTGACGATCGACTCGAGCGGAGACATCGCGATCAGCTCTCCGAAGCATCCACAGTTGCGGTTGTCGCCGATCGCCGCGAGGTAAGCGAGGTGCCCCGTAAACGCGATGAGTAGGACCATCGTCACCGGGGAGATCAGCCGTTTGAGATACATCGGCTGCAGATAGAGTAAGCCGATGGCGAGTTCCACTCCGATCAGCAGGCGCGCCGCCACGGCGGCAGAAGAACGTTCTGCGAAGAGGCCCTGGTCGATGAGCGTGATCTCGAAAAGGCCCAGCGAGACAAGCTTGGACACAGCGGACGCGATGAACGTCGCGCTGATGAGGAAACGCAACGCTGCGATGAGTTTCGTCACGTCATGGCCTCTTGAACAGGTAAGCGCTTTCCTTTAACACGCTCTCCTTTTGGCCCGTGTTCACGGCAAACTGCCCTCCGCTCCAGATCGCCGCGCTGCCGTACTCGCCTTCCTTGTTGAGCGCATAGAACTTCACGTTGAAGAGGGGGCGGCCGCGGTCGTCCAGCAGGCGGGCTTCGCGGGTTTGATCCACGATGCGTCGGCACGCCGCCAGGCAGGCCTCTTCCGGCGATTTTCCCTGCCGCATGAACTCGACGACCATGACGCTGCTGCACGAGAGCAGATTGGCCTCGCCTCTGCCGGTGCTGCCCGCCGCGCCGACGTCATTGTCGACATACAGGCCGGCACCGAGAATGGGCGAATCTCCCACCCGGCCGGGGATCTTGAATTCCAGTCCGCTCGTGCTGGTGCACCCGGAGAGATCGCCGTTAGCGTCGACGGCAAGGCAATTGATCGTGCCGGTTTCACGTTCATACTTGTTCAAGACGTGACCGATGCCCTTGTCTTTGATGCCGTGCGGGGGCAGCCAGTCGTCTTCGGTACTGAGGTTCTCCTTCCACTTGAGCCATCGCTCGCGTGCCCGATCCGTCAGAAGGTTCTCCTCGTGAAAGCCGTGGGCCTGCGCAAAGCGCAGCGCTCCCTCGCCCACGAGCAGCACATGGTCCGTGCGCTCCATGACGATCTTTGCGACCGTGGACGGATTGCGGATGTTGCGCAAGGCGGCGACGGCGCCTCCGCGTCCCGTCGGACCGTGCATCACGCTGGCGTCGAGCTCCACCACGCCGTCTTCGTTGGGCAGGCCGCCCAGACCGACGCTCATATCCTCGGGATCGTCCTCGACGAGGTTCACTCCCGCGACCACGGCATCGAGGGTGTCGGCACCCTGCATCAGCAGTTCCATGGTCCTTGCGGTGGCTTTGAGACCGTTGGCGCTGGCGACGGTTGTGGGATGGGTCGAAGCGGTTCTGCCGATCGCGGCATAGGAGGCAAGCTTCGGTACAGCGAGCATGCCTGCGCCTGCGAGCAGGCAATTCTTAAGGAAATAACGGCGAGTAAGCTGGTCGGTCATAGGACTACCTGCTGTATGATGTAATAGATGAATATTACAGGTTGGAGGAAGCAAACGCAAGTGGGCAGGCGCAGCGCGGCACTTGCTCAAATGGAACCCCGATGGGGTTCGATGGCAGTGCATGGTTCTTCATTCAACAGACATGGATCGCCTACGGCGATTGTGTGCGATGTCTCTGGCTTTGCCGCAACGCCAGAGGCGTTGCATGGCCTGTGAAAATGTGGTTACCAGTCGTATTCTCGGCGATCTGCCGGTGGTCGTCATTTGGTGAAACAAACACGAACCGCCCGCGTCGATTTTATCGGGTCGACCGCAGTGGAACAAAACGGAACGGTGTGGCAAGAATTCCAACGGCCCCACAGATTCGCTCCATCATTCATTCTTAAGAAACAAACAGTTGGCGGTCCATACCGCCCGGCCCGGGATTTGCCTCCATTGGGTTAGGAGGTGGATAATGACCGAACAAGCTTCCATAATCGTGTCGGCGCAAGTGGCATCGGTTGCCGTTGTCCAGCAGGAGATTCAGCGGCTGGTGAGAATCCTGGATAGTCCGTTCCTGCCTCGCTTCCAGCGGGAACGCACGTGCCGGGAAATCGAGGCCAACATACGCAAGATCGCCATGTTGCGCGAGATTCATGAGTCGAACAAAGTGGCGTGAGCGGCGTATTCTCGAGACGGGTCCGTCAGGTCACTCGAAAACCGGCGGGGCGTCGGCGTCGTGTTCCTCGAGCTTACCTTCATGGACCCAGATCAGCCGCACATCGTCCGCGCGCAGTGTTGAACAGGCGTGCCGGATGCTCGCCTCTTGACGGACCCAAAGTACTTCAAGTACACCCCATCGTCGCACTTCCTCCAGAAAAGCCGGACATCGCAGGCCCGGCGATACGGTCACGTTGCCTACGGGTTTGAGGTCGTAACCCGCTCCGCGGAGAGACTCGGTGAATTCTTCCAGGATCGATCTTCCCGCCCAGAACAACGAATGCACATTTCTCCGCACGATTCGTTCCCTCCGCGATCGCAGCGAGTGCGTGCCGAATCTCATCGCCGGTCATACGCCCTTTCACCGTTTCCGGGCGATGCCGTCGAGCAGTTCCCCCAACCGTCCGGTGAGCACCTTCCGATCGTAGGCCCGAATCTTCCCGGCATCTCCGCGGGGCAGTGTACCGGTCCTCTTGTGTTCACACAGGTCCCGTATGGTTTCGGCCAAACCGCGTACATCGTCCGGCTCGACGAGGAATGTGTGATCGAAACCGGACAGCATACGTCGGATCGTGTTGTCCGGCACAATGCCAAGTATCGGCTTGCGGCTGCCGAGGTACTCGAACGCCTTTCCTGCCGAAATGGTCTGATATCCGCGATTGGCGTCGCCCAACACCAGCCACAACACGTCCGCGGCCTGCTGCCACGCCACAGCATCCGCATGTTCGAGGTATCCGCAGTACCGGAAACGGTCCTCCACACCGAGTTGCACGGCCGCCCGGCGATATTCATGCTGCACGTATCCAATCATGTAAAACCGAAGTCTGTTGTATACGTCGGGATGTTCCTCTTGCAAGAGCTTCAGCGCACGATAAAGGACCAACGGAGTGTTGTTGGCGTAGAAAACGCCCGTGTATACGAAGTGGAGTTCATCGACGTTAAGCGACGATGCCTCGCTTGCCGAATCGAAGTCCGCCGGATCGAATCCCTGAGGGATCAGATAGACGCGCTTGTGGAAAGCCGCGCCCGGGTACCGTTCGGCCCAGAGTCGCGTGATAAACTCGTTATTACTGACGATCGCGTCCGAGCTTTCGAGTACCTTCCTTTCCAATTCGAGATGCCTCTTTCGATGCCAGCCGGTCCAGTAAACATGATACGGATTGTCCACCCACGCGTCCCGGAAATCGACGAGCAGCGGCAGCCCGTACCGGTGTTTGATCCGAAGGCCGAGCAGATGATTGCTGAACGGCGGCGCCGTCGAGAAAACGGCGTTGAAAACCGACAGGTCCTTGCCCTGCAGGAACCGCATCGCCTGTCGGGTCCAGCCGATCTTGTTGTCGGGGATGAAAAAGAGCTGGCTGAGACGATTGGCGAGTCCGCGGAACCGCTCGCGAGTGAGCGGGACCGTTCGCCGCTCGCCGATCACGCGGAAGGCGCGTCCGGGCCGCGCACGCCAGATCTCTGTGTGCCGTACATCCTTGAGCATCGAATCGTCGAAAGCAAAGTACGCATGCGGATCGATCGTGAGTACCGTCGGTTGCCAGCCGAACGAGGGCAGGTACTTGACGAATTTTACGATGCGTTGAACGCCGCTGAGTCCCATCGGGGGGAAATAATACGCAATGACGAGGACGTGCTTCATCGCACGGTCAGACGCAGACCAGGTCGAGGGATGAGCGCATGAGGCTCTCGCAGCCGCCCGTCGTTATGAGGTAGTCGTTTTCAATGCGCACACCGAAGGCCCGGGGAACATAGATGCCCGGCTCGATCGTGACGACGTTGCCGGCTTCGAGCCTGTACTCGATATCGGGGCCGAGGCGCGGCGCTTCGTGGATATCCAGGCCGATCCCGTGGCCGAGACCGTGATTGAAGGACGGTCCGTAGCCCTGCTCGGTAATATGCGATCGTGCCGCCGCATCGACATCGTGGGCCTTGACACCTGCACGGGCCTTCTGCGCCGCCCGCTCATGTGCCTCCCTCACGATATCGTAGATTTTCCTCTGAACCGGTGACGGATCCCCGATGCAGACCGTCCTCGTCATGTCCCCGTGATAGCCCTCGTAGACGGCCCCGAGGTCAAAGATGATGAGTTCCCCGGCCTGCAGCTTCTTGTCGGACGGGCGTCCATGCGGAAGCGCACCGCGCCAGCCGCTGGCCACGATCGTTTCGAAGGCCTCTTTCTCACCTCCATGTTTTCGTATGAGGAAGGCGATGTGTCCGGCCAGATCCATTTCCGTCACGCCCGGCCTTACCATCGGCAGCGTATCCTCGAACACACGTTCCGTGATCTCGACCGCCTTTTTCAACCTCGCGATCTCGTCCTCGTCCTTGACGATCAGGATCGGCTCGACCACGTGGGTCAACGGCACCAACTCCACGCCGTCCAGACGTTGTGCAAAAAGCTCGTACGTTCCGTACGTCATCCGCGCGGATTCGAAGCCGACACGGCTGCCCGCGGGCAGCAACCGGTGTTCGAAGATCTGATCGAGGGTCACGTTGCTTCCCGGGGCAACGTAGATCGTTGCATCCCGGACTTCTTGCGAAGCCTGTTCGTCATATCGGCCGTCGGTCACGAAGGACACACCATCCCGGGAGACGATGAGCACGCCGTTGGAGCCGGTGAATCCGCTCAGGTAGCGTACGTGCGGGGGATGCATAGTAAGGAAATGAGTGACGCCGCGGTGCGCGAGGCCGGAAGCCAGTTTCTCCAAGCGCGGATTCATGGGGGCGTTTCGTCAAAGACCCAGCAGCCGTTCGACGTACTTCGTGTCGACCTCCCCCCGGACGAAGTTCTCGTCGTGCATCATGCGTTTGTGGAACGGGATGGTGGTCTTGATGCCTTCGACGATCAGTTCATCCAGCGCGCCGGCCATGCGGGCCAGGGCTTCGGTTCGATTCTCGCCGTGTGCGATCAGCTTGCCGATCAGCGAATCGTAATGCGGCGGAATCTGGTATTCGGCGTACGCGTGGGAATCCATGCGGATGCCGAAACCCGATGGAAGGTGAAAGGCGTGGATCTTACCTGCCGAGGGCCTGAAATTATTCTCAGGGTCCTCCGCGTTGATGCGGCATTCGATGGCATGTCCGCGCGGTTTGAAATCCTTCTGCTTGAACGGCAGTTTCTCTCCGGCGGCCACGCGGATCTGCCATTTAATGAGGTCCAACCCGTACACCATTTCCGTCACGCAGTGCTCGACCTGGATACGCGTATTCATTTCCATGAAGTAGAAGTTCTTGTCCTTGTCCATCAGGAACTCGACCGTTCCGGCGCTTTCGTAACCGACGCTTTTCGCACCACGGACGGCCGCTTCGCCCATCCGGCGGCGCAGTTCCTCGTCCACCGCCGGCGACGGCGACTCCTCGATGAGCTTCTGGTGTCTGCGCTGCATCGAACAATCCCGTTCGCCGAGATGAAACACGTTGCCGTGCTGGTCCCCGATGAGCTGGATTTCGATGTGGCGGGGTTTTTCGATGAACTTCTCTACGTAGACGTCAGGATTGCCGAACGCGCTTTCCGCCTCCGCCCGTGCCGTGATGAAGGCGTTCTCGAATTCCGATGCCTCGTGTATGATGCGCATACCCCTTCCGCCTCCGCCGGCCGTGGCTTTGATGATGACCGGGTAGCCGGTCTGCTCGAGGATCTCACGGCCGGCCTCAAGGTCTTTGACGACGCCGTTGCTGCCCGGCACGACGGGAACGCCGGCCTTGATCATCGTGTCTTTGGCAAACGCCTTGTCGCCCATGGCCTGAATCTGATTTGATTGAGGGCCGATGAACTTGATGCCGACGGACTCGCAAATGTCGGCGAACTTGACGTTTTCAGCCAGAAATCCATAGCCCGGATGAATGCCGTCTGCACCGGTGATCTCGGCGGCGCTCATGATCTGAGGGATGTTGAGATAGCTTTTGGCGCTCGGCGGCGGCCCGATGCAGATCGCTTCGTCGGCGAACCGCACGTGCAGCGAATTGGCGTCCGCCTCGGAATATACGGCGACGGTCTTGATGCCGAGCTCCCGGCATGCGCGGATCACGCGCAGGGCGATCTCTCCGCGATTGGCGATCAGAATCTTCTTGAACATGCGCTCCTTCCGCTGTGTCTTCGTTCAGGAGTTGCCCCAAGTTCCATCACGGTTCGCTTCTCCGGTCGATCCAGTAGTTACTGCCCGGTCTGGCTTTTACCACCTTCTTAACTTCGCTGGCAATCTGGGCGATCTGGCCGACGCTGGTGAGCGGGCGGTTTTCGTTGCTCACCACGGCGATGGAGAGGGACATCAGCGGGAACTGGTCCGTCTGTTCCTTGCGGTTCTTCGTGATGATGAAACCTTTTCGCCGGTCGGCCTCGCTGTACAGGATGGGAAAATACGCGTCCGCCTGCCGGATGATCGCCGCGCAGATGTCGTCGATCCTCTCGTAGCGGGAGAGCACAAACACAAAATCGTCCCCTCCTACGTGGCCGACAAAGTCGTCCCGGCCGCCTTTCTCATCTACAACCTTTGTGATGATCTCGGCCGTTTTCTTGATCGCTTCGTCCCCCTGCTTGAACCCGTATACATCGTTGTACGCTTTGAAGTGGTCCAGGTCGGCGTAGCAGACAGCGAACGGCGTTTTTCGGTCCTTGTTCAGCTGAATGCGAAACTGGATGTCCTCTTCGATCGCATGATTACCGGGCAGCCGTGTGAGCGGATTGGCGCCGAGGCTCTCCTTATACCGCCGGATCAGCGCGTCCAGTCTCGCGACGAGTTCCTGGTGGTCGACGTCTTTCGTGATATAATCGTCCGCCCCGGACTTCAACGAGAGCAGTTTGTCCGTCAGTTGGTCGGAGGAACTGAACATCACGATGGGGACGTTGCGCGTGGCGGGCCGTTCTTTGAGGCGCTCGCGCAGCGCGTGGCCGTTCATCTCCGGCATGTTGATGTCGAGCAGGACCAGGTCGGGCCGGAATTCCGTGATGCGTTCGAGGCCTTCCCGGGCCGTGGCGGCGGTGCCGACCTGAAAGCCGTGTCGCTTGAGAATGGTCGTGAAAATGAAGATCTTGTCCGGCTCGTCGTCGATCATCAGGATCTTTTCACCGGTCATACGCCGTCATCCGTCTTGGCATTGACGTGCAAAATATCAAAACGTTCTTCAATTATCAATTAACAATTAATAATTGGACATTATTGTATTGATGCGGGTTGCGCCCTTTACCGGATGTTTGGTAACTTGATGTATGTATGCGTTAGCGGGAGATTCGCAATGACACACTGGTTGTACTTTATTTCAGGCTTCGCCCTGCTGTCCGCAAGGGTCTTTTCTCAGACCGATGGAGGTCTCTTTACGGGGACGATCGGCAAGAAATACGCCATCCAGCTGCAAATGGAACGGGATCCGGCCAACAACGATCCCCAGATGTGGCGCGGAACGTATTTCTACGAGACGGTAGGCGACCCGATCGAGTTGAGCGGAGGCTTCCGCGGCGGGGAAATGATTCTGGATGAAAGAGCGGACGGGGAAAAGACCGGAACATTTCGCGGATCGTTGTCGGGCGACCGGTTCGAGGGAACGTGGGTGAACGCGAAATCCGGAAAATCGCTCCCCTTCTTCCTGGTACGGATCGCGTACTTCGAAACGTTAAGGAACGACACAACGGGCTGGCGAATTCATTTCCGCTATCCTGTGTTTTCAGGGGAAGGTGATCTGGTCCAGAATCTCAACGCGCATGTTCGCGAGACGACCGTGGAGGCCTTTCAAGTAAGAGCGGCCGGATTCCAGGCCGACTACAACGCGGAGATCGCAATGAACCCGTTTGAGGCCTACCGAACATGCTCGGTGCACTTCGCTCACGACCGTCTGGTGAGCTGTCTCGTGGAAGGCTGGGAGTACACCGGCGGCGCCCACGGGAACATGTATTATGAAGTCGTGAACTTTGGCTACGTGGGAGGCTCGCCGATGCTGCTCTCGCCGGAAGACCTGTTCCTGCCGGGATCGGATTATCTCCGCGTATTGTCCGATGCTGGAATGGAGCAACTCAGACGGGCGGAAGCGCCTTACGTAGTTGATGGTTCGATCACCCGGCTGAATGAAGACCTGCTCCAGCACTTCACCTTGTCCCCCAAAGGTCTGCGCCTGCATTTTGCTCCGTACGAGGTCGGGCCGTACGCCGGGGGGCCGGTAGAAGTGACGATCCCGTGGAAAGAAGTCGAGACGATCATTGATCCGGACGGGCCGGTGTGGCCGTTGTTGAAAACAAACAAGTAACGGCGGAGATCATGGAAGGGACGAAAGGTTGGGACAACGGGATCGAGAGATTCCTCTCCGGCTAACAGGATATCATGCACGCGAGTCTTCGACGCCTGGGTTTACGACGTTGAGCAATGAGCCTGAGGTTGCCGGTGATGGCCGCGGAATCCCTTTGAATCACACCCCCTTCCTCCGTATACTCCCCGCATGACGGTTAGTCTAAAGGATTCCACTCCGCTCATGCGCCAGTATTTCGAGATCAAGTCGAAGTACCCGGATACCGTCCTCCTCTACCGCATGGGCGATTTCTACGAGACGTTCGATGAAGACGCCCGCACGGTCCACAAGATCCTCGGGATCACGCTTACCAAACGGGCCAACGGCAAGGCCGCCGACGTTGCGCTCGCAGGTTTTCCGTACCACGCGCTCGACAGCTACCTGCCCAAACTGATCCGCGCCGGGTTCCGCGTCGCGGTGTGCGAACAACTCGAAGACCCGAAGTTCGCCAAAGGTATCGTCAAGCGGGACGTGACGGAAGTCGTGACGCCGGGTACGACGCTTTCGGACAAGATCCTGGAGCACAAATCGAACAATTACCTCGCGTGCGTGACGAGCGAAGTCGTCGGCGATCAAATGTTCATCGGTCTGGCCTTTGTCGATGCATCGACGGGGGAATTTGCCGCGGGGGAGTTCCCGGAACAGGAGGCCCTGGCTCATCTGCAGGTGTTCGCGCCGTCGGAGATCGTCGTGCCGTACTCGATGCACGGCGAATTGAAAAGCCGCCTCGGCCCCATTCCGGCGGTCCTGACGCGCCAGGAAGACTGGCTGTTCTCGCGTGATTACACCTACGACCTGCTGGTGCGGCATTTCAATACGCATTCATTGAAGGGCTTCGGACTCGAGGAACATCCGGCCGGTATTGTCGCGGCGGGAGCGGCCCTGCATTATCTTCGGGAAACCCAGCGCTCGGAGGTCGGACATATTCGATCGCTGAGCCTGCTCGCCGAAAGCGAGTACATGATCCTCGACCGGGTGACGCTGCGTAACCTCGACGTCTTCGAGGACAGCCGTTTGCCGGGACGCGCGGGTAACCTCCTCTCCATCCTCGACCGGACCCGCACGTCGATGGGAGCGCGGAAATTAAAGAGCTGGATTGCCCGGCCGCTCAAAGTACCGGGCCCGATAAAGGAACGACTTGATGCGGTGCAGGAAATCGTCAACGGCCGACCGATGAGCGAGACCCTACCCGCGAGGCTCAAGGAAATATCCGATCTCGAGCGCCTGATCTCGAAAGTGTGTGCCCGGCGGGCCACTCCGCGGGACGTGTTCGGCTTGGGCGAGTCGCTAAAGATCGTTCCGTCCTTGATCGCCGTGTTGCATCCGGCTTCCTCCGGTCCGCTGCTTCGTATCCGGGATTCGTTGAAACCGCTGGACGATCTGACGGACGAGATCGAGCGCGCCCTTAAGGCCGACCCTCCCGCTTCGCTCAAGGACGGCGGCGTGATTCGCGAGGGTTACTCGGCCGAACTCGACGAGATCCGCACGGTGGCCAGAG
The DNA here is from genome assembly GCA_037445875.1 of Bacteroidota bacterium. Classification (GTDB taxonomy): domain Bacteria; phylum CLD3; class CLD3; order SB21; family SB21; genus JBBIJR01. The sequence continues at coordinate 11,622 of JBBIJR010000033.1, read as the reverse complement.
AAGGCAAACAGTACATTGCCAATCTGCAGCAGCGCGAACGAGAACGTACGGGCATCGGATCGTTGAAGGTCCAGTACAACCAGGTCTTCGGGTACTACATCGAGGTCACGAATACCCACAAGGACAAGGTACCCGCCGACTACATCCGCAAACAAACGATGACCCATGCGGAGCGGTTCGTCACACCGGAATTGAAAGAGTACGAGGACAAGGTGCTGCATGCCGAGGAACGGCTCGTCCGGCTGGAGCAGGAACTGTTCGAGCAATTGTGCGGAACGGTCGCCGCCCGAACGGCCGACATTCAGTCGAATGCCGGACTGATAGCGGAGCTTGACTGTTACGCGTCGTTTGCCGAAGTCGCCGTCGCATACAAGTACATCAAGCCGACAGTTGACGACGGACCCGTTATTCGCATCGAGGAAGGCCGCCACCCGGTCGTGGAGCGGCTACTGCCCCCGGACGAACCGTTCATCCCCAACGACCTTTTCCTCGACGAACAGAACCAGATCCATATCATCACCGGACCCAACATGGCGGGCAAAAGCTGCTACCTCCGTCAGGTCGGCTTGATCGTGCTGCTCGCTCAGATCGGCAGTTTCGTGCCGGCCCGCTCCGCGGCGATTGGCCTGGTCGATAAGATATTCACCCGCGTCGGCGCCTCCGACAACATGGCCGCCGGCGAAAGTACGTTCCTCGTCGAGATGAACGAGGCGGCCAATATCCTGAACAACGCCACCTCGCGCAGTCTGATCCTGCTGGATGAGATCGGCCGCGGCACCAGTACGTTCGACGGTCTGTCGATCGCCTGGGCCATCGTCGAGCACCTTCATATCCATCCGTCCCGCCGGCCCAAGACGCTCTTCGCCACACATTATCACGAACTGGTGGAGATCGAGGAACTCCTCCCGCGCGTGCGGAATTACAACATGGAAGTCAAGAAGTACGGCGACAAGGTCGTTTTCCTCCGCAAGCTCGTTCCGGGCGGGTGCGACCACAGTTACGGTATCGAAGTGGCCCGGCTGGCGGGTCTGCCCGACGGCGTGATCGAACGGGCGCGCGAAGTGATGCGCAACCTCGAATCGCACGAACTCTCGGCGCACAAGGATCAGAACGAACTACTCAAGAACCTGCGAAGAACCGATCCCACCGTCCAGATGACGATGTTCGAGGACGGACCGGGACAGAAGATAAAGGAGGAACTTGCCCGGATCGACCCGGACCAACTGACACCGCTGGAAGCGCTCAACAAGCTGAGCGAATTGAAGAAATTGCTGGAGTAATACAGTATGGAACACAGATTTTCACGGATGGAACGGATAAACACGGATGATACCAGGGATAAGAAATCTGTGTAAATCCGTCTAATCCGTGTGGATCCGCGTTCTATACGTATTGCAAAAACCGCACACAGATTTTCACGGATGGAACGGATTAACACGGATGATACCAGGGATAAGAAATCTGTGTAAATCCGTTTGATCCGTGTTCTATGGTATTCGAACCTGCGTCTTTTCCAATTTGAGAAACTTCTATTATTCACCTAACTTTCCTCCGAAACCTCCGTAGACGTGACCGGAATTCCTCATCCTACGCTCATCAGAAAAAGGAAACAGACCATGAAACGATCCGGAATTGCTCTGCTGGCTCTTCTCCTCTGCGGCCCAATCGCACTGGCCCAGTCGTCGGACAAAGAGGCTCGCCTCCTTCGTCAGCCCACAATACACAACGATCACCTAGCGTTCGTCTACGCCGGGGATTTGTGGCTTTTGCCATCAACCGGCGGCCAGGCCTCCCGGCTCACCACCAGTGCGGGACTCGAGATGTTCCCGCGCTTCTCGCCGGACGGAAAATGGATCGCGTTTACAGCCGAATACGACGGCAACCGCGAGGTGTATGTCATTTCGACCAACGGAGGCGAACCCAGGCGCCTGACCTACAACATGGACCAGGGAAGTCTGCCTGAACGGCTGGGTCCCAACAATCTCGTGATGGGTTGGACGCCGGATTCCAGGAACGTCTTGTTCCGGTCAAGGTTCGAATTGTGGAACGGCTGGATGGGCCGGCTCTACACCATCGGCCTTGACGGCGGCCTGCCGGAGGCGCTGCCGATCCCGCACGGCGGCTTCACATCGTTTTCCCCCGACGGCAAGCGGATCGCGTACAACCGGAATTTCCGTGAATTCCGTACGTGGAAACGCTATCGGGGCGGACAGGCGGACGATGTCTGGATCTATGACCTCGCCGCACAAAAACTGGAAAACATAACAAACAATCCGGCACAGGATTTCATCCCCATGTGGGTCGGTGATAAGATCTACTACCTCTCCGATCGCGACCGGACCGCCAACCTGTTCGAATACGACCTGAAAACGAAGACGGAAAGAAAGGTCACGGACTATACGGAGTTCGACGTCAAGTGGCCCTCCGCCGGCGAGGGCGGCATCGCGTACGAGAACGGCGGATACCTCTATGTGCTCGATCCGGCCACCAACCAATCGCGCAAGGTCAGCGTCACCATCGCCAGCGACATGGCCGTCGCTCGACCCTTGATCGTGCCGGTGACGAAGAACATTACCGACTACAACCTCTCTCCCGACGGCAAACGGGCCCTCTTCGGCGCGCGAGGGGAAATCTTCACCGTCCCGGCGGAGAACGGCAATACGCGCAACCTCACGAATACCTCCGGAACCAAAGAACGAGGGTCTACTTGGTCCCCGGACGGAAAATGGATCGCCTACATCTCCGACGCCACGGGGGAAGACCAACTCTACGTCATCGCCCAGGACGGCAAAGGCGCGCCGGTGCAGCTTACGGCAGACTTCAACGTCTGGCTGTTCCCGCCCGTCTGGTCACCGGACAGCAAGAAACTGGCTTTTGCCGACAAGAGCTTGAATCTGTACTACCTCGATATCGACACGAAGAAAGTGACGAAATGCGACCGGGCCGTGTACTGGGAGATCACCGATTACAGCTGGTCGCCGGACAGCAAGTGGATCACGTATAGCAAACCGGCCAAGAACGGCTTTTCCTCGATCTTTGTATATTCGCTCGAACAGAACAAGGTACTCCGCATAACGGACGACTTTCAGAACGACTTCAATCCTGTGTTCGATCCGGACGGGAAGTACCTGATATTCTTCTCCGACCGCGATTATAATAGTTATTTCCTCGCCTTCGAGTACAACTTCGGTTACGATCGTACGACGTCGCTGTACCTCATCCCGCTGCAGAAGACGACTCCGTCGCCGTTCGCACCGAAGAGCGACGAAGTGAAGATCGAAGAGAAGAAAGACGAGTCTAAGAAAGGGGAGAAAAAGGAAGAGAAGAAGGACGTCAAGAAGTCCGACGTACAGATCGACTTCGAAAATATCGCGGCCCGGACGATCGGATTTCCCATGACGGCAGGGAACTACGGGGGCATACGCGCCGCCAAAGGCAAGGTATTCTTCCTGTCGTTCGGATCGGGGCGTCAGACCGGCGGACCGGTTGGCAAAACAAGTCTGCACGTCTACGACATCGAAAAACAGAAGGACACCGAGTGGCTGGAGGCGGACAACTACGACATCGCTCCGGGCCTCGAGAAGATCATTTACGGCAAGAACGGAACGTACGGCATCGTCGATGTGTCGTCCACCCCGAAGATCGGCGACGGCAAGCTCGACCTGTCGAACATGGAAATGAAACTCGTGCGTACCGAAGAATGGAGGCAGATCTTCCACGACGTGTGGCAGCAGGAACGGGATTTCTTCTATGACCCCGACATGCACGGTTACGACTGGAAAACCATCGGCGACCGCTACGCCGCGTTGCTGCCTCACGTCACGCACCGGTCCGACCTGACGTACGTGTTGAGCGAGATGATCGCAGAGCTCAACTGCTCCCACGCCTACGTAGGCGGCGGCGACATGCCGTCCGTGAAGTCCGTCGGCATTGGCTTGTTGGGAGCCGATCTCGTGGCGAAGGACGGATACTATCAGATCCGGAACATCCTGGAAGGACAGAACTGGGACGAAACGACGCGTTCACCGCTGACAGAAGCGGGTCTGGACATTAAGAACGGCGACTACCTGATCGCGATCAACGGAAAACCCATTCGGCCGCCTGCGAATCCGTACGCCCTGCTCGAGAACACCGTCGGCACGATCGTCACGCTGACGGTCCATTCGAAGCCGAGCGACGTGGGCGGACGCGATATTCAGATCAAGCCCATCGCCGATGAATCGAAACTGCGGTACTTCAACTGGGTCGAGAACAACCGACGCAAGGTGGACCGGGCGACGGACGGCAAGGTGGCGTACATTCACGTTCCCGACATGGGCGGATTCGGCCTGAACAGCTTCGTCAAGTACTTCTATCCGCAGGTCGGCAAGGAAGGCGTGATCGTGGACGTGCGGTGGAACGGCGGCGGCAACGTGTCGCGCATGCTCATCGAGCGGTTGCGCCGTACGCTGCTGGCGATGGGCGTCTCTCGCAACGCGGAGAAATACACTTATCCCGACGGGCTGTTCACCGGCCCGATGGTATGTCTGCTCAACCAGTGGTCCGCGTCGGACGGGGACATCTTCCCGTACGCGTTCAAGAAAGCCGGACTCGGTCCGTTGATCGGGAAGCGTTCCTGGGGCGGCGTCATCGGCATCCGCGGCACGCAGCCGCTCGTGGACGGCGGATACATCTCGCGCCCTGAATTCGGCTTCTTCAGCACGGAGAGCCGGTTCGTCGTCGAAGGGCGCGGCGTCGAGCCGGACATCGAAGTGGACAACCTGCCCGCGGACGAACTCGCCGGAACGGACGCCCAGCTGGACCGCGGGATCGAAGAGGTCGTCAAGATGATGAAGGAGAAATCGGGCAAACTGCCGGAGAAGCCGGGCCAGTATCCGAAGAAGTAGAAGCGGCCACACCTAGTTCTTGAGAAACCGCGAGGGGCCGTTCCACGAAGGAGCGGCCCCGTTGTCTCTAAGGCGACGCCACACGGGTTGTGTTCTCGAAAAATACCTCTCTCACAAACCGTTTGATATATCCGCCGCTTCATGGTAGATTGGAGTTGTCGGTGGTCAACCGGTGCAAGCAAGGAGTCCGACTGTGAAATCACGATCCTATGAAAATGTCCGTAAAGATTTCAACGAGATGAACAGGGACGAAAAGCTCCGGTTCATCATCGATGTCGTCACCGACACGGCGCGAAGCTTTGTGGAAAAAGATCTGAACAAAACGCAGGAGAACCTTCATCAGACGGCCCGGACAATTTTCAAAACGGCGGAGCGCGTGGCCGAGAGCCTCAAACGCGCGGCTGATAACATCCAACAGACGTACGAGGCGGAATACGAAGTCGTAACGCCCAACCAGAGGAGGAAAAGTGCCCGACGAGCAAGAACAGCGAAATCAGGGGCAAAGCAAAGACCGGCGAACAGGAACGGGGAGGACAAGAGCAGCGAAGCCACGGTCAAGGACGCGGCCAGGGGCGAAGAAGACATAGGTCCCGCCGGCCCTTTCCGCACCACGAGCATCGTTCCGAGACCGCGGGCCGCAAGCAACAGCACGTAGACATCACGGTCAACCAGGATGTAACGTTCAAGGAGAAGACGACCGGGTTCGAAGCGTACGATTTCGTTCACCTCGCGGTCCCGGAGCTCATTCTGTCCGAGATCGACACCTCCACGACGTTTCTGAAGAAACCACTCGTCATGCCGCTGATGATCACCGGCATGACGGGCGGCTACCACGGCGCCCTCCGCATCAACGGTGATCTGGCGCGCGTGTGCGAGGAACGCCGCCTCGCGATGGGCGTCGGAAGCCAGCGTCAGGCGCTGGAGGACGACTCACAGCTCGAGAGCTACCGGATTGTGCGCAGAAACGCTCCTACGATTCCGGTCGTGGGAAACATCGGCGCCGCACAGGTCGTCAAGGGCCTCGATGAAACCGCGGTCCGCCGCCTGGTCGATCTGGTCCAGGCCGACGCGCTCGCCATCCACCTCAACGCGCTGCAGGAAGCCGTTCAACGGGAAGGTGAGACGAATTTCAAAGGCCTGCTCAAGAACATCGAGCGGCTGGTGAAGCAACTCGATATTCCCGTGATCGCCAAAGAGACCGGAGCGGGCATTTCGTACGAGGCGGCCAAAAAACTCAGCAGCGCCGGGGTGAAAATCATCGACGTGAGCGGCGCCGGAGGTACTTCGTGGTCGGCCGTCGAATCGTTCCGCGGCCATGGCCAGAACCGCCTCGCGAAACGGTTCTGGGAGTGGGGCATCCCGACGGCTGAGTGCGTGAAACAGGTGGCGGACATACGGAACATGTTCGTCATCGCGTCGGGCGGCGTTCGCGACGGCGTCGACGTGGCCAAGGCGATCGCGCTCGGGGCCCAACTCGCCGGTATGGCGCGGCCCATGATCCAGACGCTCGTAAAAAGGGGCATGCACGCGCTCTTCGACGAGGTGGACCAGATCCGCAAAGAGCTCGCATTGGTGATGTTCCTCACCGGCTCCCCCGACATCAAAACCTTACGCGAAGCGCGGCTCGTGCAGCGCGGAGGCGGCCGTGGCTGAGAAAGGCGTCCCGGTAGACGTCTATTGTTATTATCGCATCAACGTTTCGATGGAGCACGAGTATCGCGACCTGGCCCGCGAGTTCCAGGAAAAATATCTGTTCCGGCCCGAATGCCTGCTCTACCAGTTCCGCCGTGGCCTTGACCGGCAGCGCCTCGACACCATGATGGAGTGCGGTACGTTTCGAGACTTGACGTCGTTCGAGTTCGTCCGCTTGGACATGGAAAAACGGTATCCGGAGCTCTTTCAGCGGCTGGACCGGATCATCGTCGGCGGACTCGAGGCACGTACGTTCGAGTACTTCCAGGCGCTGTAATCCCACCATGAGCCTTACTCTGATCCCTCCCGAGCGTGCGGATGAATGGAACGCTTTTGTGGCGTCGTCGCCGCACGGAAGTTTCCTGCAGAGTTACGAATGGGGATTGGTCAAGAGCGGCACGTGGCGTCCGCTGCCCGCGGCGCTGCTCGATTCGGCTGGACGTTTCCTCGCCTGTGCGCTGCTGCTGAAACGAAGGCTCCCGTTGGGAAGGAGCCTGCTGTACGCCCCTCGCGGGCCGGTGCTGCGCGAGTGGACGGCGGATACGGTGCAGCGTTTCTTCCAGGGAGTGGACGAACTCTCCCGGCAGGAAGGCGCTTTTCTGGTGCAGTTCGATCCCGAGATTCCCGAGAGCAACGACGTCCCGGCACGGCTGCTGGCGCAAAGCGGCCTGATGCACGCTGCAGAGAACATACAGCCGCGCGCCACGATCCTGCTGGACATCCGCCCGGAACCGGAAACCCTGCTTGCGTCCTTCCACCACAAGACACGGTACAACATCCGACTCGCCGAGAAAAAAGGCGTGGTCGTCCGCGAGGAGAACTCCCCACACGGCGTGGACGTGTTCTACGAACTCTTCCGCACGACGGCCCAACGGGACCGTTTCATGATCCTCCGCAAGCCTTACTTTCAGCGTCTGTGGCAGACGCTGTCCGCGCGCGGCATGGCAACCATCTTTGTAGCGCGGTTCGACAATCGCCCGCTTGCGGCCATTTTTCAAACGGTCTTCGGTAGGCGCATGACGTATCTCTATGGCGCGTCCTCCAACGAACATCGAAACCTCATGCCGAACCATCTTGTCCACTGGCGTGCGATCGAGTGGGCGCGGGAGCGGGGCGTGCACACGTACGATCTCTGGGGGATCCCGTCCAATCTCAACGAAGGCCATCCGCTGTGGGGAGTTTACCGGTTCAAGAAAGGTTTCTGTGAAACCGAAGTACGCTGGATCGGCACGTATCGGATGATACGGAACCGGTTCTGGTACACTGCATTCAAACACGGCGCCGGTACCGCGAAAGGGCTCATCCGATTTTTTCGCACCGGCCGCTTCCGCGGTTCGCTGGAAGAGTGACTCCCCTGCGATACGGCGTTCCGCCTGATCGGGAGCGTGTGATGTCCTTATATCCACGGATCTTGCCTGCGTGTTCATTCTTTTTGCTTGCCCAAAGCTGGTGGCGTAGAACGAGCTCCCGCAACCTGATGGCTGGGTCCAAGGGCATTCAAAAGAGGAGGTCCTGGCTTTGAATTCGGCCTTGAGAAAAACGTCGCCAGCCGGAGGCTGGTGGAGTTGGCATTGGCGCCGAAACGCGGTCAAGACGTTCTCGCGAAGCAAAGGCTTTTGCTCGCCCAAAAAGAAAGACCAAAGCCTTCCCACCTCTGGAGGGAAAAAGGGCATTCAACGTCGGATGACTTGGCTTTGTATCTGGCCTTGAGAAAAACACCGACAGCCAGAGGCTGGGAATCCGCGTTCGCGCCCAGATATGGGCGGAAAACGTGGTCCGGGGGAGCAAACACGACAGTTCGTGCAAGTTGATAACTGCTTTCCGCCGCCGAATGCGCGAACGAGGATTCAGGCGTTTTTCTCACAGCCTTGATTTTTCTTTGGTTACTTTCTTTGCATCAAGGCAAAGAAAGTAACAATGGTCTCGCCTGCGTGTTCTTTCTTTTTGCTTGCCCAAAAAGAAAGAACGAAAGCCTGCCCGCCATCATGCTCGATGTTGGAGGTGCCGTGGATGGAGTTGCTATTGGCGCCGAAACGCGGTCAAGGCGTTCTCGCGAAACAAAGGCTCATGACAAGAGGAGGTGTTGGACATGCGCGGAAGCCATGAGTTAGCAATAGCTGTTTCGGCGCCCAGCGCTTCTGTTTGCTTCTTTCTCTTGGCGCGTTGCCAAGAGAAAGAAGACTCAACGACGACGTCTTGGGGGAAAGCACGGTCTTCCTCAAAATGTAGCACACGGTCAGAAACCCATCTGTACCGCGTTTTGCGCCCCAGTAGTGGCTCTCGCACGGCTTCGAATACCCCGCCATTTTCTCCAAGGGCCTTGAAACGGAGAAGAGAGACAGGGCTTTGAATTGGGGCCTTGAGAAAAACGGCGCGGCCGAAAACTTGACAAACTCCACGCCGACAAATGGCTCATCGGCCATCGCCGGTATTATCAGACTACGTAGACGGCGATTGCGCATCAACAAGTTTAACATACTCTGAACACATGACAAAGTATACCAATCCAAATATGAAAAGCGCACAATCGGTCAGTACGCTAAAGATCGAGTCTTTGTTCGTTCCTCCAAACAGAGAGGAGTCAACAACGCCCAGACACGATGAAAGAAGTCCCGCTCCTCCTCCAAGCATAAGTATTACACACCAGGCTTTGACACAGAAAGCAACCGCCTCGTTCTTTTTCCAAATCAGGAATAACAGTATTGATTGTAGAACAATCGGAACAACTGCAATAATGGCCCCACTTAATAGAGCATAGATGTTTGTGAGGAGAAAGAAAGATAACGTCGCGGTTACAGACTGAATGTACCAACTACCGAGATAAACGGCTCTTTTCATGAATAACCTAATTCTTCTTGAGGCGGTGCCGCGTAACGTCTCGGGCTACACCGCCGTCGTTTTTGCAGTTCAGAACGTGCGCGAGAGCGTTTAATTGCGGCGGCAGCTTCTATCAGTTGTCAGTCGGTAATCGGATCTCTATAGAATTCGATCGTTTTCTCGAAAGAACTGACTTTGAAATAGTCCTTTTCATCGTCCCACCTGAACTTCGTGCCCTGGGTGTTGCCGACCGGAGGATCACCGTATAGGCACCGAAAGGTCAGGATGAGCGCACGTTCAAGTTTTCTCCACGTCTTGACCCCTTGTATTGGTGTATAAGTGACTACGAAGAGTCTGAGTGTTTTGAGGCCGTGTTCGGTCAGAAATTCGTGGGCCTTGTTCGCCGCACTTTTCGCTATCCTGCTCGCGCCCTTTTCGGTTGTTCCAATGTAAACAATAGCTGATCGGCCGTGTCTGTAGTGATGCAGCTTGTTTGCTTGTGCGATGTAGACCAGTTTCCTTTTGCGGGTAGCGCTTCGGGTAATAGAAATGGAAACTCGGTCACTTTTACTGATGGTTGATCTACGGGCCATCGCAGTCCTACATGGATTGTACGGTTGAGGCTCGAACGGCACTGCCGCCGCAATTCCCTCCCTTAGCAAGTTGGAGTACCGGAGCAAACCAATGACGCATAATCCCCGCCACATATCCAAATGGCGGTCAACCGCTGACTACTGATTTTTATGAACTTAACCTCTATTCGCCTGCCGAGGGGTGACCCGTCTACCCTATAAGAGCCACAACTGGCCACAAATGCATAGGCCGTCCGGAATATTTTTTCGGCGGATGACGCCAGGAG
>JBBIJR010000033.1:0-1331 GCA_037445875.1 Bacteroidota bacterium | reverse complement strand
CAAATCGCCGGGCGAACCACAGGTCCACCCGGCGATCCAATCTCAGGCCCGCGGCTTACTTGATCATCAGCATCTTCTTCACGCTCCTGAACGAGCCCGCCTCGAGCCGGTAGATGTACACCCCCGACGCCACGCGGCTTCCGTTCCTGTCCCGCCCGTCCCACGTCGCGCGGTGATACCCCGCCGGCATCACACCGTCCACCAGCGTCCGCACCTCCTGCCCCAGGGCGTTGTAAACCTTGAGTGTCGCCTTTGTGATTACTGGTAACTGATAACTGATGACTGTCGAGGGGTTGAACGGATTCGGATAGTTCTGGTCGAGTCCAAAACGCTTCGGCAGGCCGTCCTCCGCGATGCCCACCATCGGCGAGATCATGTGGATGTCCGTGCGGTAACTCTGACCGATGTCGTAGATGGCCGTGACATAATAATAATAGGTGTTACCCTGCGTGACCGCGCTGTCGATATACGCCGAAACGGTGTCTTTGTGCGCGATCAGGGCCCAGACTCCGCCGTCGGGTTGCCGGTACACGTTGTATCCCGTGAGCGCAGGCCCCTCCCCGGTCCGGCCTTCACGCTTTCGGAAGAACTTCCTCCTGGACGCGAAGCCCTTTTCTCCTCCCGACGGCGCGTTCCAGTCGATATGAACGAGCCCGTCGCCGGTGGTGAGGGCAAGGTCGGTCGGCTCGGCCAGATACCAGTACGGATCGTACGCGACCTGCCCGCGCACGTTCCCCGCCGGATACGTGTCGGTATGAATGTTCACATACAGCTTCTGTGCCAGCAGCGCGTCGAGCATCGCGGGGTTGAACGGCTCCGGATCGGTGCCCGTCCACGTGCCGCCCGCAAAATCGTTGGCAACGGTGAGGGTCCGGACAACGGGACCGTTCAGGCCCGGCTCCGCGTTGTGGAAGTGGGCCGCCGACACGGTTCCGGCCGTCTCTTCGAGGACCACCAGATAATGCAAAGCCGTCGAGTCCGCGTTCAGCGCAAAAGTTCCGTACGCGTACCCGTAGTCATACACAGGCGGCACTTCGTGATAACCCGTCAGTTCGGCGTTGAAGACGTCGGCCGTTGCCTCGCGCACGATCTTCAGACTGAATGTATCGAGGCTCATGATGATGTCCTGTTCGTCATACGCCATCACCCGCCAGTAAAACACAACGGAATCGCCGGGAGCAACGCCGAACTCGTTGGCGAGCCAGTCGAAGTCGGCGCCGAAAATGGTGAACGCCGTGTCCGGGTCGTTCTCGCCGAAATACGTGTCAAAGGCGAGGGACGTATCAAACTGGAAGTAGTAGTTCACCTCATCGCCGTCCGGGTCCACGGAG
>JBBIJR010000032.1:3962-37341 GCA_037445875.1 Bacteroidota bacterium | reverse complement strand
CAACGCTCCGCCTGTGTAGGAAGGGCTTCCAGGAACACAGGGCCGTAGCTCTTGGTGTACAACCGATTATCCAGCAGGACCGCGACGCCGCGGTCCTGACGACTTCGAATCAGCCGCCCGAACCCCTGGCGGAATCTCGTCACCGCTTCCGGCACGGCGTAATCGTAGAATGCATTGCCGCCTCCCAGGGCGACCCTTTCCATCTGGGCGGCGACCAGCGGATCGGTCGGTACGCCGAAAGGCAGCTTGGTGATGACGAGAAGTTCCAGCGCCGCGCCTGGTACATCGACGCCCTCCCAGAAGCTTTCCGTTCCAAGAAGGACGGACGTCGCATCCCGCCGGAAACGCTCCGTCAGCGAGGTCCGCGATCCGTCCTTGCCCTGCATCAAAAGCGTCACATCGATGTCCCTGAAGGCGGCCTCAAGCGTCCGATGGAACGCGTGCATCATTCGGTACGATGTGAACAATACCAGTGTTCCGCGGCGAAGCGTCCTGATGAGCTCTGCCGTCAGATCGGCCGCGGCCCGCCGGAAGAGTTCGCCCTGGGGGTCCGGAAGGTACGCCGCGACGAGAATGCGGCACTGTTCGCGATAATCGAAGGAAGATCGCGCAATGCAATTGCGCACCCGTTCCGGCTCTGTTCGGTCGATGCCTACCCGGCCTTTGTAGTAGTCAAAATTACCGCCCACGGACAAGGTGGCCGACGTGAATACACACGTAGGGAGGCGATCGAACAGCGTACGGTGAAGGACCCCGGCCACGTCCAGGGGAACGGCGTAAAAGCGGATATCCAGCGATCGCTCCCTGGCGGGCAACTCAAACCAATAGACATGATCCGGCTGGCCCGGGTCGCCGAGGAGGTACAGGGTCTGCGTCAGTTGGCGCCATTCTCCTATTCGGGCATCGAGGAGGACCCGGTATTCGTCGACTTCCGCGAAATCGGCCGATGACAGATTCTGCAGATGCGTCCACAGCGCGACCAGCGTTTCGCACAGCGTTGCGACGGCCGTGCGGAACGTAGCAGCCTCCGGACGGCCCTGATCCATGGCATTCGTTTCGGCGGAATATCGAATACGCGCGCTTCCGTTTCGGGACTCCTGAGCTCCGTGCAAGCCGGCTATTCGGTGCGCCTCGATGGTCAAATACTTCATATACTGAAGCGTACTTTCCCACAGGTTTGTGCACGCCTCACCCGCATGCTGAACCCCGGCCAGGAGGGCCTCCCGTGCCAGATCGGTAAGGGAAGCCCTGGCGAGGCCCTTCCGCAAACGTACGAGCAGGCCAGTCTCGACGGGTTCCTTTTCCTGTATCCGTGCGATCATCGCTCGAACGACCCACATGGAGAACTCCGCTCCGAGATATTCCTGTGCAATGCGCTCCAGGGTATGAGCCTCGTCGACGATCAGGCCTCCGTAGTTTCCAAGGACGGCGCCCTCAGACATGAGATCCGAAAACAGCAGAGCATGATTGATGACCACAATATGGGCGCGCTGACTTTTTTCCCGGATCAGCCTGACAAAACAGTCGTCGGACTGATGACACTTCTGAGCCTGACAATAAGCGCTCTCGGAACAGAGTTTTGTCCATGTCGAACCGTTCTGATCAACCGCGAACGCCGAGCATTCCATGATGTCACCCGTACGGGTAAGATCGGCCCACACCAGAAGCGGTAGAGTCCGCTCGCGCTCCCCGGGTGTCAAAAAAGCCGCAGGGTCCAGTTTAACGGCCTTCCACTTTCGGCCACAGAGATAGTTCGAGCGGCCCTTGAGCAGAGCGGCCTTGAACCCGATTGGCAGGCATTGCTGCAGCAGGGGGATGTCTTTGAGGAACAGCTGATCCTGCAGGTTACGCGTGTGCGTACTGACCACGATGGGTCCATCGGTTGCCCCGGACGCGGCATGATGAATAGCGGGAACGAGATAGGCTAGCGATTTGCCGGTTCCGGTACCCGCTTCCGCCACAATGAAGCCCTGCTCCCGAAAGGACTTTCCGATCTCCAGTGCCAGCTTCGTCTGTTCCTTTCGAACCTCGTACGTTTCGAACCGTCCGCTGAGCAGACCGTTCGGTGCAAACACCCTCTCCACGAACTCCTCGGCCGTGTCGCGATTCCTTCCGGCCAGCTCACCGATGCAGTTAGATGGAAGCGGCGGCATGACCAGAGCCGGACGTGAGAACTCGATGGAAGGCGCGTCTTGCAGGAACTCGTGCAGTGCCCGGAGCAGCATGCGCAGGTTCGAAGGGCTCTGATCGATCCAACGAGCCATCAGAGCGATTTTTGTCAACTCCAATCGGGCCACTGCCTCTATCAGGGAGACAAGCATCCAGCGAAGCTGTTGTGCTGGATGCCGGCTCTCGAATTCCCGCATCAGCAATATGCTGCGCGCGGTGGAGAAGGACGTGTCGCTCGCGTGGGGAACCGCCACGCTGAATATCTCCTGCACATTCCAGACCGCCGGTGCCCATTCGGGTGGCGCCTGCAGCATCCGTCGAACGGTGTCCACTATTCTTGAGTCGGAATCCCACAGAACCAGAGTTCCAACGGACCCGAGATCGGGTGCGGAGAGCGGCAGTGCCTTTATCAGAGTATCCGGGCGGTCGAAGATCACGAAGCCGAATGATTCGTTCTCGGCATCGGCCACCACTATCGCCGAGCCGTCCAGCTTGAGTTTCTTGAAGAGACGTCTCAGGGTATGCTCTCTGAATGGGTAATTCCTCCAATATAGTAGAAAATCCACAACAATCCAGTCCTCGCGAGCCCCACGGCTGGTTGAATATGCTAGATTTACGCAGTTTCTTTTGTGGAACGCCAATTGCTTTATTCCGAGGTGATTAACAAAGGCCAAAGGACGGTCATGATAGCAAAGACAGGTCAGATGAATCGCGTGATGTATGGACTGCAGGGAGCAGATTCCAGGAGGGTGATCGAAGCCAAGTTCAAGCTCGCTCCCCTCGGATACGCGTATGGATTCTTCGATCGGATTCACTATTGGAGCTTTCCTGCCGAGTGCCAGACGCAGTGCGTCGAAATCCTCCGATCGGTATTTCCGAATACGGATATCTACCGGCTGAATTGACCATGGCCGCACCCATAAATTCCCCCTGTTGAAGGGATGCTCAACCCCCGAACAATCCCTTCAGCAATCATCCTCTCTCTCTGCATTGAAACCCGCAAGGTCGCCGCTACGGTTGGTCTCGCGGGTTTCCCTCATTCGGAGACATTCAAAATGGAATTTGCATATGCGGCGGGAATGGGCTATTTTTTGTAAGCAACCATGACGGAGCCTTGTCCGATGGACTTTGCGGTCAAAGAGAAATCCGTCACCATGGCCCGGGAGATTCAAGAGGCCATGGAGACGTTGGAAGTGGCTCTGGGCGACGGGGCCGATGAACGGGAAATCGTGGAGGCCAAGAACGTTGTGACCTCCGTGCTGCGAAGCTACAAGGAATTTCTGGACGGTCTGGATGCGGGTCAGCGCGAACAGGCAAGAAAGCTATTTTTGCCCCGGATCGAGGCGATGGCGCTTAAGGCTCGCTCGCTGAGCTAGCACGCGACGCCACGCCTGCCGTTCGGCTGGCCGGGTTTCGCCTCCGGCTGACCACCAGGTCCGAGCGCAGGGGCGTCCATCCATCCGGTCCGGCTTAGCTTCCGAAATTCTGCCTCAATTCGTCATCGTATTGGTCGGCGTACCAGCCCACGCGATCGAACATCGCCCGACATTCCTTGTCATCCATCCCCTCGCATTCTCTCAGAATCCTGAGCCAGCCCCAGCCGTTGTGAACGGAAAAACTGGCAGCATACATCTGGTGATTCAACGTCAACAGTTTCTCGTACAAACCCTGAAGATTCTTAGTGACGATCTGGAGCACCGGACAGGCCACGCAACAATATGCATACCCGTCCTGCGTCTGATATACATCGACGTAGATACTGGCAGAACCCTTCTTCAAGTCCCACTGACCGGGGAGAATCTGTCCGTTCTGGTCCTTGGTGCGGCAATCGGCGGCCGGAATTCCCAGACCGGAGATGACACGTTCCACCTGGTCGTAGAACGGCTGCAGTTTGTTGATACCGGGGTCTGACATGGAAACCTCCTGTAGGTGTGATTATGAGATGGCGTGAGTATTCCGAGGGGAAAGCACGACCGACAGCAGACCCTCTTCCAAACCGACGATGCGGGTCCTCAGGGTCTTGCGAGCAAGCCTTGTGTCCAGGGACACGTCACGAGGCCTCCTTGCCCGGGATGCCACGTCGTCCATGGGAACAGGACGAAGGTATCCGTCCTCCGTTTTCATGATCCGCGCGAGCAGTTTCCCGAACTCGAAGCGGCTGATTCGGTCGGGACCTCCAAGGTGGATGATTCCCGTGAAGGGATGTTCGGCCAGTTCCAGCAGGCATTCCGCTGCGTTCCCGGCGGAGATCGGCGAACGGAACTGATCGGTGAAGAGCTTTATCTCACGGCGTTGTGCCAGTGCCTCGCACATCTGATCGAAAAAACCCGGGCGGGAATTGAGGTTGAAGCCATACATCAGGCTGATACGGGCGATGACCGATAATGTCGGAAGGGCAGCGGCAATACCGTTTTCCGCCTCCACCTTGGAATCTCCGTAAAAATTGAGCGGTGCCGGTTCGTCCCGTTCCCCGTAGGATCCCTTTATGCCGTCAAACACCTGGTCCGTCGAACAAAAGATCAAGCGCGCTTTCCTGCGTTGGGCAAAGTCCGCCAATTCCTCCGTCGCCTTTACGTTGATCTGCCAGGCATCCAGTTTCTTCTGTTCGCATTCGTCCGGCGCGGTCATCGCAAGAGTGTGAATGATGCACGTGGGCTCCAACCGGTCGAGGACGGGCCTCATGAAGTTCCGTGCGTCCACGTAGTGCCAGTACGCCTTGTGGTAGTTCGGATTGAGACTCCGGTACGTTGCGTGAATCTGCTGCCATCGTCCCGAGTGCGCCGCGAGACGAACCAGGTGGCTCCCAAGCAGACCTGTGCCCCCTGTGATCAACAGTGTTCCAGACATGTTCAATCCCTGTATCCTGGACGCCGACCCACTCTTGACCTTCGATGCCGACCGCTATCCGGGAGTACCCATAAGCCGTTGCGGCTCGTGCGACAGGCGTCCCACAAAACTGAAGTCTAAGCGAATTGGCCCAACATAGTCACAAGTTCACGCGAAATCAAGCACTTCCGCAGTTGCACCATCTTGAAACAACTTCCCACTACCTGAGACATCACCTGGCGCTGATCGGCCTCCATCCATCACATGTAACATATTAATATTATTATCTTTAACATAATGAAGTGTCCGGCATAGGAATTGTAACGACCATGCGGTAGATTACGACAAGTGAAATCCCGATGACGCTCGAAAACGACAGAGTATGCGACAATACCAAACCCCGTTCCATGAACGGACGGAACTTATGAAAAACCGCAGGATAATGCGCACCGTAGGGATCATGTTGTTACTCCTGGATCTGGCCTCCATCGCCTACGTGTTCTATGTGCCAGCGGTTTTGCACGGGGTCATCGGATTCTTCTTTCCCATCGGTCTCTTTCTCATGCTCCTGCTTGCATTCTACTTTCTGATACTGAGCACAAGAGTGTGAGCATTCCCTAAAGGGTCTCGGACCGCGTCGTGTTTGTTTTGTACCACCGATTACCGCACAGTCTGCGAAGCGAAGTTCAGTTTGGCGGTCAAGCCCTTGAGCTACGGGCGTGAGCATTACTTTGGAGCTTGTCGCCTCCATACGAAGGGCAGGTCTACGACTTGTTGAAATCATTATTTCCGTGTGATCCCTGATCTGACCGGACGCACCCAGCAACCCGCATTTCTCTTGCAAAAGGAGGACGGAATGGGTAAAATCCTCGGAGGCTTCGTGTCACTATAGTCTCATGTTTCTCCTTATGCGGGAAGAGCCATCATCCAACCCGATCTTCGCCCCAACCAGACTTTTTCATAGTCTGAGGGGCTACTACTTCACTGTTGTCTTGATCGTGGTGCGTCCCGACGTGGTGTACGGTACCGTCTTTCTCGCCGTCTACCTCGCTCTTCCAGGACTACCGCGGTTCGAGGAGCGCGCGATGGATCGGCTCCTGTTACCGGCAGCAGTGGGTCTGTTTGCCTATCTGACGGTCACGACGCTCTTCCAGCTCCGAGTTCTGCGCTATACCCGGCAAACGCTCCAGGCCCTCTGGATGGGTGAAAAGCGCGAGGTGAAGCGTGTCGAGCAATCCTTGTACGAGCTCCTTGCCTTTCCCTACCGAATGCTGCAGATTCGCCTCGTCTCGGGATTGACGGTCGTCGTTTTGCCGGCGGTCATCACGATGATAATCCTCGGGGAGGCAAACCCCGCAGGCTGGTATGTGCAGACAGGCCTGCTCGTGGCGTCCATGTTTGCAGTCTGGTTTGACTACTTCTGCACGGAAACGGCGATCCTGCCACCTGTCCGGTATCTGCAGACGCAGGGAGTGCGTGGCCTGCATGCGACGTTCCCGAGGACTCTGAGCCTGGGCGGTAAGCTCCTCGCACTGGCCGGCCTGTACGTGCTGGGTGTGCTCGCCGGTACGTTGGCCATCCTGCATATTCGCCACAGCGAGGTCGTCCAGGATCTGCTGGCGATTGCTTCGCCGATCACGAGAAACGCCATGATGGAGACGGTGCAACGGGCGCAGCGCGAGACCTTGCAATCGGTGTTCGTTTTTCTCGGGCTCACGACGGTCGGCGTGCTCATTCCCATGGTCTGGCTGACGCGCTCGCTGCACGACCGGCTCAAGCAGGTGTTCGAACGGGTGCGGCATCTGCAGGAGGGACATTTCGGAATGAACGATCACGATCTGGTCCCCGATGAGTTGGGCAGGCTGATGCAGTATCTCAACGCGACGGTCAACAAGATCAACGAGCGAATATCGTATCTGAAAAAGACGGGAACCGACCTGTTCTCGACCACAACCCTGATTGCCGACGTGGCCACCCAACAGAACTCGTCCCTGATGCGCCAGTCTTCTTCGGTTGCGCACACGTCGTCCACGGTGGAGGAGATTTCCCAATCGTCCGGCCAGATCGCGGACCATGCGAGTTCCGTCGTATCGCAGGCGGAGGACACCGAGAAGCACGCGGAACGCGGCCTGCGCATGATGGAAGACACCGTCAGCCGCATCGGCCTTGTGCGCGACCGCAACCAGGTGGGGCTTTCGGAGATCCTGAAACTGAGCGAGAACATACAGGAGATCGAACAGATTCTGAAACTGATCAATTCCATTGCGGACGAGACGAACCTGATCGCTTTCAATGCCGCGATCGAAGCGAGTTCCGCGGGAGAGTCCGGTCAACGCTTCAAGGTTGTGGCCAACGAGGTGCGCAGTCTGTCGAATCGCGTGTCGCAGTCGATCGGCACGGTCCAGGGCGTGATCAAACAGATTCAGGACGCCACGGCACAACTCGTGGCGGTCGCCCATGAAAACTCGGAAACCATCGAGGCAAGTGTGGAGGCGTCGGGCCGCACCTTCGATTTCCTGAAAGAGATCCTCGAATGGGCCCGGAAGTCGTCTGAGGCGGCCAAACAGATCTACGTGGCCATCCAGCAGCAACGCGTGGCCAATCGCCAGATCTCGCTCTCGTTCGGAGAAATCTCCAACGAAATTCACGAACTCGCGTCGACCGCCGAACGGTATACCCAGCAGGTACAGAACCTCAAGCGGTTTGCCGGCAACATCGACGCGGTCACCCAGTTCTTCAATCCGTCGCAGTCCCAATGACCCGCCTCATCGATCCGCTGATTCTTGGGGACCCGCTCGTCCGCTGTATCAGAGGTTCGAAGTCCCTTGCGATTTCCGGAATGACCGGAGATTCCCGGGAGGTCCGGGAAGGTTTTCTGTTCTTTGCCCTGAGGGGAGAGCAAACGGACGGCCACCGGTATCTGGAGGACGCTCTGCGTCGAGGAGCCTCGGCCGTCGTATCGGACCAGGAATTTCCGGAGTCCTTGATGGGCATTTTTCCGAACGCCTGTTTTCTCACCGTGAGCGACACGCCGCAATTTGCCGCCGGGTTCTCGGCCCGGTATTACGACCACGCGTATCGATCGATGAAGACGATCGGGATCACGGGTACGAACGGCAAGACCACCACCGCCTCGCTCGTGCACCAGGTACTGGTGGGAGCGGGAGCCGCCACGGTGTTCATCGGAACGACGGGAATCGACGTCGCCGGCGAGTATCGCCCCACCGACTACACAACACCGCCCGCGTGGGAGCTTCACCGCATTCTCCACGACGGCGTACAGGCAGGCGCCGGTTATGCGGTGATGGAGGTTTCGTCTCACGCCCTGAAATTAAGAAGGGTTGACGGGATGGTTTTCGACGCCGCCGTTTTCACCAACCTGTCTCATGAGCACATGGAATTGCACGGAACCATGGAGGACTACTACCGTACCAAGCTGCGACTGTTTTACCTGCTGCGGCGGGAGCGGCCGGGTGTGATCAACGCCGACGATACGTTCGGGAGGCGAATGATGTCCCAGTACGACGGGGACGGTTACCTCGTGGACTATGGGCAGGACGCCTCTTTCCTCAAGATCGTGTCCGCTGAATCCGATGCCGGTACGCGGAGGCAGTCGATCCGGTTGGTGCGCGGCGGCCGGCCGGTCCGTTTGGAGGTGCCGCTTGCCGGTCTCTACAACGCGTACAATGCCGTGGCGGCCTTCGAGACGTTATGTCGTGTCGGCCTACCGCCGGACGAAGCGGCGGAACGACTGGGACGTACCCAAGCGGTGGAAGGGCGGCTCAACTGGTTCAGGGCAGGGGAGTTTGACGTCGTGATCGATTTCGCCCACACGCCGGACGGCCTCGATAATCTCCTGAGGACCGTGTCGTCCCTTCGTGCGTCCGGCGGACGTCTCATCACGGTATTCGGCTGCCCGGGAAGCCGGGACGCCTCGAAACGGCCCTTGATGGGCAAGCTGGCCTGCGATTATTCGGATCGGGTGATCGTGACAAGCGACGACGTCCACTACGAAGATCCGGAATCCATCGTCCAGGATATTCTCCAGGGCTCGGATCGATCAAAATGCACGGCCATTGTGGACCGGCGGGAAGCCATTCTTCACTCGCTGAGGGAGGCGCGGAAAGGGGACTGCGTAGTCATTGCCGGAAGAGGACACGAACGTTTCCAATACGTGAAGGATCAAAAGGTGCCGTTCTCGGACCGGGCGGTCCTGGAGGAGGAGGCGGCCAGCCTTGGCTATCGGGTCGCTGCGACCTGACCGTCAGGGCATCGCGTTGACCTTCTTGGAAAGTACGGACTTGCGATTGGCGCTCTTGTTCTTGTGGATGATTCCCTTGACGACCATCTTGTCGAGGAGGCTTGCGAGCTTTCGGTAGCTGTCCTGCGCCTCGGCCTTGTTCTTGGCCGACAGAACCGACTTGATGGATTCTTTCATCAGCCTCTTGTAGTGAAGATTCTGGTCGGCATCGCGCCGGTTGCGGCGAACGCGTTCCTCAGCTGATTTGTGACTGGGCATTCAATTATCTCCGCTTGGATAAGCAGTTGTTTTTTGCGTCATTGGGCGGCCAATATAGACAAGAAAACCAGGCTTGTCAAACAAAAAAATACGAATGAGACCTGTCATTGCGATCGTTCTGGCAGTGTGGTGTTGCGAGTCTGTCGGACGGGCACAGGATTCGCCGAAGGAGGCGTTTCAGCAGGCCGTAGCGGCCTACGAGGGGGGGCGGTTTGGAGACGCCGCATCGCTTTTTGTGCGGCTCCTTGAGGGAAACGGATCCGTTCGTTATCGATCCGCCGGCTTGCTTCTGGCGTCCAGGTGCTACCAGCAGCTGCAGTATCATGGGCTCGCTGCGGCTTATGCACGCCGTCTCCTGCGTGAATATCCGGGCAGTGCCTATGCCGGGGAGGCCCGTTTGGTGCTGGCCCGAGCGGCCTATGCGGAGGGCGACTACGCCGCGTGTCTGAACCAGCTGGCGCTCGTGCGCGACGAGACGAACTCGGACCGGAGCCGGCGTCGGGTGGACTCGCTCCTGGCGAACCTGATGCTGCGCGTGCTGACGGTCTCAGAATCCCAACAGGTCGCCGACGGCCTGGGACCGACCGAGGCCCGCGATGTAGTGTACTATTGGCTGGCCGAACGGTACGCCGGATTGGAGCGTTTTGAACAATCCCGGGCGTTGTTCCGCCGGGTCGTGGACCGCGCTCCGAAAAGCCGATGGAGCAAGCGCTCCAAAGAGCGGTTGAATCAGATCGGCGGAAAGGCGGACGGTCCGGTCAAGATCGGATTGATCACTTCCCTCACGGGCCGGAACGGTGAGATGGGCCTGGACATCCGGCGGGGCGTGGAGTTGGCGCTCAATCTTTACAACGAGTCGGCGAATGTGCCCATCCTTTCTGTCGTGTACGACGATCAGTCGGATGTCGTACAGGCCATCCTGTCGGCGCGCGACCTCGCCACGGAGGAAGTGAGCCTGATCATCGGGCCCATCGAAAGCGAAGAGATGGCCGCCGCCTCCGTGGTGGCCAATCGGTACTGCATTCCCATCGTATCGCCGACGGCCAACAAGTCCGATCTCCATCGCATAGGCCCCTGTGTCTACGAAGCGAACGCCACGGTTCGAACACGCAGTGCAGCGCTTGCAGAGTACGCGGTCAACCGCCTGGGCGCCCGGCGATTCGCCATCCTCGCTCCCTCCGACGGTTACGGCGACGAGGCCATCGAAGCCTTTACGCAGTTTGTGGAAGAGCGAGGAGCCCGTGTGCTGGCGGTCGAGCGATATTACGAAAACACCCAGGATTTCCGTTCACAACTGATCGCCCTTCGAAAGATCGGCTTCGTCGACAGCGTGCTCACGGCCAATCGGTTGGGTGAGATTCATCAATACAGCAAACGTCAAATCGACTCCCTGTACGCATGGTATTTTCCCGTGACGGAGGATGTCAAAGAAGAGTATGCAATCCCCGTCTCCCGGTTCGACGGGTTGTTCCTGCCCGTCTACGAGAGCGACATCAAGTACATCGCTCCACAGATCGCTTTCTACAATATCCGGACTCGACTCCTCGGCGGCGACCAGTGGTATGAGCCGACGGAACTCAAACTGCAGCAGTCGTACGTGAACGGCGTTGTTTTCGTGTCCGGATTCCACCTCGATCCGGGGGACCGCGACGTTCAGACGTTCCGTGCCTCGTATCGAAAAGCATACGGGCGGGAGGCCTCCGACGAGGCGGTCTTCGGTTTCGATCTGGCACGGTTGGTGGCCCGGCTGGTCGATGAGGGCGCACGAACGAGCGACCGGATGCTACTGCGCCTTCAGGAAGGTGTACAGTGGAAGGGATTGCATAACGAGATTCTCTGGGCCCGGCATACCCAGTCCAATCAATCGGTCCATATTCTTCAATTCAAGGATGGAGTCATCAGCCGGCTTAATAAGCCCTGATCTACGTAGCCCGAGTGACCATGCTTCAATTCCTTCATACGGGATGGATATTCCTGCTAGTGGTCTCTGCCCTGCCGCTTCACGCGCAGATCGCGGACAGCGTGACCCTGACGGAAATCATGTTCGATCCATCGGGTAGTGAGAACACGGATGAGTTCATCGAAATCCACAACTTTGGCCGCGCGACGACCGTCGATCTGACGGATTGGCTGATCACGGACAACGCCGGCGGCAACGACAGCGACCGGATTGTGGATGCCGGTGAGGGCTTCTTGTTGTTCCCCGGTCAGTACGCCATTCTCTTCGACGCCGATTACGACCTGGTGAACGGCACGTACGGGCCCCTGATCCCCGACACGGCCAGGGTACTCAAGATCCAGGGTTCTACGTTCGGCAGCGGCGGGCTGAGCAACAGCGCGTCCGAGCGCGTGAGTATCCTCAACACGGCCCGCCAGCGGGTGTCGGAGTACTGGTACACGCTGGATAACGGGGGCATGGGAACGTCCGACGAGAAGATCCGGCCGGACAGCGTAAATGCGGCTTCGAACTGGACGAACAGCCTCTACGTCAACGGGACACCCGGTGCGCCTCCCCCCACTAACCTGAGCCTGGTCCGCATGACGTTTCTGCCCGCCGCTCCAATGCCCGGAAGCGTCGACACGGTCACGGTGACCGTTCGCAACGGCGGCATTCGTGGTGTTGAATCGTTTCGAATGAAGCTCTATCAGGATCTGAACGGCAACCGCACGGCCGATGGCGGAGAGGAGGCCGATTCGGCCGTGGTGGAGACGGAACTGGAGCGGCTCGACTCCCTCACCGTACCGTTGAAGACGATGTCTCTGGTCGAGGGCTGGAACGTGTTTTTCACCGTACTGGACAGCGTTCTTCCGGGGCCGGATACGGTAGCGTCCGATGATCGCCTTACAGATTCCGTGTCCGTAGCCGTCTTGATGGATCTGGCCGTTGCGGGGGATTCGCTACGTTTCTCTCCTCCGCCCTACCGTGCGGGCGATGCAGTAACGGTCGGCGCACTCATTCGCAACGACGGGCTGACGGCGGCCTCCGGCTTTGTCGTGTACGTGTACGAGGACGTAGACAACGACCGTGCGGCGGACGCGGAGGAGATCGTCGATTCCGTGCAGTACTCGGGATCGTTCACGCCGGGAGATTCGCTGGTTGTGGAATGGGAACGGACAAATCTGTCGAGGGGACAACACGCATATTTCGTTGTGATCGACGCAGCATCCGTGGAACCGATGGACGACGGCAATCCGGCGAATAACGAGGAGAGCGACTCCATCGCCGTGTCCCCGTCCCGCTACGCGATCGTCATAAGCGAAATTCTCTATAAACCGTCCACCACCGGCACGGAGTGGATCGAGCTGTTCAATCGATCCGGCGACACGCTGAATCTGAAAAAATGGAAAATCGCCGACGAGGCGGCCCTGGATGCGCCCAAGACACTGACCGGCGGGGATTTTCCGCTGGCCCCGCAGGAACACCTAGTCGTCGGAAGGGACTCCGTGAAATTTATGACTCATTATGCGGATTTTGCCGCACGTGCGATATTCCTTTCAACCTTTCCCGCCCTGAACGACAACGGGGATATGCTGTTGATCCAGGACAGCGGAGGGGCCGTCATCGACTCCCTCTTTTACGAGGACACGTGGGGCGGAGGGACCGATCGGAGTCTGGAAAGGCGTGAGGCGGATGCTCCGTCTTTCGTACCGTCGAACTGGGGAACGTCGGAGGATCCGTCGGGAGCGACCCCGGGCAGGATGAATAGTCTGACCCCGCTGCCGTTGGACGTGGCCGTCTTTTCCAGCGACGTCCGTTTCGATCCGCTGCACCCGTCGGCGGGCGACTCCGTCTATATAGATGCGCTCATACGTAATGTGGGCACGGCTGCGGTGGATACGTTGTGCCGTGTTTTCGTCTACTTCGATGCCGACAGGGACAGCCAGCCGGTGCTCTCGGAGCTCATCGATTCGGCGGAGGTCTTGCTGCAGATGGCCGGCGATTCGGTGCCTGTGCGGGCGGGCTGGAAGGTGCCGTCGTTCGGCAAGCTGGCGGGCGGCGTCCGGGCGGGTTGGTCGCATCGGATCGGCATCCGTGTGGACTACGCATACGACCAGAAGCTTCAAAACAATCTCGCCTTTGCCGAGCTGTCCACGTCCGTGCGAGCCGGAAGTCTGGTCGTCAACGAGATCCTGTACCAGCCGGATACGTCACAGGTTGAATTCGTCGAAGTCTACCATCGCGGCACTGCCGTTCTTGACTTGAAGGATTGGACGATCTCCGACCTGTCTTCATTGAAGCCGATCACCGCTGTCGGTCACCTCCTCTCTCCGGGCGCCTTCCGCGTCTTTGCGGGAGACAGTCTGGTTTTTTCACGTTTCCCCACGCTGGCCGAGAGTTCCGTGGTCGTTGTACCGGGTTTACCGTCTCTCAACAACGACGGCGACTTGATCGTCCTAGCCGATGACGTGGGTGCCGTCGTAGATTCGGTCCGGTACGAAAACGTGTGGGGTGGCCGAAACGGCGTGAGCCTGGAGCGTGTGTCCTACGACGCTCCGTCCGGCCTTCCAGCCAACTGGACGTCCTGCCTGGACGCTGCGGGTGCCACTCCGGGCCGCGCCAACAGCATCCTGTCGGTCAAGCCCATTCTTCCCCAAACGATGGTGATCAACGAGATCCAGTACAGCCCGTTCACCGGAGAACCGGAGTATGTGGAACTTTTCAACCGCTCGGACTCCACGATCGATCTCGTCCACTGGGCGCTGCAGGTCGGCAACCGGAAGTCCCTGTTGACTACGCGGCCGTTCCCGGTGTCTCCGGGCGGTTACGTCGTACTGGCCGGGAAAACCGCCTTCCCATCGCGGTTTTCCTTCCCCGATTCGGTGCTGCTGGTCCCCCTGGACGGTCTTCCGTCGTTGATCGATGCGGGGACACAGGTGACGCTGCGCGACCTGACCGGTCGTGCCGTTGACAGTCTCTATTATGTGCCATCATGGGGCGGCGGTGAGGGAATCTCGCTGGAGCGAAAGAGGCCGGATAATCCCTCCGGCGCGGCATCCAACTGGGGATCGTGCGTATTTCCGGAAGGCGGCACGCCCGGAGAAGTGAACAGTCTTTTCGTGGGGGCCTTGCCTCGCAAGGCCAGGCTGAGCGCGGAGCCGAATCCGTTCTTTGTGGACCGCGGCGAAGCGACGACGATACGGATCGACCTGCCCGTCACGCAGGCGCGCCTCACCGTGCGGATCTACGACCATCAGGGCCGCCTGATCCGTACGCTGCTGAACCATTCGCCCTCCGGAAGCCATCGAGAAATCACGTGGGACGGAAAGGACCGGACGAACCGGACCGCACGGATGGGCATCTACGTGATCTACGTGGAAGCGATTGACGATACCAGCGGCTACAGCCAGCGCGTCAAGGCCACGGTCGTGTTGGGGAGGCGGTTGTAGGGAGGCTTGCCGGGGATCAGGCCTTGCCGAGTTTTAGCTTGACCTTGAAGCGCTTTTTCTCACGAATAATCTCCAGATCGACGATGTCCCCGACCCGCAGATCGTCCCCGAGAATGACCTTCTGAAAATCGTATTCGTTGTTGACGTTTTTACCGTTGATCTTGACGATCACGTCGCTCACTTTGAGTCCCGACTTGTCCGCCGGGCCGTTGGGCTGCACGTCGGACAGCACGATGCCGTGGACGTCGTCGAGTCCGAGATACTGCGCGATCATCCGGTCGACCGCCTGGTACTTGAAACCCATCGTGAAGGAGCGGTCGACGGCGCCTTTGGTCTTTAGTTCCGGCAGGATCTTGCTGACGCGGCTGATCGGAATGGCGAACCCGATGCCGATGTTGGTCTTCCCCGAACCGGACCCGCTGTAGATGAACGTGTTGATCCCGATGACTTCGCCGAGTGCATTGACGAGCGGGCCGCCGCTGTTGCCGCCGTTGATGGCCGCGTCGGTCTGGATCATGTTCTGATACACGTGCTGGCCTTCGACGAGCCCGAAATCGCGACGCGTGGCGCTGATCACACCCACCGTCACCGTCGGCTGGTTGTTGATGTCGAACAGTCCGAACGGATTGCCCAGCGCGATCACCCATTCTCCGATGATCAGATCGTCCGAGTCACCGAACTCGAGCGAGGTCACCTTGCTCGTCGGGTTGATCTTGAGCAGCGCCACATCCGTCGTGCGGTCCAGGCCCACGATCTGAGCCGGATATTTGCTCCCGTCGGTCAACGTGACGATGATCTCCACCGCCCCCTCGACGACGTGCTCGTTTGTGAGGATGTACCCGTCCTCGGAGATGATGAAGCCGGAGCCGAGTCCTTTGACCTTGTCGTAATACTTCTGGCGCGGGAAGAACTGGCTGAAGAACTCGTCGTTGAAGAACGGGTTGGAATACGTGTACTCCTTGATCGAGACCACGTTGATGCCGACGACGGCGGGAACAACTTTCTTAATGGCGCGGGTGACCGCATTCTGGCGCGACGCCGAGACATCGTTCTGCGCGCGGAGCGGGAACAGAGCGGTACACACGAAGAGTACAGGCCACGCGAGGCGGCCGGCGAATCGATGCATGCCGTTTTCCTTGGGCGTGTGGGAGATTATTTGACGTTCTGCAGTTTGTTCCAGTCTTCGAGGAATTTCTTCAGGCCGAGGTCCGTCAGCGGATGATGGATCAATTGATCGATAACCTTGAACGGCATCGTGCAGACGTGGGCGCCGATCTGGCAGGCCTCCACGACGTGCATGGGGTGCCGCACGCTCGCGACCAGCACTTCGGTTTTGTAACCGTAGTTGCGGTACATCGTGCAGATCTCTCCGATCAACTGCATGCCGTCGGTGCTGATGTCGTCCAGGCGTCCTACAAAGGGGCTGACGAAGGTGGCGCCGGCCTTAGCGGCGAGCAGCGCCTGATTCGGCGAGAAACACAACGTCACATTGACCTTGATGCCCTCGGAGGTGAATCGCTTGCAGGCCTGCAGTCCCGATTTGATCAGCGGCACCTTGATGGTAATGTTGTCGTGGATCTTGGCCAGCTCGTGGCCTTCCCTGAGGATACCGTCGAGGTCCGTGCTCACCACTTCCGCGGAGATGGGCCCGTTGACGATCTTGCAGATCTCCCGGAGCAGCTCCTTGAAGTCGGTCTTCTTTTCCTTCGCGACCAGCGACGGGTTGGTTGTAACGCCGTCCAGGACGCCCAACGAAGCGGCCTCCCGGATCTCATCGAGATTGGCGGTGTCTATGAAGAACTTCATATCCGCTCCTTGCTTTGGTTGTTTAGGATTATCCCGAAAATAGGGGAAAGAGGCGTGGAATGCAAGGGGACTCATCAGTTATCCATGAGCAATAGTCAATGATAGGCGGTGATACGAGGCGGTTAAGTTCTCAGTGGCGATCCTCAGAAAAATCAGGATCGGGCTTGTACCGGATCGTACTACAGTCAGAAAGTGTTTACTGTCTTAGTATCGACTCCTCCTCGGATTTTTCATTGCCTCGTACAACCGTCTGTAATCGATCTTCCCGGCATTAGCTTTCAGGTGTTCCGCGATGACGACTGCGCGCCGGATACGGATGTCCGGACTCTTCGCGGAGTTGACCATGTACAGAAGCGTCCGGCGCTTCCCGGGAGCGAGCCGATCGAACCACTTTCGGCCCACATCGTCCTGGGCAAGTGCAATGCGAAGTTCCTCCGGCATGGGCAAGCCGAATTCCGTACGGTCTTTGCGCAGCGCGACGCCAATTTTGACTCCGAAGGCAAGGTCGAGCACGGTCCGGAGTTTCTTGTTCACGGTGATCAGATACAATCCCGGCCCCCGGTGCAGGATGCCGCACGCACGTTCCCGCGTACCGTTGATCGAGCACAGCACACGGCGGTCGGATCCTTCGATCAGCCGCTTGGCGATGCGTGCCGGCACGCGGAAGTGGCAGCCCCATACACGATTGCCGGACGGCTCGAGGATCGACGTGAACCGGTGAACGGCAGGATGAGAGGATTTCTTCATTGGCGGCGCCGGTCAGTGTTGATCGCTTCCACGGCCCTTCGGTGTAATGGCTTCGATGATTCGGACGGACCACACCGCGAGGGTATCTCCGCCGGCACGATTAAACTGCACGGCGGCGCGATTGTACGTTGACAGGAGGATTCGGTAGTTGCACGTAGCATCGATGAGAGCCCGTCGGCCGTATGTCTTCTCGATCAAGGCGGCCATTTTCCATCCCACGGTATACCATGGACCCTGGATGCCGAAGAACGAGTAGGCCTTCTCTTCCCGTTCTTCTTTGGTGAGCCGGTCATCCAGCACATCAAGAAAGAACCTCTCAACCTCCCGGAGGTCTGTGTTGAAGTTCATCATGTCTCCGTCCCAACGAAGGCGTTCCTCCTGCGCGCTGACTGCATGCGGATGGATGTCGGGTCCGCCCGCGGCCGCGAGCATGGCCAGACCTTCGCCGAACGCGCCGGTCCAGTCCACGACGTGTTTCACAGGGTCCGGCAGCCGGTCGATCGCTTCCGCCGCTTCCTTTGCAGGGCAGGCGGTCCCGTAACCGATATGGTATAATTCATGGGCCACCGTGTTCTCGAATTTCTCGGCCGACACGGTGGGATCGAGGTACAAGAAAATCGCCGGATCGGTGCGAACCTCGAACACGAAGCTGTTCGTCTTCGGTTTGACGACCGGGTAGATTTTCGCCGTGATGGAAGCACCGTCCGGCAGATAGGCCAGCGCTCGTCCGGCGGCGGCGCCCATATCCATGGTCTTCCATCGGGCAAGCGTCGTTTCGAGTTCGTCCAACCGATGGAGCAGACTGTCCGACCGCACGAACGATTGAAAGACGGAATCTTCGAAGGGGCGTTTGAAGGCCGCCTCCCTTTTCTTGAGGCGTGCGTATCCTTCACTGGCAAACAGCCGGCCCCAGGCCGAATCGGCGATGGGTTCTCCCCGGCGCCGGGCATCGAGGATGGACAATACGGCGTCGGCCTCGTCCGTAATCAGGCGGACGTTCACGCGCGCCGTATCGTGCGGTTCCGCAAGCGCCGGAACCGCACATAGCAAGGTGAGAAGGATGGACCTCGCAGCCCATCGCAGGTAGATCTTCATGACCGGTCCGTTCCTCTCGAAGGTCGGTGCGCTCATTTCGGAACGGGCAGCCCGTGTTGTTTCAGGAACATGAGTTTGTCCCAGTAACCGCGCTGAAAGACGATCTTGCCGTTCACGACGTGGAAGAAACCGCATCCGCGAAGGCCGAGCGGATCGCGCCATTCGAGGATGGCCCACTCACCGTCTTCGAAGAGGTTCTCTACGATGCACTGCATGGGAGCGGCGGCAAAGGCGTCCCGAAACATCGTCCGGATGGCCTCGCGCCCGTGGACCGGTTGTTCGGCGACCTGGTGGTTTACGGCGTCCTCGGCATAAAATTCGGCCAGCGCGTCGACATCGGCACGGTTGAAGACTTCCACCCACGCGGCGACCATTTGCTGGGGTGTCATGAATTTCTCCTGCTCGTGGTGGTATGAATTATCCGAGTATGCGTTGCTTTCGGCGTAGTCCACGAAATCACGTCAGAAAATACCGCCGCCCAGAAAAAGGCGGATAACGGCGAGGGCGATCACGACCAGATTGATATTCCGGCCGTTCGTCTTCCGGCTCATCAATCCCAATACGAGGCCGACGATGGCGCCCGGAATCACCAGCCAGTTAAGCCAGCCGAGCAGAGGTATGAATCCCACGAGGGCAAGCAGCAGCGCGACCAGGCCGATGCCGACGGAAACAGCGTTCATGCGTATGGCTCCTCAGATAATCCTGCGCCCGTGTAACGAAGTGTCCACGGAAAATGTTTCACGGTTGCCCCCGCCGAGTTCCACGCCCCGTCTTCCTGGACGGAACCGTCTTCCGCCTCGCCTCTATTTCGCAGCGGAGTTTTTCAGG
Source organism: Bacteroidota bacterium (assembly GCA_037445875.1). Classification (GTDB taxonomy): domain Bacteria; phylum CLD3; class CLD3; order SB21; family SB21; genus JBBIJR01. The sequence continues at coordinate 17,963 of JBBIJR010000032.1, read as the reverse complement.
GACGGGCCTGCACGCGCACTGTCTGGCATGTTCCAGGTGCCAGCGGATTCGCTGCTCGAGGGTTGCTTTTGGCGGCATCGGATGAGCCTTGTGCCATGCTGCGTTCAGTTTCATGATCCGGCCCCTTTCATTCGCTTTCTGTGTTCTTGAGCACGTAAATGGTCCAGGGAGCGATGGAAGCTTCGTTCACCCAGGGGAATGGCTCATCCGACGTGGCGAGCGGACGGTGAGTGGCTACCGTGACCAGACCCGCTCGACGATACACTTCGGCGTAGTCCTCGGCCGTACAAAGAATGTCCTCCACGGGCCTTCGGTCCGGCACGTCGAGCATGACGATCTTCACGCGCTCGCCGCTGCGGGCGGTCCGGTTCTCCGGAAAGTCCCTTGTCGTGAAGGATGCCCATTCATGCGTGTAAATCTCCGGCGAGGACACCAGATTCACGATGCGCCCTTCCCGGTCGAGGAGGTTGCCGAGATCGCGAAACAGTTCGGCCTTCCTTTCCAGCGTGGGGATGTTGTCGAACGTGAACGCCGATAGAACAAGGTCAAACGTCCCTGCGGCGAGGTCTCCGGGGCGGCCGTCGGCCACGAGTCGGTAGTCTCCATCGGGGTCCCGTTGGCGGGCGTGTGACAGCATGTCCGAAGCGATATCGACACCGACCGTTTCGAATCCGAGTCGTTTGAGAAACCTTGTCGACCGGCCCGTCCCGCATCCGAAATCGATTGCCCGGTGCCCGCGGACATGCTCGCGCAGAATGGCCGGGAGGTCTCGATAAGCCAGATAGTACGTACCGGGGAACTCCAGTCCCGCATAGGCATCGGCTCGATGAGCGTCTTCGTAGACGTTTTGAAAATTCTCGGCCAGGGATCGTCCCCTTTCACACGGTTTGCCGCCGTACGGCATCGCTTTTGTGTATGATACAAAAGAGGCTCGAGCCGTCAACCTCCACGATGCGGCAGGTTTGCCCGACGGCCTTCGCGAGATCCTCGAATGCGTCTCGATCGAATGTGGCAGCGCGGAAACCGTCCTCGCACGCGATCACCCCACGGCCCGTGGCCCTGGCGTCGATCGGGCCGATCAATCCCGCCGCCGACTGAAGGCGGAACCACGCGAGGCGCTCATCCCAGAAGCCTTCCGCGTAGCTGGAGAACAGGACCACTCCTCCGGGCCGTGTGACGCGAAGGGCCTCTCCTGCGAGGCTCACCGGATCAACCCCGAAGGCGGCGATGCCGTTCTGTATGCAGAACACCGCATCCATGCAGGAATCCAAGAGACCCAGATGCAGGGCGTCCATCCGGAAGAAATGAACGTCGACCGACGCCGGCGCAATCCGGCGGGCGAGTTGCAGACTGTCGAACGACGTGTCGATTCCCACGAGCCGCATCGGCATGGTCGGCAGACCGTATATTACGCGGCCGTAACCGCACCCCAGCTCAAGAGCGACCTGGTCCGGTCTCAAGAACTCGGCAACGAACGCGATTTCGCTTTCCAGGTATTGCTTCACCCGGGCCGGCGCCAGGTCATAGCATTTTCGCAATCGTTCCGCCGCCAGCGTCTCCGCGTAGTAGTTCATGCAGCGCGTAACAGCTCCCTGGATACAGGAATCACGCTCCAAGGTACGCCCCGTCCGTCTCAGTCGCAAGAGATTCGAAACATTTGCGCCGTATGCCCCTGGCACGGCAAAAGAAAACCGGACAATCTTTGCCCGCGTGAACGGGAAAAACTGTCCGGTTTCCGGAAGGCCGGAACGGGCGATCAGTTGACCATGACGACGACGAAGCTGATGTAGATGGCAAGCACGAAGGTCACAATAATGCCGAACATGATAATGCCGCCTTTGCTGTTATACTCGGAAGAACTCATAACACTTCTCCTTTGACGAGAACGAATTCATGCCCGCGACATTTCAGGATCAATCATTTTCCGTCCTGAAACAGCGGCGCGGGAATCGGAACGGTGCTAAGAAAAGGAGAAGGTGAAAGGGGGTGCTCTGGGGGTTTGGCTGGTGAAAATCTGCTTCGAAAAAGTGGGTGGCCTCGCGGCATGGAGGATCACCCATGCCGACGTGTGTATGAACCACGGATCCAGACTCAATACTTCGACGGAATAGTCCACCGGCATCTTCTTGACCGCGCCCATATGCTCGGCCATGGCCACGGGGTGGGATTGCGCCGACGGCTGTGTCTGGTCGTTGATGGAATAAGCCGGCACCTGATTCACGGCGCAGGAAGGCAATTCCCGGTCGGCCACGGCCAGGTATCCGATGAACGCATACGTCAAGAGGACGGCCTTTGACGCAAGGATACGAATGATTTCCCGTACGCTCATATCAAAAGGTAATCCACAATCAGCAGACAAGCAATTCTTTTGTTTCAGGAGCAAAACCGGTGTTTCCATGGGGCGGTTCGCGGTTATTGGGCTGAATCGTGTGCGGTAGTGTCGGTGACCGACTGAGCGGGTGTGCACAAACGGCCTTTTCCGACGAGTCCCCACCGGATGTCCGACGACATCGTCGCCGATTCGATTCGGATCCCACCCATCGACAGGGCTTCAGCGGTCCACGTATTGCACGTGTTCAACGCGTGGTAGTGGCCCGTTCCCCGGTAGAACTGGCTGTCTCCATAGATTCCGCGCTTGGCCGGGACGAGACGGCCGTTCCCGTCCCGGTGGAAACCGTCGGAAACGAATCGGAGGAGGCGGTTGTATCCTTCGTCGCTCAAGGCAACGCGCCGCACGTCCGTACCCTTGAAGTACTCGCGCGGTTCGCCGCGGAACCCGACCACGTGCATGACCGCGTCGCCGGGCCAGAACAGAGCGCCGAGCGCGAGACCGGTCGTCTTCTCTTCGGCCTGGTAGAACGCCGCATCGCCCCATCCCAGCTCGTAATACTCCGCTTCCTGGAAGCGGTCACGCAGGTCGGCTGCCTGCCGGTTTAAGTCGTCGGCGCGTACGCACAGGCCCGTGTGCAGGCCGTGGTCGATCACATGCATGGTATGGAGGGTATTATCCGAAAGAGCCGCACACCCGACGAGCTCCGGTATGAGAAGCGTGCATACACCGATCTTTCTCAGCATGACGTGGGCCGGGCCTGACCGAGGGAGCTATTCTTGAAAAGTGGCCCAGCACGACAGCCGTGAACCTTCGGGATCGGTTCCGGCGACGGTATATGACTTCGGCGTATGCGTCCGGGGATCCAGCGACCTGCCGTCGTAATCGATGAACCGCGATGGCTCGACCGATTGCGACGTAGCCGCAGCAACGCGGGGAAGTCTGAGCTCGAATTCGTCGTTGATGCGCACCACCACATCGATCCAGTCGAAATCGTCACGGTTGGCGATCTGAAACTCATGACCGACGTATCGAAGGTCTACCTGCAGGCCGTGGCGGTGGATGGACTTCTCCGGCTCGCTCACCAGGAGCGTCATGAATACGCCCACGGCCATGATGGCGACGGCCAACAGGCCGGCCACGGCCGCGCTCCGCTTTTACCTTGCCGCCGTCTGTTCGCCCGGCCGGGACAGGCGCGTTCCACACACCATGCAGGTCGTGGAAGTGGAAGGATTCTGCGAACCGCACTGTTTGCACGTCACATTTTGGATGTCCATCGCATGCCTCTCGAACAAGTTGATCTTCAGATACACCCTGTTTTGGACATACACGCCGTCCCGCCGAGGGTTCACGGCCGCCCATGGACCAGCCACGGGCTTCCGGTACGTCATCCCCAACAGGTCCATAAGAAACGCAACATGTTGGCATCTTAGGCCAAACGGTCCCGACGGGAGGTTTCCTGGTCGTGACCGGTTCGCGCGTGCATGACGAGCAGAATCGGGTGTCCGGATCGGCTGGCCCGCTGCAAACGGGCGATCATCTTTCGCGACAGCGTCGGATCGACCCGGTCGTCGTTGTGCTGGTGGCCATCAGCACCGCCGGATAGGCTGTGCCGTCCTTCACGCGACGATAGGGCGAATACGGGAAAAGGGCGTTGAACTGTTCCTCGTTCTTCACCGTGCCGAAACCCATCACATGGAATGCGCCATTGGGGCTGAGTTCGACGCCCAGCATGTCGTAGATGCCCACGCGGCTGACGACGGCGCGGAAAAAGTCCGGACGCTACACGCTGACAAAATACGCGCTGGCCGGAAAAGAAACAACAGGAAGCTGGGTACCCGTCGGAGGGGCTCGATTGTTCCCCCGAACTTGTTATTCTTCCAAATTTTCCTATCTTTCCCTCCATCCATGAAACGCACGGGCCAGAAATTCAAGATCTCGACGATGAAATCGATCTCGCCGGGGCCCCGATGCGTTATATCGCCTAAGATTGTTCGAGTCGATTCGGGGAAATACCGAAAAGCGGCTCATGTCGACGGAATCGACGCGTAGGAGAAACGTGTCGAAAATAGTTGAAAAAATCGACATGATGAGTTAGTTTGTAGCGTTGGCAAATATCGGAGTTCCCGCTGCTCTTTGATCGATGCAAACCTTTCAACGAACTGCCGGCCCTGCCGCCCGGGACCGACGTGGAAACGACCGCCGTTCTGAAAAAAGCGATCCGGGCGGGGCGCGCGCTGGCGGAACTGAAAGGCCTGGGTCCTGCCATTCCCAACCAGGCGATCCTGGTCAATTCGCTCGTACTCCAGGAAGCGCGGGCCAGTTCGGAAATCGAAAACGTTCTGACAACGAACGACGCCTTGTTCAAGGCCTTTTCGTCCGCGAACGCGGACACCGATCCGCAGACCAAAGAAGTACTGCGGTACCGGGAAGCTGTATGGTCCTCGTATAACCGCCTCAAGAAACGTCCGCTCCTGACCACCAACCTTTTCACGGATATCGTAAAGATCCTCAAGGGGCATGAGGGCGGAATACGCCGCACACCGGGAACCCGCATACTGAATTCCAAAACCGGCGAGACCGTCTATACGCCCCCGGAAGGTGAAGAGACCATTCGCGGCAAACTCAAGGACCTGGAACGGTACATTCACGCCCCGTCCGGGGTCGATCCGCTGATTCGGATGGCGCTCATTCACTACCAGTTTGAAGCCATCCACCCCTTTGCCGACGGCAATGGGCGAACCGGTCGCATTATCAACGTGCTCTTTCTGCTCCAGCAAGGTCTGCTGGAACTGCCGGTCCTGTACCTGAGCCGGTACATCATCCGCACCAAGGGCGACTACTATCGTCTGCTGAGGAATGTAACCGAAAAGCAGCAATGGGGACCGTGGATCGAATACGTCCTGGAAGGTCTGGAAGAGACGGCGATCTCCACCCGCCGGCGGATCCTGGCGATACGCGACCTCATGGACGAGACGCTGCGGAGGGCGAAATCGAAACTGCCCGACCGCATGACTTCGAAGGAGATCATTGAAACGTTGTTCCATCAGCCCTACACGAAGGTCCAGTTCCTCGTAGAGGCGGGCATCGCCGGACGCCAGACCGCGGCCGAATATCTGCGTGCCTTCGAGGAGGCGGGCATTCTCAAAAGCACAAAACTCGGCAAGGAAAACCTTTTTCTGAATGTCCGTCTCTTCAAGCTGCTGAATACGTGACCGGAAACAACACGGAGGATCCCATCCGGGCAACGGCGGGTCTCGTGGACCGCCCGACGAAGGAATCGATGAATAAGTTAGCCGCATGAAACGCACCGGCCAGAAATTCAAGATCGTGTCGGACTACACGCCGCAGGGCGATCAACAGGCGGCGATCGATGTACTCGCGGACGCGCTGCAACGCGGGGACAAGTTCCAGACCCTCCTCGGCGTAACAGGATCGGGGAAAACGTTCACCATGGCCAACGTGATCGAGCGCATCCAGCGGCCGACGCTGGTGATGTCCCACAACAAGACCCTCGCGGCGCAGCTGTACGGGGAGTTGAAGACGTTCTTCCCGGACAATGCCGTGGAATACTTCATCAGCTACTACGATTACTACCAGCCCGAGGCGTACGTGCCTTCGACGGACACGTACATCGAAAAGGACATGTCGATCAACGACGAGATCGAAAAACTGCGCCTGCGGGCAACGAGTTCGCTCCTCGAGCGCGACGACGTGATCGTGGTGGCGTCCGTCAGCTGCATCTACGGCATCGGTTCTCCGGAAGACTACCGCGACCTGTACGTCTACCTGGAGAAAGGCCAGTCCATCGGCAGGAACAAGATTCTCGAGCGGCTCGTGCAGATGCAGTACAACCGGAACGATATGGACTTCAAGCGGAGCACCTTCCGCGTCCGCGGCGACGTGGTCGATATCTATCCGGCCTACGAAGACCACTACGTTCGCATCGAGATGTTCGGAGAGGAGATCGACCAGATCTCGTACCTCGAACCGGTCTCGAACAAATTGATCAAACGTTCGCAAACGGCCGTGATCTTTCCCGCGACGCATTTCGTGACCACGGAGGAGAAGCTCCAGCAGGCGATTCTGCGTATCCAGGCGGAACTAGAGGAGCGGCTGGCTTTGTTACGGTCGCAGAACAAATTGCTCGAAGCGCAGCGGCTGGAACAACGAACGAAATACGACATCGAGATGATGCTGGAGCTCGGGTACTGTTCGGGTATCGAGAACTACTCGCGCCACATCGCCGGGCGCGGGGAAGGGGAGCGGCCCGCGTGTCTGATCGATTTTTTTCCGAGGGATTTTCTCCTGATCATCGACGAGTCGCACGTCACGCTGCCGCAGGTCCGGGCCATGTACAACGGCGACCGGGCAAGGAAACTCAACCTGGTCGAGTACGGCTTCCGCCTCCCGTCCGCTCTAGACAACCGGCCGTTGAAGTTCGAGGAGTTCGAGAGCCTCATCCATCAGGTGGTCTTCGTCAGCGCGACCCCGGCGGACTACGAACTCCAGAAGACGCAGGGCGTGATCGTCGAACAGATCATCCGCCCGACCGGGCTGCTCGATCCGGAGATCGAGGTGCGTCCCGTAAAGAACCAGATCGACGACCTGATCCACGAAATCCGCGAACGGGTCGAGCGCAAAGAGCGCGTGCTCGTTACAACGCTGACCAAGCGTATGGCCGAAGACCTCACGGAGTATTTGAGCAATTTGAAGATGCGCGTGCGCTACATGCACTCGGAAATCGATGCGCTGGAACGCGTGGACATTTTGCGCGACCTGCGGCTCGCCGCATTCGACGTACTCGTGGGCATCAATTTGCTGCGCGAAGGATTGGACCTGCCGGAAGTCTCCCTCGTCGCGGTGATCGATGCCGACAAGGAAGGCTTTCTCCGCAGCGAGCGTTCCCTGATGCAGACGGCGGGCCGGGCCGCGCGGAACGAGAACGGCAAAGTGATCTTTTACGCGGACCGCGTGACCGAGTCGATGCAAAAAGTGATCGACGAGACCGTCCGGCGCCGGCAGATGCAGGTGGCGTACAATGCGGAACACGGAATCACGCCGACCACGATCCGGAAATCGGTGGAACAGATCAGACGCGCCACGTCGGTGGCCGATTATTTTGCCTATCAAACGGACGCGGCGGAGCAGCGCCGCATGGCGGCGGAACCCGTCCCGGACTATCAGGCAATGCTGTCGAGCGGCGACCGGCAAAAACTGATCGAGACGCTGCAGAAAGAAATGAAACAGGCCGTTCGGCATTTGGAGTTCGAGAAGGCCGCCCGGATCCGGGACCTCCTGGCCGAGCTGGAAAAGTCATGAACCGGTGCGCGGTCTGGTGGATCGGTGTGGCGGTGTCCGTGCTGAGCGGTTGCGGCGGCTGTGACGACAAGGCGCTGGAGGAAAAAGCTCGGCCGTACTTCAAACGCGGACTTGCCCTGGAGCGGGACCGACAATATTCTTCAGCAATGAAGGAATACGAAAAGGCCGCCGAGCTCTATCCCCGATACCGGGAAGCCTATTTCCAGATGGGCAACGTTTGCGAGAAACTGGGCGTCCTGGGCCAGGCACGCCACTATTATGATATGCTCATCGAGATCGACGACGACTACGCCCCCGCGTACAACAACCTGGGCAATGTGCTCGGTCAGCTCGGCCGCCTCGACAGCGCGATCGTCTTGTACGAAAAGTGCCTGTCGCTCGACGCGCTGAACGCATCCGCGCATTTTAATCTGGGCCACGCCCTCATGCTCAAACGCAACATGCATGAAGCGGAACGGCACCTTACCGCAGCTGTGCAACTCGCACCCCGAGAGTCGAAGTACCGAAAGACCGCAGGCTCCTTCTATCTGACCGGCGGACGATTCGCCGAGGCCCGGCCGCTCCTGGAAGAGGCCGCACGAACCGACACGGCGGATGCGGAGGCGCTGTTGTTGTTGGCTCGGGCCTACGAAGGAGTGGGAAGGTACGACGAGGCGATCGAGTGCCTGCTGCGCTGTGCGAACCTGCAGACGGACGAGCAGGAACGAACCATAACGATGCGGCGCCTGGGCGATCTAAAAACCCAACGCATCCGCGAACGCCTGGCGGAACAGCGCCGCCGCGCAGGAAAGGACTGACTGCATGACCGCCTTAAGACCCTCGCTGAGATTCCTCAAACGGCTGTTGCCGATGGGTCTCGTTCTTGTGGGGAACGTCGATGCGCAGGAAGTGCGATGTTCGGCTTCGGTCGAGAACTCGGTCATCGAAGCGGGTTTGAACTTCACGCTCCGCATCGAAGTGAGCGGAACGGAACTCGGCGAGGTCGCGCAGCCCGTACTGCCCGACGTGCCGGGTCTCGAGATCGTGTATCCGAATGCCGGCGTGTCCACTTCCATTCAGATCGTCAACGGCCGGAGGACGGACACGAAGACGTTCACGTACGTTCTTCGCGCCCGCAGTACCGGACAGATCAAGTTCCCCTCCGTTGCCGTCTTGTACCGCGGCCAGACCTGCCGCACGCAACCTCTCGTGCTTGAAATCGTTCCGTCCGGACAGATTTCCGGCTCGCAGGGAGGCCTTTCGAAAAACGAGGACGTGTTTATCGCCGTTGTGCCGTCGCGCCGGGAAGTGTACGTGGGCGAGCAGTTGTCGGCGTACCTGAAGATATTCACGCGCGTGGCCATTACGCAGTACTCGCCGGAAAAGATGCCGAACTTCGCCGGATTCTGGGTGGAGGACTTCCCGCTGAAGCAGCCGCTCGAAGCAGTCCGTGAGACCGTCAACGGCGTTGCGTACAACGCGTACACGATCCGCCGGTCGGCCCTCTTTCCCACCCGTGCCGGACAGCTGACCATCGAGCCGGCGGAGATCGAGTGCGAGCTGCGCATCCCCCGCCGAAGGGGCGGTGCGTTCGACGATTTCTTCTCGCCCTTCACCGATCCGTTTGGCCAGACGGTCGTCAAGAAGTTCTCTTCGGCTCCGGTGCCGATCACGGTCAAGGAACTGCCCGCGGAAGGACGGCCGGTCGATTTTTCCGGCCTGGTCGGACAGTTCGACATAAGCACCGGTGTGGACAAGACACGCCTGAGAACGGGCGAAGCGCTGACGTACACGGTGAAGATCAGCGGAGCCGGCAACATTATGTCGGCGGTGAGTCCGGCCAATCCGTTTCCGGACGACTTCGAGAAATACGATCCCAGAACATCCTCCGACCTCCACAAGGGCTCCAATGTGTTGAGCGGCCAGAAGACGTTCGAGTTCGTCGTCATTCCCCGGTCCAGCCGGACGTTCGAGATTCCACCGCCAGGCCTATCGTATTTCGATCCGGTCGCACGAACGTACGTGACGAAATCCGGTGCATCGCATTCGATCACCGTGGATCCCGGGTCGGGCGGCTACTCGGCCACCTCGGGTCTTTCGCGGGAGGAGGTGGAACTGATCTCGAAGGATATCCGGTACATCAAGCCAGCCTCCTCCTGGCATCACACCAGTGAGCGGTTCTACCGCACCTGGTGGTTTGCGGCACTGTGGATACTGCCGGCGCTGGCCCTCGTTGGCGTCCGAGCCTACCGCGTCTTCGTCGAAAAACAGTCCGCCGATGCAGTACGATGGAAATACCGGCAGGCGAGTCCGCTCGCGAAAAGAAGACTAAAAGCCGCTGAGAAACTGCTTAAGGAACGGAAAACGGATGTTTTCTACACCGAAATGGCCCGAACGCTGACCGGACTGGTGGCGGACAAACTGAATCTGTCCGGATCAGCCGTCCTGCGAGAGGATGTTCTGAACCGCATCCGGGAGCGGGGAGTCGATGCCTCGCTCGCAGAGGAATTCGAGGGCGCGCTCTCATTATGCGACGAGGCGCGGTATGCACCGGACCGGGACTCGCGCGTACGAGTCGAAGAGGTCTACGAACACGTTCGCCGTGCCATTCTCAACCTCGACAGGGCGCTGTGATGAAGCAAGTGTTGATGGCGTGGATCCTTCTGGCGGGCCCGATGGTGTATGCTGAAGAACGGCCACCGGACAGCCTGCTGACCTATGCCAATTCGCTGTACGCCGGCAAAAAATACAGTGAGGCCATACAGGTCTATCGACAGATCATGGACGGCGGTTACGAATCGGCGGCTTTGTATTTCAACGCGGCCAATGCATCCTATCGATTGAAATCGCTGGGACACGCGGTGTACTATTATGAAAAGGCCGCCCGTCTCGATCCGTGGGACGAGGACATTACGTACAATCTCCACCTGACCCGATTGCAGCTGAAGGACAAGATTCTCGAGATGCCGCAGTACGCCGCGGGGCAATTCGCCCGGGGGATATTGGCCCGTTTCCCTTTTTCCTTACTGGCTACGTTTGCTCTGATCGGATGGTACGGGTGGTTGTGCGTGCTCCTGCTGGTGCGAACGGTTCTGCACGGGGAGGCGATCTGGCTGAAGGCCGTCCGCCGGCTCTCGCTGGGTATTTTCCTCCTGTGCACCGCGCTGATGGCCGCGGATGTCTTGATCGATACGTTCAAGCCGGAAGGTATTGTGTTGGAAAAAGTCGTGGACGTGAAGAACGAACCCGATGCCAACGGGGCCAGTGCGTTCGTTCTGCACGAAGGAGCCAGGGTCGAGATCCGTTCCTATCTGGGCGAGTGGTTGGAGATTCGCCTGTCCGACGGTAAGATCGGATGGCTCCAACAAAAGGAGATCGGGCGGCTCTAAGCCGGGGAGAAACCATGACAGGGGGGAAGTATCCAGCCGTCAGGATTTCCGTGTTGTTCGCCGCGTTCGTGGCCGTGATCCACTTCACACCGGCGCGAGCCATCATCGATGCCGCCGATGCGCTTGTACTCGCACTCGGGTCCTGTGGGTTCGTTGGGGCCGCAGTCTGGTCCCGCGCGCGCCGTCCGCTGCTCGCGGCAGCTCTGGCGCTGGTGGGTCTCCTGGGCGCAGCCGCGGCTCGTTATCCGATGTCTCCCGCTGAGGCCACGCACGTATCGAGGTTTCTGGACCTGGGCAGGCAGGTGGAACTGATCGGGTCGGTGATCGACGATCCGGAAGACGACGGTGCCAAATGCCGGTGGACGTTGGAGGTCGATTCGATCCTGCTGTCTCGCCATCTCGCTGTTCCGTCGGCCGGGCGCGTGCAGGTGAGAACCTCCTACCGGACCGACGTGCGGTATGGGGAACGGATCGCGGTCCGAGGTGCGCTCCGGGCGCCGCGAGGGGAACGCAATCCGGGGGAATTCGATTTTGCGCGCTACCTCTCGTACCGCGGCATCTACGGCACCGTCCATGTCCGCGAGCCCTCGTTCATCACCCGCTATGGAACCTTCGACGGCCTGGCCTGGTTCCGCGATGTCGTACTGCCGGTCAAGCACCACATCATGAACGTGGCGCATCGAACGCTGTCCCCTCTGGCGGCTTCGATCGTGATAGGCCTCCTGGTCGGCGAACGCAGCGAGATTCCGCAGGAAGTCATCGATGCGTTCTCCCTGACGGGCACGATCCACATCCTCTCGCTCAGCGGGCTGCACGTCGTGTTCATCAGCGTCCTGCTGATGGGGTTGTTCAGCTTCGTCCGCGTCCCGTATGCGGCCAGAGTCTGGTTGACCCTGGGCTGCCTGGCCCTCTACACGATGATCGGCGATCTGGCGCCCTCCATCGTTCGGGCATCGATCATGACCGGCGTCGTACTGGTCGGAACGCTGCTCCAGAGGCGCCGCAATGTCATCAACAGTCTCTTCGTCGCACTGTTGATCATTCTTTTTCTCGATCCGCTCGCGCTGTTCGACATCGGGCTGCAGTTGTCGTTTGCCGCCGTGTTGTCCATCGTGGTGATCTACCCGCGTCTGGAGCGGGGCGTACGCAGGTTCGGCGTGCTCCGCCAGGGACCGGTAACACTGGTCGACAAGACCGTGGCCCTGTTGCTCGTGTCCGTGGCGGCCCAGATCGGGACGGTGCCGTTCACGGCGTACTACTTCTACAAGATTCCGGTGGTCGCGCTCGCGGCCAATGTACTGATCGTCCCCTTGTCCAGCGCCGTTATGGGGCTTGGCTTTTTCTCGAGTGTGGCCGAGGCCTGGTCGCCGACGCTGGCCCAGGTTTACTCGAATGTGAACGAATACGTCGTCCGGTTCATGGTGCTGATCGCTCAATGGGCGGCGCAACTGCCGCTTGCGTATGTCGAATACTACCGCATGGGGGTCTGGAGCATGGTCTTCTTCTATCTGCTCGTGGCGTACGTGCTGTTGTGGGAACGGACGAACGTGCGGCGGTACGGTCTGTTGGCCGGCGCGGTGCTTACGGCGATCGCCGTGTGGTGGCATGCGCTCCGGCCGCAGGACGGGTTGCGGGTCTATTTTCTGGATGTGGGACAGGGTGACTGTGCGTTCATTCGCTTTCCGGACGAGCGGGTGATGATCGTGGATGCGGGTGACCGGGACGAACAGTACGATTCCGGCGAGCAGATCGTGGCGCCCTTTCTGAGGAAACAGGGCATCTCGCGTATCGACTGGATCGTGATCTCCCATCCGCACGACGACCACATGGGGGGAGTCGACTATCTTCTTCGCCACTTCGAAGTGGGCGCAGTCCTCGACCCCGGCCAGTTCTACCGGTCGGATATATATCGCGATGTGCTCGAGGGCACTCGAAAGTCCGGTGTCCCGTACCGCCGGATGCGAGCCGGTGACGTCCTTGCTATTGACGGCGAAACGGCGTTATATTTTTTGCATCCGACGGAGGCGTTCGTCTCGGACTCCGGTGATGCACCCAGGAACACGAACAACAGTTCGTTGGTGGTTAAGCTGCAATTCCGGACGGTGGGTGTACTGCTACTGGGCGATGCGGAACTGGAAACATGGCCGGACCTCCGAAAGTATGGCCCGTTCCTGCGCTGCGACCTCGTCAAGGTGGCCCACCACGGGTCCTGGAACGGCACACCGGGAGAACTGGTGGCCGCGACACAGCCCCGATATGCCGTGATTTCGGTGGGCCGTTTCAATAAGTTCAATCATCCGTCCCCTCAGGTCGTTCTCAGTTTCCAACGAGCGGGCGCCGAGGTGGTCCGGACGGATGAAGCCGGCGCGGCCGTGTTTGCCGCAAACGGAGATTCCATTTACCGGGTGCATTGACGGTATGGCGGGACACGATCTGATCGTCTTGCTGGGTTTTTTCATCGGCATGATTCTGTACGCCGTGCTCTTCGGTGAGGTGGCGAAACGCCAGAACAAGTTGCTGCACGAGTATGTGTTCATGGCGCTGATCGTCGTGCTTACCGTGTGGTGCGGACTGCAGTTCTTCTCCCTGTTCATCCGCCGCGTATTCGGCCGCGACGCGCTGGAGATATATTCCGATCTCCACTACTGGTCGTTGATCGTCGTGGCCTTTCTGCCGCCGCTTCTCGTGCACCTGCACTTTGCCTTTCTGGATTACATCCTCCTGCAGTACGGCAGGGGGCGTTGGTCGTTGAAGATCGCGCCGCTGCTGTTTTACCTGCCCATGGGGGTCATCCTGTACTTCGGGCGGTACACGATCGTGGACGCGCGGCAGCGCATTCTGGCCGAAAACCTGAGCTTCATTCCCGCGTTTGTATTCTGGTTGATCGTCTGCCTGATGACTTCCACGGTCGTGTCGTTTTTTACGCGCCGGCTCAGCCGCAACGAGAAGTGGAGGAAATTCTTCATCGTGGAGCAGGTGCTG